>JBCBMN010000024.1:0-26597 GCA_039822745.1 Pseudomonadota bacterium | reverse complement strand
CTTTCAGTTTGTTGGTGCGCGCTTGGACAGCGAGATATTCGATGATCCGGTCCTTGACCTTCTCAAGCCCGTAATGATCGGCATCGAGGATTTCCTGCGCCTTGGCGATATTCTTTTTGACGCGACTCTTCTTGCCCCAGGGCAGGCCCAGCAACACGTCGAGATAATTGCGAACCACGGTCGCCTCAGCGCTCATGGGCTGCATACCTTTGAGCTTCTTCAGCTCGGCATTGGCCTTTTCACGCGCGTCCTTGGAAAGCTTGGTCTTTTCGATCTTCTCGGTGAGTTCAGAGATTTCGTCCCCTTCATCACCGTCACCGCCGCCCAGCTCGCTCTGGATCGCTTTCAACTGTTCGTTGAGATAATATTCGCGCTGAGTCTTCTCCATCTGGCGCTTCACGCGCCCGCGGATTTTGCGCTCAACCTGAAGGACAGACAGTTCGCTTTCCATGAAAGCCATGACGAGTTCGAGGCGCTTCAAGGGGCTCGATTCGGTCAGGATAGACTGTTTCTCGCCGACTTTGGCGCTGAGCGCGGCAGCGATGGTGTCCGCCAGCTGGCCCGCATCATCGACTTCGGACAGGTCAACGCTGTTGTTGTCGTCGCCCATCTTCTTGTTGAGCTTGGCATATTCGCCGAATTGCTCGGTCACCTGACGCATCAGCGCGGTGACTTCGCTGCCACCAACTGTCTCCGGTTCAAGCAGTTCGACTTCGGCCATCACATAGTCGGCTTCTGCCTTGAGCGAGGACAGCTTTGCTCGTGACGTGCCTTCGACAAGCACGCGCACCGTCCCGTCGGGCAGTTTCAGCAATTGCAAAACCTGCGCAACGACCCCGGTGTCGTACAGATCATCGCCCTTAGGATCATCCTTACCCGGATCCAGCTGGGCAAGCAGGAAGATGTCCTTGGAGGCATCCATGGCCGCTTCCAGCGCCGCCACGGACTTGTCGCGCCCGACAAACAATGGAACCACCATTCCGGGAAAAACGACAATGTCACGCAGGGGAAGAAGAGGGAATTGCTCAGTCATCAATTGTTATCCGCGGCCGCCATTTGGGCGCGCCTTTAGAAGGAATATGGGTAGCGCTCGCAGGGCTCGCAATGGCGAGGGCAAGGAAGCTGTGGATGCGATGGCGTCGGCAGAGCCTGACCGGCCGCAGACTATACGTTCACCGGCACGGCAGAGGTCATGCCAAAGCTGCTACCTCACCCCAAACCCGGCAGGTTAAAGCCTGGCGGCAGGCCCATCGAGCCTTGCATTTCCTTCATCTGCTCCGCCGAAACCCGGTCTGCCTTGTCGCGCGCGTCGTTGAAGGCGGCGGTAACGAGGTCTTCGACGATGCCTTTCTCTTCCACCTTCATTAGGCTGTCGTCGATGCTGACGCCAAGGATGCGGCCCTTGGCCGTGGCGCGCACTGTCACGAGGCCTCCGCCTGCAGCACCTTCGACTTCGATAGAGTCTAGCTTCACCTGCATGTCGTTCATCTGGTTTTGAATGGTTTCAGCCGCCTGCTGCGCTGCTGCCATCATTTCTTCCATGCTTTTCATGGTTCGAATTGTCCTTTTCAGTTAGTTCCAGTGCCCACCCATTGCCGAGCGATCCTGATAGTTATCCTCGGCTGCGGGCGTGGTTTCAATCAATTCTGCATCGGGAAAGGCTTCAAACGCCGCTTTAACGAGCGGATCGGCTAGAGTGGCCTCCCGCGCGGCCTTGGCCTTGGCTTCGGCCTGTTCGCGCACGGTTGGCTGGCCTTTGCCCTGTCCCTTTTCGACGGCCCAGCGCTTGCCTGTCAGCTTGAACAGAGCATCGCGCACATCAGGGCCGGGATCGTCGGCAAAATTGTCCGCTTGCTCAAAGATGAGCCTTTCCGGGCCCAGTTCAATCACCCGCATGCGCGAGCGCATCATCTCGGCGACATGCATTTGCCCCGCGCGATCAACCCGCGCCACCAGCTCGGCCCAGTCCGGTGGTGGCCCTCCTGCCTGCGCTACGGGCGCTGTGGAGCCGGCACTTGCCGCCCCTGTCGTCGCTGGAGGTGGCTGGCTGGCCAATTGCTCGATGCGGCGGGCCAATTTACCCGGATCAGGCAGGTCGGCTGCATGAAGGGCCCGGAGCAGCGCCATCTGGAGCGAAACCAGCGGATCGGGCGCCATGCGCACCTCATCATGCCCTTTTAGGAGCAATTGCCACAACCGGTGAAGCTGGCCAGCAGACAAGCGCTGTGCAAAGTCTGCCAGCGCCTCACGCTCTTCTTCGCCCGGAGCGTCAGGTTCAGAGCCGGACACTTGCGAAACCGTGATCTTGTGCACCAGATCCATCAGCGCGCGCATCAGAGCCAGCGGCTCAACGCCCAGCGCATATTGCTCGTCAATGCCGTTGAGCAAGGCTTTGGCATCGGCGTTGAGCACATGGCCCAGAATGGCCCGCTGCGCGCTCTTATCCGCAAGGCCCAGCATGTCGCGCACCCGAGCCGCGCTGACCATGCCTTCCCCATCGAGATCGGCATGGGCAATCGCTTGGTCGAGGATCGAGAGGCCGTCTCGCGCTGATCCTTCGGCGGCATTCGCGATGATTCGCAAGGCTTCCTGCTCAGCCTCAACGCCTTCTTTCTGGCACACATTGCCGTAATGCTCGGCCAGCAGGCTTGCCGGGATACGGCGCAAGTCAAAGCGCTGCGTGCGGCTGAGAACCGTCACAGGCAATTTGTCGACCTCGGTCGTGGCGAACAGAAACTTCACATGGGCGGGCGGCTCTTCAAGCGTCTTGAGCAGCGCATTGAAGGCATTGCGCGAAAGCATGTGAACTTCGTCGATAATGTAAATCTTGAAGCGCGCCGACACGGCTGAATAGCGCACCGCTTCAATGATCTCACGGACATCATCGACCCCGGTGTTGGAGGCCGCGTCCATTTCGATCACATCGATATGCCGTCCCTCGGCAATCGCGACGCAATTCTCGCAGACGCCACAAGGATCAATTGTTGGGCCGCCCTGCCCATCTGGACCGATGCAGTTCAATGCCTTGGCAATCAAGCGCGCTGTCGAAGTCTTCCCAACCCCGCGGACCCCGGTCATCAGGAAGGCATGCGCCAGCCGGTCACGCTCGATTGCATTGGCAAGCGTCTGCACCATCGGTTCCTGCCCGATAAGCTCAGAGAAGGTCTGCGGACGGTATTTGCGGGCGAGAACGCGGTAGGGCTGCGCGGCGGGTTCGGCCTCAACCGGCGCAGCTGATGGCTCAGCCTCAGCAGCAGCAGGCGCATCGCCAAACATGGAGTTCTGCCCAGCTGCCTCAAGCTCGGCCGCACTAGGGCCGCTCTCGTCTTCGTTCTCGGGCAAGTCTGGGTCGGAATCAGTCACGCGCATACGCTAGGCCCTGATTGGCCATTTGTCATCGCGGTCTTTGGGGAAAATACAAAGGAGCCGAGCGACCCGTCGCAATTCACCTGGGCTGCTTCCTTCCGGACCTGACCCGGTGAGCGAACGCAAACGTCCACCCGACTCCCGGAAGCGCATATGGCGAGCTGATCTTAAAGAATCAACCTACTTGCTTTGGATTCAATCCGGAGCCGAGCTCACTTAAAATTATCAGCGTAGGCTTGAAGCTTGAGGCCCTTGGGCGGGGTGGCGAACACGCGCGCGGTAATGCCGTATTTCTCGGCATAGGCCTTTGCTGCTTCCTTGGTCGGGAAATTAAGCTTCACTTGCGCCTGCGTATCGCCGCTACCGGTCCAGCCCATCAGCGGGTCTGGCTTGCGCGCTTCGGACTGCGCAAATTCGAGTACCCATGTGTCTAGCTTGGCCTTGCCGGACTGCATGGCACTTTTGGGCGTCTGATAGATTCTTGCTGGCATTGGTTCTTCGATCCTTTGAGGCCCTTGCCACTAATGCAAACTCATGAGCGATTGAAGGCGTTTTTGGTCTTCAAACTCGGCTTTTCCAGCCATGGCTCATCCGGCCATCGATGTTTGGGATAGCGGCCCTTCATATCTTTGGCGACATCCGCCCAGCTTCCGCGCCAGAAAACGGGAAGGTCGCGGGTCGACTGAATTGGCCTTCCAGCCGGGCTGGTGAGCTTGAGCAGAAGAGGCGTGTGGCCAATCATCGGGTGCTGATCGAGACCGAACAGCGCCTGCACTCTCACCTCCACGCTAGGCGCGTCGTCGCCCGCATAGTCGATAACATGGCCCGTACCGGCAGGAGAGGAAAAATGCGTGGGCGCGGTTTGATCAAGCCGCTGGCGTTTTTGCCAGTCAAGTTGCGCAAGCGCAGCCTGAGCGAATTGCTGCGAAGATAATTGCAAGTCGCGACGATTTTCCAACAGAGGATTCAGCCAGATACCGGCAGTTTCTCGCAAAACTTCTTCAGAAAGCACCTTAACCTGAGCGAACTGCGCGCGTTCGAGAAAACCAGAGGGCAGAAGCTCGCCGAGCTTTTCCAGGGCTTTCTCGGTAAGATGCTCAAGGACCACTGCAGGATCGGGCTTTGGATCAGGGCCGCTGGTAAGCACGATCGCACCCAGACTGCGCTCCCGCCTGCATTCAATTTTGTTTTTCTCATTATTCCAATGAGCTATAGACCGTTCCTGAACCTGACTCTTAAAAATGCGTTCAATCTGGCCAAGGGTAAGTTCGAGCCCACCCGTCACTCTCGCTGAGCGGGCGGCCCCTTGCGCATCGCATATGACGATCCACTCAGAGCGCGCCAAAGGGGATGCGGGGTCAAGCGTAAACCCACGTCCACCGGCGCTGACCCAATGCTCGCCACTCGCATCGCGGCGACGGGCCACGAAGTCCGGGCGCGCTAGAGCGAGCGCTTCGGCTGCGTCTTGGGCTTTGCCCGATAGCTCGACCTTCGAGCGCGAGGCGCGCTGGCTCCAGCCTTGGGCGATGCGCCCCGCCGTTTCGGCACGTTTGGACCGGTCCCCCTGCAATCGGCTAAGGCGCTGGGCCAGGTCTTCGCTGCGCCCCCCCCAGCCCGCGTTCCTGCATAAGGATCACCAATTGCGCGACTTGCTCGGCGACGCCAGCCTCCACACCGTGCAGGATTGCAGCGGCCTCGCTGGGGGCCATGGGCATTGCCGCTATCGCTTCGCCCAGCTCCGTTATCCGCCCGGTCTCATCAAGCGCGCCAAGCCCCTGAAGAGCGCTACGCGCCGCCGAGACCGACGCTGCTGGTGGAGCATCGAGCCATGAAAGGCTGGCCGGATCACTCGTCCCCCACAGCGCCAGATTGAGCAGCAAAGTACTAAGGTCGGCGCTTTCGATTTCAGGAGGAGCAAATTCAGGGCGTCCCGAATGCCCGGCCTCCTCCCACAAACGATAGGCCACTCCCGGACCCTGACGCGCTGCGCGGCCGGCCCTTTGCGCAGCAGCAGCCTGGCTCGCACGGCGCGTGACAAGCTGCGTGGTTCCAGCAGCCCGATCAAATTCCGCGAGCCTTGCTAGCCCACTATCGACAACTATTGAGACTCCTTCGAGCGTAAGCGAAGTCTCTGCAATCGCGGTGGCAAGTACGATCCGGCGGCGGCCTTCGGCATCGCGGCGGATGGCAGCGCGCTGACCGGCAGGGTCAATCTGGCCGTGCAAGGGTAAGACCGGCGTATTGGGTAGCCGCTCAGTCAAACGCTCACGGACGCGCTCAATCTCTCGAACGCCGGGGAGAAAGGCGAGGATATCCCCTAGCTGATCGCGCCAGGCCTGTATGATCCCGGCTGCGACCTGATCCTCGGTTGATTGCGTCGAGTCGGCTCCAAGCCATTCAATTTGCAAAGAATGACTGCGCCCTTCACTCTCAATAATCGTCGCCTCATGCCCAAGCAACCGCGCAAACCGCGCGCCATCAATCGTTGCGGACATCACAAGCACACGCAGATCTTCGCGAAGGACGCTGCGGGTTTCCAAGGCCAAAGCCAGCCCCAGATCGCTGTCCAAGTGCCGCTCATGCGCTTCATCAAAGAGGATGGCCGAGACACCGGGAAGTTCAGGATCAGACACCAGCCGGTTCACAATAATGGCCTCAGTCACAAAGCGTATGCGTGTTTTGCCGGAGACCTTGCTGTCCATGCGCGTTTGATAGCCAACCGTCTCGCCCGGTCTCTCGCCCAGCATCTCGGCAATGCGTTCTGCCGCAGCACGCGCAGCAATCCGGCGTGGGGACGTGACGATGATCTCCCCATCGCACCAGTTCTCAGCCAGCAAGGCCGGAGCCACCGCGGTCGTCTTGCCCGCACCCGGTGGCGCGATCAGCACTGCAGCGCCAGCCTTGCGCAGTGCGGCTCGGATGTCGTCAAGGACTGCGTGGATAGGGAGATCGGCGCTCATCGCCGACCGAGTAGCGCGATCAATAGCCGCGCGCGACCGCGAATTGGGCGGCTTCCGCCATGGCCCGGCGCGCTTTGCTGTCAGGGAAGATCGAAATCGCGTCGATCGCCCGCTGTGCGAAGTGACGGGCACGCTCGCGCGTGTCTTCGAGCGCGTTATGCCTGGCGATCAGCGAGATGGCATGCGCGAGGTCTTCATCAGAGGTGCGGTGGCCGATGATGGCGTCTTTCCAGAACTTGCGCTCCTCCTCATCCCCGCGCGCATTGGCGAGGATTACAGGCAAGGTCATCTTCCCTTCGCGGAAATCGTCGCCCTGATCCTTGCCCATTTCGGCTGCATCGGAATCGTAGTCGATCGCATCATCGACCAGCTGGAACGCGACGCCAAGATTGCGGCCATAATCTTCAAGGGCGCGTTCCTGTTCCTCGCTACATTCGGCAACAACAGCGCTGATCTGGCTGGCAGCAGCGAAGAGAGCGGCGGTCTTGGCACCGATAATGTGGAGATAGCGCTCCTCGCTGGTTTCAATCTGGCGCTGGGCCGAGAGTTGCGAGACCTCGCCTTCGGCAATCACTGCGCTGGCACGGCTGAGAATGCTGAGGACGCGCAAAGAGCCATCCTCAGTCATCAGCTCAAAGGCCCGGCTGAACAGGAAATCGCCCACCAGAACGGTCGCCGGATTGCCGAATACAATGTTCGCTGCCGCTTTGCCCCGGCGTAATTCGCTGCCATCGACCACGTCATCATGCAGAAGAGTGGCGGTGTGAATGAACTCAACGGCTGCGGCGAGCTTATGATGCCGCTCACCCTTATAGCCCACGAGCTCCGCTCCAGCGAGGGTCAACATTGGACGCAGACGCTTGCCTCCGCCGGAAATCAGGTGCCCTGCAAGACGCGGAATAAGCGGGATTTCGCTCTGCATTCGGTCAAGAATCACAGCGTTGACCGAGTTCATGCCGGTGGCGGTTAACGCCAGCATCGGCTCAATCGTCGGTTGCTTGCGCGGCAGAGGTACGACTTCGGCGCTCATCGCCACCGGCCTTAGGGGGTGCGCCAAGTGCTTGGCAAGCTTTCAATTGCTGCTAATTTGCGCGCCTATGTCGCATGAAACACAAGCCCCCATCACCAGCGCCCCCACCGATGAGACCGGAGCCGATCCGGTCCTTGCGGTCTATCGCAAGAGCATCGACAACATCGATGCAGCGATCATTCACATGCTGGCCGAGCGGTTTCGCATCACGCAAGCGGTGGGCGAGTACAAAGCGAAGGTCACCCTTCCTCCGGCTGATCCAGACCGGGAAAAGCGCCAGATAGCCCGGCTTCGCGCCTTGTCAGAAGCGGCCGATCTTGATCCTGAGTTCAGCGAGAAATTCCTGCGCTTCATCATCGACGAAGTGATCCACCACCACGAACGGGCTAAGGAACAGGCCCAGACGGGCTAGGCGTGAGCTCGAAGGTTCAGTTCGGCCTGACAGGGTTTCCCGGTTGTGGCGCAGCGGGAGCCGGGATTTGTGGCGGAGGGAACCCGCTAGCGGCGTCACGCGCACGCTCCTCGGCAAGCTCAATACCAAGGCGATAATTGTTCCGCTCTTCCTTTGACATCTGGGTGATATTGCCATCCTTGTCGCGCAATCCGCAGCGATCCCCGTTGCACACGACATAGGGCGGATACTCCGTGGTCGCGGGGGTTGCGAAGAGGAAGCCAAAACCGGCTGAAGGGTCCAGTTCATTGCCCTCGGACGTACTTGCGCAAGCGCTCAATGCGATAAGCGCCAATCCTATGGCAGTGAAACGCGCTGGATGTGTCATAGGTCATGATCCATGAGGAAACGCTGTGTGTCGTTTGCAAGCTGCAACATTTTGAGTGCAGGCGATTTTGCGGATTTGGCTTGAATGCGAACTGAACGGCCAGTGCACAGTGCCCTGCTTGCAAGGAACTAGGCTCTTGGCAGGCTAAGCTCGACGAGCAGCCCGCCCAGATCCTCGCTCTCGTCGAGGCGTGCGCTGCCGCCATAAATCTCAACCACGTCGCGAACGATCGAAAGGCCCAGGCCGGTTCCGGGCTTGCCCGTGTCCAACCGCGCGCCCCGGTCAAAGATGCGGGTTCGCTCTGCCTCGGGGATTCCTGCACCGTCATCTTCGATCCAAATCAGGCACTGGTCGGCCTCTTCATCGGCATCGATCGTCACAAACACACTGCCGCCGCCATACTTGGCCGCGTTCTCGATCAGATTGCCGAGGATTTCGTCAAGGTCCTGCCGCTCAATCGCAACCATGGATTGCTTGCTGCCGGCAATGTCCAGCCGGCCTTCGGGATAGAGCCGCTCGACCGCCCGCCGCACCGCCTCAGCGCTCGCGTGGACATTGGTGCGCGCATGCCCGACGGCTCGCCGCCCCAACGCCCGCGCGCGGGCCAAGTGGTGATCGACGTGTCGCTGCATGGCTCTGGATTCGCGGAACACGGCCTGCGCAATATCGGGATCGCGCGCGGTTGCGGCATTGGTGAGTACGGTAAGCGGGGTCTTCAATGCGTGCGCCAGATTGCCTGCATGCATACGGGCTTCTTCAGCCTGCCGTTCGGTATGCTCAAGCAGCGCGTTCACCTCTTCGACCAGAGGCTGAACCTCGGTAGGGAGCGGTTCGGTTATGCGGTTATCGCCCGTTGTGCGCAGCTTGGAAATCGCAGCGCGCACCCGGCGCAGCGGTGAAAGGCCATAGCGGATTTGCAGCAGCGCCATCACAATCAGGCCAAGGCCCAGAACGGCAAAACTCCAGATCAGGATGAGACGTATGTTTCGCAATTCCTGATCGGATTCGTCAGGCGTGCTTGCCACAGCAAAAGTCCAGCGCGTTTCGCTGCCCGGCAGGATCACCGTGCGCTGCACCATCCGAAGCGGCTCATCAGCCCATTGATCGGTGTCGTAGAAAATAGCCCTGTCCGGAAACGACCCATCCTCTGCGACAACGTCACGCACTTCGAGTTCGCGATCCCACAAACTTCGCGAGGGATAGGGGATCGAATCCCCGCCGCTGACTTGCCAGTAAATGCCGCTTCCCGGCTCAAGGAAACGTTGGTCACCCAACCGAAGTTCGAAATAGACCTCACCCAGCGGATCAATCTCCGCCGAAGCAATCATGGCCGTCAGGATATACTCGAGTTGCTCGTCAAACCTGTCGTCAACCTGACTTGTGAGCGTGCGGTCCAAAGCAATCCCGCCGCCTAGCAGCAGGACAATGATCCACGCCGCTGCGATAAAGCCCATGCGCCGGGCAAGACTTCCCCGCGGCCGAACCAGTGCGTCTTCGTCGCTGGCAGCCGATCCATGTTCGCCGCTGACAGCACCAGAACCGGCCCCCATCGCATGTCCGGGGTGACCTGTGGCGGCTTCGCTTAAACCCTTAAGCTCTGGGTTTGTCGGCCGGATCGTCGAGGCTGTAACCGAGGCCACGGATCGTCGTTATCACTTCTGCGCCAAGTTTCTTGCGGATGCGGGTGACGAAGACTTCAATCGTATTGGAATCGCGATCAAAGTCCTGGTCATAAATATGTTCGATAAGCTCGGTCCGGCTCACCACTTTGCCTTTGTGGTGCATGAGATAGCTGAGCAGCTTGTATTCCTGGGCCGTCAGTTTGACCGGCTCTCCGTCAAGCGTCACGCGGCCCGAACGTGTGTCCAGCCGGACATTGCCCGCCATCAGCTCCGACGAGGTATTGCCCGAAGCGCGGCGAATAAGCGCGCGCAGGCGAGCGATCAGCTCTTCGGTCTGGAATGGCTTGGCGAGATAGTCGTCAGCGCCCGCATCAAGCCCGGCCACCTTGTCAGACCAACTGTCGCGCGCTGTCAGCACCAGAACCGGGAAGTCCCGCCCCTCTTTGCGCCACATGCCAAGAACACTCAGCCCGTCAATCTCGGGCAAGCCCAGATCCAGAATACAGGCGTCATATTCCTCAGTGCTGCCAAGGAAGTGGCCGTCTTCACCATCAGTCGACAGATCAACCGCGTAGCCGGTCTGTTCGAGCGTTGACTTCAACTGCTGCCCAAGTGTGGGCTCGTCTTCGACAATCAGGATGCGCATGGGTCCCCGTTAGGTGTTGATTGCAGTTGGTAAAGTCGTGGGCTTTTGGAAGGCTAAGGTCAAGCAATCACGCGGCGGTCTCACCGGGAACGGTTGATGATCTGGCCTGTACGGGCATCAACATCGACATACATGACCCGCCCGTTCTTGATGAACTTCAACCGATAGGCGTGGGAAGCCGCATCGTAAGTCGGCCCCAGATATTCAGCGCCGGACATCTGCGGGATCACTTTGCGTTCAATCTCGCGCAGAGAAAGCTGGTTTCCTGCCTTCATTTCCTTGCGCGCTTCACCCTGATCATCGCGCTGTTTCTGTTGCGAGACATAATAATAATTTTGGCCGCTGCTCGCAGATGCAGGCGCAACCAGCCCGGTAAGAGCAAATGCGGCCGCTGAAACGACAGCGCAGAGACTTTTGTGTTTCATAATGAAGTCATGCCTAAGCGCGCGGCGTTGAACAAGGAGTGAATGGCGATCTGCACACGGGTTCAGTCCTGTATCTGCTCCGTTTGCAAGCCAAATGTGGCTCAACTGACTTGTGGGTACCCTTGCAAGCTCCTAGGTGGCGCTGCCTATGGCGCAACCACCGATCCTCAGTCTCGAAGGGCTTGGCCTGCAACAAGGCGGGCGCTGGCTGTTTGGCGGACCGAAACCAGGCGAAGGCGCGGAGCCTATCGATCTGCACGTCCTTCCCGGCGATCGCCTTGCGCTGATTGGACGCAATGGCGCGGGCAAGACCACTCTGCTGCGCTTGATCGAAGATCGGATCGAAGCTGACCGAGGCACTCGCCGGGTCAAGCCGAACATGCGCATCGTCTTTCTGGAGCAAGAGCCGGACTTTACCGAATACGGAAGCCTGATGGACTTCGCGCTTGGCGGTGTGCATGCTCCAGCCGCGCATGAGGTCGAGGCCATCGCCGGACAGCTTGGTATCGACATGGCACGCGAAACGACGACGGCCAGCGGGGGCGAGAAACGCCGCGCCGCGATTGCCCGTGCGCTGGCCCAAGACCCTGACCTGTTGCTGCTCGATGAGCCAACCAACCACCTGGATTTGGGCGCAATTGACTGGCTGGAGGATTGGCTGACCCGCTACAAGGGCGCTTTCATTACGATCAGCCACGACCGCACCTTCTTGAAGCGTCTGACCCGCGCGACCCTGTGGCTCGACCGTGGCACGATGCGGCGCAAAGAGGTCGGCTTTGGCGGTTATGAGGCGTGGGAAGAGCAGGTCTATGCCGAAGAGGCCCGCGCTGCCGAAAAGCTTGATGCCAAGCTCAAGATCGAAGCCCATTGGCTCGAACGCGGCGTCACCGCGCGGCGCAAGCGCAATCAGGGCCGCTTGGAAAAGCTCCACCAGATGCGCGCGACCAGAGCGGCGATGATCTCTGACAGTTCCTCGGCCAAGCTCAAGCTCGCCAATGATGAGGAGTTCAAATCGAAGTCTGTCATCGTTGCCGAGGGCATCTCCAAATCGTTCGGTGACCGAACCGTCATCAAGCCCTTCACTCTGCGCATCCAGAACGGTGACCGGATCGGTATTGTCGGTGCGAATGGTGCTGGCAAGACGACACTGCTCAAACTGCTCACCGGCGAGCTGGAGCCTGACAGCGGCACCATAAACCATGCCCGCACGCTGAGCGGTGTGATGATCGATCAGCAGCGCAAACTGCTCGAACCCGATGCGAGTGTGCGCGATATCCTTGCCGAAGGGGGCGACTGGATCGACGTTCGGGGCGCGCGCAAGCATGTGCAGGCCTATCTCAAGGACTTCCTGTTCGATCCCAAGATCGTCGACACCAAGGTCGGCATCCTATCGGGCGGAGAGCGTTCGCGCCTGCTGCTCGCGCGCGAGTTTGCCCGCACAGCCAACCTGCTTGTCCTCGACGAACCGACCAACGATCTGGACCTCGAAACGCTCGACCTGTTGCAGGAAGTGATCGCCGACTTCGAAGGCACCGTCATGATCGTCAGCCACGATCGCGATTTCCTCGACAAGACGGTGACCGTGACCTTGGGTCTCGATGGCTCGGGCACGGTCGACATCGTGGCGGGCGGCTATGAGGACTGGCAGGCCAAGCGCCGCAAGCCTGTCCAAGCGAAGTCAAAATCGCCTGCGCCTGCCGCTTCTTCTTCGTCTCCGACCTCCGCTCCAAAGGCGGACAAGCTGTCTTACAAGGACCAGCGCGATTACGATCTGCTGCCAGCGCGGATCGAGGAACTTGAAGCGGCTATCGCGAAAGGCGAAGCGATCCTTTCCGATCCCGATCTCTTCAGCAAAGACCCGCAGCGTTTTGCGACGATTTCCAAGGGTATCGAGAATGCGAGGGGCGAGAAGGACGAGGCCGAAGAGCGCTGGCTTGAGCTTGCCGAACGGGTAGAGGCCATCGGATGAACGATGCGGCGGCGCGGGCGGCGGCGCGGCTCCATGCAGAGATCGCCGCCTGCACGGTCTGCGCGGAGCACCTTCCACTCGGGGCCCGTCCCGTTGTCCAATTCTCCGCCAACAGCCGCATTCTGATTATCGGTCAGGCACCGGGGGCCAAGGTCCATTCGAGCGGTGTTCCTTGGGACGATGACAGCGGTGACCGCCTGCGCGATTGGCTGGGCCTCGACAAGGCCGTCTTCTATGATCCAGAGTTGATCGCGCTGATGCCGATGGGCTTTTGCTACCCTGGCAAAGCAGGCGGCGGCGATGCCGCGCCCCGCCCGGAATGCGCGCCCTTGTGGCATGGCCGCGTGCTGGATCAGCTGCCCCAGGATCGTCTCACCCTGTTGGTCGGCGCTTATGCGCAGAGCCACTATCTGCCAGAAACCAAGCGCTGGTCGATGACCGAGCGAGTCCGGCGCGGCGCGGAATTTGCGCCCGTCATCCCCTTACCCCACCCCGCATGGCGCGTGCGCATGTGGATGGCAAAGAACGATTGGTTTGAGGCGGAGACCCTTCCCGCCTTGCGTGACGCAATGGCCGAAGCACTTCGCGTGTGACATCGGGCCTTCTTGTGCGCGTTGGCTACGCCAGCCTTGCCACCTCTTGGATACACAGTTTCTTAGCCAGCATGGTCTAAAATTGCCGCAGAAAGATCCTCTGGGGAACAGCTATGTCCAATACCGCAAAAGCTCTTATCGGGATGGTCTTTCTCGGCGTTTGGGGACCTTACCTCCTGTATGTCTGGCTGGTGCCCGGCGCAGTGCCCGAATGGGTGTACTCCTATGGCTTGCGCCGCGTCTTCATGCTCAGCCGCGACTATGAGCCGACATTCTTTACGCTGATGTTTGGGATCATGTTTACCTCGATCGTCTTTGTCGGCGCATTCCGGATCGCGACCGGGAAGATTGCCGAGCAATAGAGAAGAGGCCCCACCTTACCTCATGCGATCCGGTAGAAGTCCGCGACCCTTTCAAGCGCGAGCTTGAGCACCAGCTTGCCGCTGCGGGCCGGCCAGCCGAGCGATTTTTCCGCCTCTGGCAAGCCCTCTCCCGCGCATACGACGCGCCACAGGATATCATCGAGCCCCTTGCCCGCTTCGGCAATTGCCCCTTCGAAGCGACGTTTGGCAGCGATCTGCTTTTCGGTTGGACTAAGCCCCCTGTCGCCCCCGCTGGACTTCACTCGAACCGGATCCCAGCGCATCGTGACATTGGCCGAGAGCTGTGCGCGCTCGTAATCATTGCGCAGTGCTTCACCTGCGTCGAACAGCCGATCTTCCAGATGGCCGCGCGAATGCAGCCAGGCGATAGGAGACTCGGCCAGGTTCACTGTAACTGTGCGCCGTTTGCCCTGCGCGCCTCCGGTACGCTTGGGTCCTTCGCTGGTGAGTTCGCGCTCTACGAGTTGACGCTTCATGTGAGTCTCCCTTTGACCGGCGGTTAGAATCGCCGTTCGCAGCCTTGCCAAAGACGCCAATCTGTAGGAAAGAAAAAACCGATTTGGTTCATGACCAAGAATTGAGGCGCAACAATGATCAACCGCATCCGCGAATTCCGAAAGGCCAAGGGGCTCACGCTGGCTGATCTGGCCGAGGCCTGCGATCCGCCCACCACCGCTCAGACAATCGGTCGATTGGAGACCGGCACGCGCACGCTTTCGATCAAGTGGATGGACAGGATTGGCGCAGCCCTGGGCGTTGATCCGGAAAGTCTGGTGCGCTCTGATCAGCAGCCACGACCGCAAATCGTCGCCGAACTGGGCTTTGGTGAAGCCTCGGCAGTGGCCAGCCCGCGAGATACAGTGCTGCCGCATGAGCTGGCGCAAAGTTCTCTGAGCGCGCCGAGACTGGTGATGGAAGTCACCGCTGCGGTGAGCGAGTATCGCCCCGGTGATCTCATCTGGCTCAAGCAAATCGGCGCATCCGAAGCTGCCAGCGTGATCAATCGCGATTGTCTGGTCCCGCGTGCAGGAGGCCGGTTCGTGTTTGGCCGCCTGATCGATGCGAGCGGTTCGCTTGTCGGCGTCCTCCCCGTGCAAAGCGGGCAGAAGCAGCAAGTGATCGAGCGGCCCGACTGGATAGCAGTCACCGAAATGCTGGTTCGCAAACTGTGAGAGGTGCGCTCTTGCGTGGTTTCTCACAAAGCTTTCACACCCGCACACTAGGCCAATCCGGGTGAAGCACGTCCTTGCCCTCAGCACGATCTATCCCAACGCGGCCAATCCCCGCTTCGGAACGTTTGTGGCGCGCTCGCTGGAGGCGCTGGTGAAACGAGGAGACTGGCGGGTGAGCGTGATCAACCCGATTGGCATGCCGCCGCTGGGGCTTGGTGCGCTTTCGGATCGGTATCGCGACTTGCGCCATTTGCCGGAGCGCGAGGAGATGGGCGGCGTGACGGTCTATCGCCCGCGTTTTACGCTCATTCCCAAAGTCGGCACGCGGCGCAATGTCACCGCAATTGCCAAAGCGGCGCTTCCGATAGCGCGAGCGGTGCAATCCGAAGCGCCCCTCGATGTCGTCGATGCGCAGTATTTCTTCCCCGATGGCCCGGCAGCAGCGCAGATTGCACGCGATCTGGGAACGCCGCTCTCGATCAAGGCGCGCGGGAGTGACATCAATTATTGGGGGACCGTGCCCCATGCCCGCGATGCGATGCTCGGCGCTGCGCAGCAGGCAGCAGGCCTGCTTTCAGTGAGCAAGGCTCTGGCGCGCGAGATGGTGGCCTTGGGAATGCCGGGTGATGCAATCACGATCCATTACACCGGGCTGAATCGCGATCTCTTCCGTCCGCTGAACCATCCGCAATTGCGCGCGCAGCTGAGCAAGGAGCTGGGCTTTTTGCTGCCTGACAGCACGCCTGTTTTTGCTGGCGTGGGCGCGCTGAACGGGCACAAGGGGCACGCCTTGTCGATTAAAGCCCTGGCGCTGCTGGCCAAGGATTTGCCTGAGGCAAGGCTGCTGATAGTCGGCAAAGGTGATGAGGAGGCAGAGCTGCGCAATCTCGCCCGCGAGCGAGGGATTGAAGCCCGCGTGCACCTGACTGGTTCAGTCGATCACAATCTGCTCCCGCTAATCCTGTCAGCAGCCGATGCGATGGTCCTGCCGACCGAGAATGAGGGGCTTGCCAATGCCTGGGTCGAAGCGCTGGCTTGCGGCACTCCGATTGTCACCAGCGATGTCGGCGGTGCGCGCGAATTGGTGACAAGTGAAACCGCTGGCAGGCTGGTTGAACGCACCCCAGAAGCGGTGGCCGATGGGCTGCGTGCAGTAGTCGCGCAATCGGCGGACCCGCAAGAGGTCGCCGCGACGGTTGAACGGTTCGACTGGACGGCGCATGCCGCCGCCCTTGCCGAGCACTACCACCGGTTAGCGCGCGCTTAAACGACGCCTCGCGAACGATCGCGCGCGGCTCTTTCCTGCTTCTCGACAGCCGATTCTTCGGGAACGAAGCTGTCGGAGTTGACGCCCAGCCAGATCAGGATCGGGCTTGCGAGATAGACGCTCGAATAGGTCCCGATGAACAGGCCTGCGGTGATCGCGGCGACAAGGCCAAACAGGCTCGCCGGGCCAAAGAACAGCAGCGGCAACAGCGCCACCAGCAGCGTCAGCGAGGTCATCACCGTGCGCGCCAAAGTCTCATTGATCGAAAGGTCGAGCAATTCGGGCAGCTGCATCTTGCGAAACTTCTTCAGGTTCTCGCGGATGCGGTCATAGACCACGATCGTGTCATTCAGCGAGTAACCGATGATCGAGAGAATCGCAGCGATGATCTGGAGCGAAAACTCCAGCTGGAACAGCGAGAACAGCCCCAGCGTCAGCGACACGTCGTGGAACAGGGCAAACAGAGCTCCCACACCGAACTGCCATTCAAACCGCACCCAGATATACAGCGCCACCGCGACCATGGCGGCGATCAAAGCTATCAGAGCGGCGCTGCGAAACTCGCCTGCGACCTTGCCGGACACTGCCTCGTTCCCGTCTCGGCGCGTATCCTCATATTCGGCAGAAATGGCCGCGATAACCTCGTCACCGATCTTGTCGCCTGCCTCCTGCTCCAGATCATCTGGAAGAGGAATGCGGATCGAGACCTGATTGGGCCCACCAAATTCCTGCACCACCGGAGTTCCATAGCCCAGCCCAGTCACCAGCTCGCGCAGTTCCGGGATCGGCGCCTCTTCGCGCTGTTCAAAGGTCAGACGCACTTCTTGCCCGCCAGCAAAATCAATTCCGTAGTTCAGCCCCTGCGTGAAGACGAGCGCCCAGCTTGCAAGGACCAGCAGCATGCTGACCGCGAAGAATGGGACGCGCAGCTTCAGGAACTTGATGTTCGTGTCACCGGGGACGAGCTTGAGAAGTTTCATGGCGTTATGCTCGCTAGCAAATCAGATATTGATGTCGGCAGGACGGGTCGCGCGCAGCCAGCCGGCGGCCCACATGCGAGTGAGATACAGCGCGGTGAAAACGGTGGTGGCAAGGCCGATCACCAGCACGACGGCAAACCCCTTGACCGGGCCTGAGCCGAACAGGAACAGCAGACCACCTGCAATCAGGTTGGTGATGTTGGCGTCCCAGATCGCGCGGCTGGCCTCTTTATACCCGTTCTCGACCGCGGCGAGCACCTTACGCCCGCGTTTGCGCTCCTCACGGATGCGTTCATTGATCAGCACGTTGGCGTCCACCGCTGCGCCCACAGTCAGCACGAAGCCTGCGATGCCGGGCAGCGTAAGGGTGGCGTTGAGACCCGCCATCAGCCCCAGCAGGATCAACACGTTGAAAAACAGCGCCAGCGTCGCATAGATGCCGAACCGCCCATAGGTTGCCACCATCAGAGTGATCACCGCAATTGATCCAATCAGCATTGCGATCAGGCCCTTGCGGACCGAGTCGTTACCCAGTTCCGCACCCACACTGCGCTCTTCGACAACCTCCAGCGGAACCGGCAAAGCACCCGATGAAAGCTGGATCGCCAGCTTGGCCGCGGTGTCAGCAGTGAAATTGCCGGAGATTTGCGCGGTGCCACCCAGAATGGGTTCATTGAAGACAGGCGCGGAAAGGATTTGCCCGTCGAGGATGATCGCAAAGCGCTCACCAACATTCTCTGTGCTTAGCTTGGCGAATTTGGTCGCCCCTTGAGAATCGAAGGTGATGACAACCACAGGCTCATTGGTCTGCGGATCATTGCCCGCGCGCGCATCAGTGAGGTTATCGCCGCGAATGCCGCTCAGCCGCTCAACCGCGAGGGATTGGCCAGCAAAGTTGCTTTCGGCGGCAAAGGGATAAATCTCACTGCCCGGACGCGCGATGCCAGCCTGCACATTGGTGGGCAGAGCATCCTTGTCGACCAGCTTGAAATCGAGAACGGCGGTCTCACCCAGCAGCTCTTTGAGGCCCTCGGGATCTTCCAGACCGGGCACCTGCACCACGATGCGAGTGTCGCCTTGCCGGATGATGGTCGGCTCGCGCGTGCCCAACTTGTCGATGCGAGTGATGATTACCTCGCGCGCAGCCTCCATTGCAGTGCTGACAGCGGTGTTGAGCCCAGAATCCGTGGAGCTAAGCACCATGCGCTGTGTGTCGAGAACTTCGAGGCTCCAGTCCGCAGTGATGCCTTGCCCGGCCATGATCGGCTCTAACTCGCTGCGTGCGCGATCAATGTCTGCCGCGTCGTTCAGGATGAAAGACAGCGTGCCATCGGCGGTAGAGATATCGCCGATGCGGATGCGCGGCTCTGCATTGCGCATGGCGAGGCGGACGGCCTCTTCAAGGTTCTCCAGCCGCACCCCGGCGATGTCATCGCGTTTCGCCTCAAGCAGCAAGTGCGAGCCCCCGGCGATGTCCAGTCCCAGATTGACCTGAGGATAGTCCTCCAGTGTCTCAGCGTCGAGCACTCCTGTCGCGCCCAAAAGCGATGGGATCGCAAGCGCCGCCAAGGCAAGGGTCAAGACCCACAGCGAAATCTTATTCCAGAGGGGAAAATCGAGCATTGCCTGTTTCGTCTTCTTTATAGGGGATGCGTTGAGCGGCCGCGTATTAGCCGCGCTGGCGCTTAATCGTTGGCGGCCTTGCCACCCGGAGGAATGATGTCGCCAATCGTGGCCTTAACCGCTTTCACGCGCACATCCTTGGCCAGTTCGATCTCGGCATAGCTGTCATCAACTTTGACGACCTTGCCCACCAGACCGCCAGCCGTGACGATCTGATCGCCTTTCTTGATCCCTTCGATCTTTTCGCGATGATCCTTTTGCTGCTTCATCTGCGGACGGATGACAAGAAAGTAAAAGATACCCAGCATGCCAACGAGCGGGAGGACCGTGCTAAGGATAAAGGGCGGCTGTTCAGGTGCTGCGCCAGCGGTAGCGAGAAGTTCGAGCATCGTATCGTGTGCCTGTGAAAATCGTCTAGAATGGATCCCATGCGATGAGGTGCGCTTCGCTCGCCCTTCGAACAGCGTTCGAAGTCTCGCGTCCTTCCCCTCTCGCAACAGGTGGGCGCGATTAGCAGCATTGCAACCACCCGGCAATTGCGCTGACACAGCGGAGGCATTGTTTGTGGGAAACGGGCATCAGGGTGGTTGGCGAGGTGGAGCTGCCTGTGTGCGAGGTTTCGCCACGGATGCTGCTGACATGCACTTCACCGCTTGCCACATGGAGGGCCCAGCCCTATAGGGCGCGCCTCCACTGGTCTCGGGAAGTAGCGCAGCCTGGTAGCGCATCACACTGGGGGTGTGGGGGTCGCAGGTTCGAATCCTGTCTTCCCGACCAGTGGTTTCGTCGATTTCGACTTTTCATTTGAGAGACCTACGCCCACGGAACCATTCCACGCATCCGGGGTTATTACAAAGTCTTTCATGAGTAATACTTACCTTCTTTCCAGCGGCGCAATATCTGCGCTTGCCTTGGCGCTCTTCGCTTCGCCGCTCTCTGCACGAGAGGGGTCAGCCGAAGGCAACCAGGTTGCAGCCAAAGACAGCGATGAGCGCGATGACGAGATGAAGGAGAAGGGCGGAGGTACCACCGCCCGGCGCAGCTATACTCCCGAAGACTTTGCGCGTTTTGCCCCGCGCAGTGCGCTCGACATGGCGCAGCAGGTACCAGGATTCTCGATCCGCGAAGGCGATGGCGCGCGCGGACTTGGCCAGGCAGACACCAATGTCCTGATCAACGGACGGCGCATCTCGGGCAAATCGAACGGGCCCGTGGCAGCGCTTCAGCGTATCCCGACCGAAGAGGTGGTGCGGCTGGAGCTGGTGGACGGGGCTAGCCTCGATGTTGGCGGGCTTACCGGCCAGGTACTCAACGTCATCACCGCAAGCAGCGGCGCGATAAGCGGGCAATATCGCTACGCCCCGCAATTCCGCAGCTTTGGCACCGATCCGCGCTTTTACGAGGGCCGGATCGCTATCGCCGGGGGCGGCGAGAAGACTGACTGGACGCTGGCGCTTGAGAACAATTCGGGCCGGCGCGGGGATGAGGGGCCTGAACTCGTCTTCGACGGCGCAGGCGAACTGATCGACACTCGCGAGGAAATCCGCACCGAGGACAGCGACCGGCCAAGCCTCTCGGGCTCGTACACCCGCATTGCTGATAATGGCAACGTCCTCAACCTGACGGGCCAGATCGGCGGCAATATCCGGCGAGAAGACGAGATTTCGGAGCGCTCTGGCTCGATCGACCCGGTTGATCGAGTGCGCGATTTCCGTTCAAGCGAGGACGAATTCAACTTCGAAGTCGGCGCGGATTACAAGTTCACCCTTGGCCCCGGTCGGCTCAAGCTGATTGCCTATCACAGCACCGAAGACAGCCCGACCGTCTCGACCTCGGTCACCAGCTTTTCCGACGGCAGCGATCCTGAGGGCACCCGGTTCACCCGCGATGCCGACGAGGGCGAGACGATTGCGCGCGCGGAATACAGCTTCCCCGCTTTTGGCGGTGATCTTCTGCTGGCTGGCGAAGGGGTGCGCAATTTCCTCGATATCAACAGCACCCTCAAAGAACTGGACGGGTCTGGAGCATTCGTGCCCGTGGAGCTTGAGGGCGCCACCGCGCGCGTGGACGAAGACAGGGCCGAAGCGCAGGCGACCTATAGCCGCCCGCTGGCTCCAAACCTGCAATTCCAGCTCAGCCTTGCTGGCGAATATTCGCGCATCAGCCAGAGCGGCGAGCTGGGCCAGACCCGCACTTTCTACCGGCCCAAGGGCTTTGTCGCGCTCGACTGGAAGGTGCGTGAGGGCGTCAACATCGCCGCTCGTTTGGAGCGGTTGGTGGGCCAGCTCAACTTCTTTGACTTCATTGCCACGGTTGATCTCAATCAGGATCGCGAGAACGTCACCAATGCCGATCTTGTGCCGCAGCAAAGCTGGCGCGCAGAAGTGGAGGCCAATATCGGTTTCGGCGCGCTCGGTACGCTCAATCTGCGCCCGTTCTACGAAGACATTTCCGATATCGTCGATCAGGTCCCGATAGAGGGCGGCGGTCAGGCACCAGGGAACATTCCTTCCGCGACGCGCTACGGGATCGAGAGCGAGGTCACGCTGCTTTCCGAGGGGGTTGGCTGGCGCGGCACGCGGCTTGATCTGACGGTGGCAGGAGGCGGCAGTTCGGTGCGCGATCCGCTGCTGGGTTTCAAGCGCGAGATTTCGGGCAACCAGACGATCAACATCCGCACCGAAGCGCGGCACGATCTCCCACAGACCAGCTGGGCGTTTGGCGGAAGCTTTTTCTGGGATGACCGGGCCGACAATGTCCGCTTGGACGAAGTTTTCGTGCGCAATGAGAGCTTCCCCGGCTTCACCCAGGTCTTTGTCGAGAACAAGGATGTCGGCGGAGTGACACTGCGTCTCGCCGTCTCCAACCTCAACAACCGCCAGAACCAGTTTGACCGCACCGTGTTTGTTGACCGGGCCGCTGGCGAGGTTGACTTCATCGAAGACCGCGATCGCAAGTTTGGCACCATCTTCACATTCGAACTTGAGGGCTCGTTCTAGCACGCCTACCCCTCCACCAAGAGGAGAGAGGCATGACGCTCAAGATGCGTAGCTGGCTGTTTGCGCCCGGCGACAGCGAAAAGAAGATGAGTAAGGCGATTGCGAGCGAGGCCGATATTGCTTTGCTTGACCTTGAAGATTCAGTCAGCCCAGAGAACAAACCCGCAGCGCGCCAGATGGTCGCCGAAATGCTCCGCGCCAATTCTGATCGCGATCGTTTGTGGGTCCGGATAAATCCGCTCGACACATCCTCAGCCATTCTCGACCTGGTCTCTGTCATCCCTGCCGCGCCCGGTGGTGTGTTTTTGCCAAAGGCCGAAGGCTCGCATCACGTGACGCAACTCCACCACTACCTCACCGCGCTGGAAACTGCGAACACCCTTCCACAAGGCTCAACTAAGATCGCCACATTGGTTACAGAAACGGCCGCAGCGATGTTCCAAACTGGTGACTATGCCGGACACTACCCGGGCTCCGAAAGACTGGTTGCAATGAGCTGGGGAGCGGAGGATTTGTCCTCTGCACTCGGCGCGAGCGAGCAACGCGGTGCCGATGGCGAATATGCGCACACCTATGAAATGGCCCGCAGCTTGTGCTTGCTCGGCGCGGTTGCCGCTGGCGTGGCGCCGATCGAGACCGTACAACCGGAATTCCGCGATCTTCAAGCACTTGAAGCGCGAGCAAAGACAGTCAAAGCCGCTGGCTTTCGAGGGATGCTCGCCATCCATCCAGCGCAAATCGCTCCGATCAATGCAGCGTTTACACCCAGCGCCGAAGAGATTGCACACGCTCAAAGTGTGGTTCAGGCCTTCGCCGAAAATCCTGGCGCCGGCACAATCGCGATTGATGGGACCATGCTCGACCGTCCCCATTTGGCACTCGCGGAGCGATTATTGGCCGAAGCAGGTGACGTCGAAGAGATGTCGGACTAGTTTCCTACACGAACCATATAGGATAGTTGACACGCGACTCACCAGCGAGGAGCGCCCCCTATGGCTCTATTAGAAACACTGATCGGCCCAATTACATCCATCATCGACAAGGTTATCCCCGACAAGGAAGCGCGGGCCAAAGCCAAGCTTGAACTGATGAAGCTTGAAGGCACGCAGGAAATGGAAATGGTCGAGGCACGCCTGCAAGCCATCGTTGCCGAAGCCAATTCAGTCGATCCCTGGACCAGCCGCGCGCGCCCCAGCTTTCTCTATGTGATGTATGCCATGATCTTGTGGGCCCTGCCGATGGGCGTGCTTGCCGCGTTCAACCCCAGCGCTGCAAAGGAAATCGCAGCTGGTATGAACGCCTATCTCAACGGCCTGCCAGAGCCGCTCTATGCCTTGTTTGGGACCGGCTATCTTGGTTACACGGCAGCGCGCCAGTGGGGTAAAGTGAAGGGCGTGGACAAATAGAGGTCAAAACACCGCGGTCAGAAAGCCCGGCCACCACGTGATGCTTTCGATATTCAGCTTCACGGTGAAAGCTATGATGTAAAGCCCAAGTGCGATCAGCGTCGCCCAGTGCGGTCGCCGCAACTTATAGAAATCATAGCAAAGCATCGCGGCAAACAACGCGACCTCAGTGACCAGAATAAGCACCCCATGGCCGCCGAGCCCCAGCACGAGACGCGCCATGGCTGGATCGATCATCAGGATCGCGCTCGAGAGCATGAAGCGTTTGTGGGCAATGCCGTTGGCTCGATTAGCGATCCCAAGCGAATACGCAGCGGTGAAATTGATAATGTCAAAGATCGGAAAGATCGAACCGATCACTGCCGGACGTCCCGCAATCGTCTTGTCTGGCTGACCAATGGCGTGCGAAACCACGAAATAGCCGATCACCACAATTGCGATTGCAAGAGCAATGCTGATTTGGCCAAGCCGTTTGTGCAAGGCGACGCTCCCTCGACCGATTAGAGATGCCTGCACGGCCAACAGGACGAACCACGCCAGAAAAACCGCTCCATGCATGTGCAGGAACAGCGGTGTCTCCATCACCCCTCCGGGCCGGGAAAAGGCAACGACGCTGAATCCGCTGACGACAATGGCGATAAGAACAATCGCCATGACAAAAAAGAATGGTTCTGATTTTTTCGCCATTAGCTACCCCCCACGCACACAAGTGTAGGGTTTGCTGAAAGGCGCGCAAGTGAGCTTGGGTCCAAGCTCTGTCAAAAAGAGGGAAATCAAACAGTGCGGACAAGCAGAGCCTCGATGCCATGGCATTTTAACAGTGTCCGCACCGCTCATTCGTAAATTTGTTAAGCACGATTGTTCATCGATCATAGACACATTCCCAACAAAAGCGGCGCTGGGGCAAGGAACTTGGATTGGGAAAAATGGATAGACTACATACACGCGGCGGCTCCGCGCCCCTTCGCTGTTTCAATCTGAAATTGAGGTCTCGCGCGCGGGGAGAAGCAGACCATGTTTGATCGCCCTCGCCCCCGCCCTACCCGGCGTCCAGGCTATCGCCCTCAGATGCGTCAGAAGCCAACCGTGTTCGATGCGCGCAAAGAGCGCCGTGTTGATGAACGCTACGACGTCTCGTTTGAAACGCAGATAAAAAGCAGCATGGGCCAATCGATCAAAGGCGTGATCAAGGACATCTCCGAAAGCGGTTGTCGAGTAGCAATCACATCATGGCGAAAGCCGGAAGTGGACGAGGTCTATTCGATCAAGTTCGGTGCACTCGAAGTTCAGATGGGCTGGACGGTTTGGGCGCAAGACGAATCTGCGGGATTCAAGTTTGCTTACCCGCTGAGCCGATATGTCGTTGCGCATCTTGCCCAGCTCTCGCAGCCGCAAGCGCGTCCGTCCCCGGCCTGATTGAGCCAGCTCCTGGCTTTCTGAGCGCGCTCATCGCTTTCCCGATGGGAGCAAGGGCGCTATCGAACCGGGCATGAGCGATATTGTTTACGTCCTGAATGGCCCGAACCTGAACCTGCTGGGATTGCGTGAGCCGGAGATCTATGGCTCCACAACGCTCGACGAAATTGCCGGAATGCTGGAGGATCGGGCGCAGGAACTGGGCCTTTCGATCGACATGCGCCAGACCAATCATGAAGGCATGCTGGTCGATTGGCTGCACGAAGCGCAGGCCCAAGGCGCAAAGGCGGTGCTGATCAATGCAGGTGCATACACCCACACCTCGATTGCGCTTCTGGATGCAGCGCGGGCGATTACGACACCCGTGATCGAAGTGCATCTTTCGAATCCGAAAGAGCGCGAGGAATTTCGCCATATCTCCTATATCGGGATGGCAGCGACGAAGACCTTCGAGGGACATGGCGCAGACAGCTATCGTCTGGCGCTCGACTATGTAGCGGGTAGCGATTCCTGAGGGTCAGCTCCACGCGCCGGCAAGAATCTCGGTGATTGCCACTTGCCAGCCGCAATTGGCGTCAATACTCACCCCGCAATCAATATGGGGCTACATAAGGGTTTTGCATGGCTGACAAGAAGCCGAGTGCCGCGTCTAAGTCCGGCATGAACATTGACACATCACTCGTGCGCGAACTTGCCGAGTTGTTGAACGAAACCGGACTGACAGAGATTGAAGTTGAAGACGATGACCGCAAGATCCGCGTTGCACGCGGCGGCGTCGCCATTGCCGCACCAGCAGCGCCCTTAGCCGCCCCTGCCGCAGCACCCGCAGCCGCAGCTCCTGCCGCCGAAGCGCCCGCTGCCCAAGCGGCTCCAGCCGCTGTCGATGCGCTCAAGTCCCCGATGGTCGGCACCGCCTATCTCTCGCCTGAGCCGGGCAAGCCCAACTTTGTCAAAGTGGGCGACACTGTTTCAGAAGGCGATACGCTGCTGATCGTCGAAGCGATGAAGGTCATGAACCCGATCACCGCTGACAAAGCAGGCACGATCAAGGAAATCCTGATCGGCAATGCGCAGCCGGTCGAATTTGACCAGCCGCTTGTGGTCATTGGGTAACCGGACAACACCATGGCCATCAAACGCATCCTGATCGCCAATCGCGGCGAAATCGCTCTGCGCATCCACCGTGCGGCGCATGAAATGGGCATTGAGACAGTCGCAGTGCATTCCACCGCTGATGCCGATGCCATGCATGTGCGCCTGGCCGATCACGCCGTGTGTATCGGCCCGCCTGCTGCTTCTGAAAGCTATCTCAACATCGCCGCGATCATCTCGGCTGCCGAAGTGGCACAATGCGATGCGATCCACCCCGGCTATGGCTTTCTGTCAGAAAACGCCAAATTCGCAGAGATCGTCGAAGCGCATGATCTGAAGTGGATCGGCCCCAAGCCTGAACATATCCGCACCATGGGCGACAAGGTGCAGGCCAAGAAATCGGCCGGTGATCTGGGGCTGCCGCTGGTTCCCGGTTCAGACGGCGCGGTTTCCGATCCCGAAGAGGGCAAGAAGATCGCAGCAGAGGTTGGCTACCCCGTCATCATCAAGGCAGCGAGCGGCGGCGGCGGTCGCGGGATGAAGGTGTGCGAGAGCGAGGATCAGTTTGAATCGCTCATGAGCCAGGCCGGGTCCGAAGCCAAGGCCGCCTTTGGCGATGACACCGTCTATATCGAGAAATATCTCGGCCAGCCGCGCCACATTGAATTTCAGGTGTTCGGCGATGGTAATGGCAATGCGATCCATCTGGGTGAGCGTGACTGCTCGCTCCAGCGCCGCCACCAGAAGGTGCTCGAAGAAGCGCCCTCCCCTGTGATCGACGATGCCGAGCGCGAGCGGATGGGAGAGGTCTGCGCGCAAGCGATGCGCGACATGGGCTATCGCGGCGCGGGCACGATCGAGTTCCTGTG
>JBCBMN010000023.1:0-27004 GCA_039822745.1 Pseudomonadota bacterium | reverse complement strand
CCGATGTCGGCAGTGATCGAGAACACTTTGCGGCTGCGCGCAGATGAAGTGGACGCCGATCCAAAGACATCGGCTCCACGCCAGCGACATCAACTTCGCCCAGCTGTTCGACCCAATTAAGGATGTTGTTGAGCTCGGGCACCATGCGCTCCAGCTCTTCCTCGCTCATATTGATGCGAGCAAGGCCTGCGATCTTGGCAACCGTTTCCTTATCAACCGACATAGCGCGCTCTTACTGGCCCAGACCCTGAGGCATGCCGGGGTTCTGCGCTTCGAAAGCCTGCTGATGGATCGCCATGCCCTGGTCGAAATCGGCCTGATCCATGATCTCAACCACGTCGAGTTCGAAGACCAGCGTAGCCCCCGCCGGGATGGGCGAACCGGGGCGCGGTGCGTCGCCATAGCCCAGTGCCGATGGGATGCTCAGCTTGTACTCGCCGCCCTTTTGTACGCGTTGGAGGCCTTTGAAGAAGCCTTCAACCGTGGCGCCTTCCTCGATCGGGAAGGGCGTGCCTTCTTCGGGGAAGATGCCCGGTGCAGGCCATGGAATAGCGCGGCTTTCATCAAACTGCGTGCCATCTTCAAGGAAGCCGCGATAATTGACGAAGACGACCTGACCGACTTGCGCGAACTCACCTTCGCCAGCCACCACCGTCTCAATCGTCAGCTTTTCTTCCTTACCGCCCGGCTCGCTCGGCTCGACGACCTCGATCACTTCAACTGAGTTCCAGTTGATGTCAGCCGAAGCGACAGCGATGACAGCGCCAATCGCAATAGCGGCGATTACACCCAGCCAGAGCTTTGTAAGCGAACCCTTCTGAACGGGCTTCAACGGAACGCGCGTGATTTCGGTCATTTTCGATCCCTGGAAATGTGTTGCGCCCCAAAACGAGGACTCAGAGGACTGCCGCCGGAAACGACAAAAGGGGCGCAAGACCGGATAAGTCTCACGCCCCTTTGGCGTATCCGTTTTCGCGTTTCAAGCGGTTGGTTTAGAGAACCGCCCGAGGAGCCAATTACTTGACGCCGTCGCGCTCCATGCGCTTACGCTCAAGCTTGCGTGCACGGCGTACAGCAGCTGCCTTTTCGCGGGCGCGCTTTTCGCTCGGCTTTTCGTAGTGGCGACGCAGTTTCATCTCGCGATAAACACCTTCCCGCTGAAGCTTCTTCTTCAGTGCACGAAGGGCCTGATCGACATTGTTATCGCGAACCATGATTTGCATACAGAATCACTACCTTGTCTATTCTTAAGCGCGGGATCGTCCCCGCGGATCTAACAAAACACACAGAGCCCCGCTGGTTGCTATAGGCGGGGATGCGCGGATAAATTGACGCAAAAAAGGGCGCGAATCTGACAGCAAAACCGTCGGGATCACGCTCTTGACGCTGCCCCGATAGCGCCAAGCGACGAATTTGGCAAGGTTTCGCGTGCGCATCGCGGCGATGGCGGGGGCCGATTGGCTGGGTTTGGCTGGGTGATGAGCGCTTGGAATAGCTAGGCATGCGCCCTCACCCCGGCTAGGGACCACCGCCATGAGCGCTCTTTCATTACCATTTATGCCGTCTGTGCTCGTCGCCCTTGGCGGCGCGGTGGGCGCTGTCGGGCGCTATCAACTGGGCCGCGCGGTGACGCATTTGGCCGGTCCCAACACAGGTTTTCCATGGGGCACGCTGAGCGCCAATCTGCTTGGCAGCCTTGCCATGGGCATGTTGGTTGGCTGGCTGGCGCGGCATGGGACCGGCAATGAGACCATGCGACTGCTGCTGGGCGTCGGCTTGCTCGGCGGGTTCACGACATTCAGCGCGTTCAGTCTGGAACTGGTCCTGCTGATAGAGCGCGGCTCGCCGGGACTGGCTCTGGCTTACGCGGCTGTCTCGCTCTTGGCGGGCTTTGCGGCGCTGTATCTCGGGTTGGTTGTCATGCGCGCAGGTGCTGCATGAGCGGCCCCACGAACGAAGTGCGCCAGTTCACGGTCAGCGAGGATGACGACGGCATCCGGCTGGACCGCTGGTTTAAGCGCAATCTGCCGCAGATCGGCTTTGCCACTGTATCGCGCTGGGCGCGCACCGGTCAGGTCCGGGTCGATGGCAAGCGCGCCAAGCCTGAAGACCGCTTGACCAGCGGGCAGGTTCTGCGCGTCCCCCCCGGCGGCGAAGCGCGCGGTGGAGGCCAGAAGCGCCCTCGCCGCGAACTCTCGCCAGAGGATATTGCCGAGGCGCGCGCCATGGTGATCCGCGAGACGCCAAGCGCCATCGTTCTCAACAAGCCTCCCGGCCTCGCCACCCAAGGGGGATCAAAGACCAATCGCCATGTCGATGGTCTGCTCGATGCCTTTGTAGAGGATGAGGACACACCCAATGGCGGACTGCGCCCCCGGCTGGTGCACCGTCTGGACAAGGACACGTCGGGCGTCCTGCTGATCGCGCGAACGCCGGGCAGCGCGGCGTCTTTTTCCAAGCGCTTCGCAGGGCGTAGCGCGCGCAAGGTCTATTGGGCGCTGGTGGTCGGCCGGCCCGAGGTCACCGAAGGCACAATCGATGCGCCGCTTGCCAAGCAACCGGGAACGGGCGGCGAGAAGATGCATGTCGATGAGGAGAACGGCGCGGCGGCCAAGACCCGCTATCGCGTGATCGACCGTGCCTCTGACAAGGCAGCATGGGTGGAGCTGGAGCCGCTGACGGGCCGCACACACCAGTTGCGCGTGCATATGGCAGCGATCGGTCACCCGATTGTTGGCGATGGCAAATATGGCGGGCGCGATGCCTTTCTGACCGGCGCCATCAGTCGCAAGATGCATCTGCATGCGCGCCGTCTGATCATTGCCACGCCTGAGAGCAAGGGCACAGGCGGCAAGCTTGATGTGACGGCGGATCTGCCTGCGCACTTTTCAGCCAGCATGGAAGTGCTGGGCTTTGAAGAATCGCAGTCCGATGCCAGCCCGATGCGCAACGAAGCGATTGAACGCACCCCGGCAGAGAAAAAGCAGGCCGCGCGCCAGCACGCCAAGCAATATCGCAAGAGCCGCCGGGGAGAGCGCGGCACGCGCAGCACGTCGGCCAGCACTGCTAGGAAGTCCGCGCGCGCTAAACCGAAAGGGCCTGCCAAACCGAAGGGTCGGCGCAAGTGAAGCTCGCCGTGTTCGATTGCGACGGGACGCTGGTTGATGGGCAGGCCGATGTCTGCTGGTCGATGCGCCGGGCGTTTGAGCGCGCCGAAGAGCCTGCGCCTGATGACAATCTGGTGCGCCGAATGGTTGGGCTGAGCCTTGGCGTGGCGGTGCGCGAATTGGCGCCGGACCTTGATGAGGCAAAACAGCGCGACATTGTCGAGTTTTTCAAGTCCAGCTTTCGCGCGCGGCGTGAAGAGGGCCTGCTGGATGAACCGCTCTATGATGGCATTGCCGATCTCTTGCGCGCGCTCCATGCCGATGGCTGGAGCCTTGCTGTCGCTACGGGTAAATCGGATCGTGGGCTGACCGCCTGCCTTGCCGAGCACGGGCTGAGCGATCTGTTCGTCTCGCTGCAAACCGCTGATCGGCATCCTTCCAAGCCGCATCCCGCCATGCTGGAGGCCGCTCTGTTCGAAGCCGCTGCGCAACCGGACCAAGCGGTCATGATCGGCGATACCAGCTTTGACATTGATATGGCGCGCGCGGCCAATGTGGCGAGCATTGGGGTCGCATGGGGTTATCACCATCCCGACGAATTGCTGCATGCCGGAGCCGCCGCCATCGCGTCCGATGTGGCGCGGCTTGGCCAGATGCTGAGAGAATGGAAATGAGCGTCCCGCAGCCGCCCCCAAAAGATACCCTCGATGAAGCGGAAATCGCCGCACGCCAGCGCTATCTGGTGCTGAATTGTGTGCGCATTGGCGGTATTGCAACGACGATTGCCGGGATTGCGGGCACGCGCGATCTTGTGGCGATCCCCTTTGCGCTCGCGGTGATAATCACGCTGGCGGGCATTCTCGCCTTCTTCTTTGCGCCCCCGCTGCTCGTCAAACGCTGGAAGGGGCAGGACCCCGGGCCATGAAGCGCTTTTATGACGAAGCCAGCGTGCAAGAGGCAGAGGACGGCTGGCAGGTTACTTTGGACGGGCGCGGGCTGAAAACCGTCAAGGGCACCCCGCAAATCCTGCCCAGCGTTCCTTTGGCTCACGCGCTCGCGGGGGAATGGGCAGGCCAGGGCGAGAACATCGACCCTACCAGCTTCCCCATGCGAGACATGGCCGATTACGCCATCGACATGATTGCCCCCGCTCCGCAAGCCGTGATCGAGAAGCTTGGCGAATATGGTGACACTGATACACTGCTCTACCGCGCGGACCCGGATGAACCGCTCTATGCGCGCCAGCAGGATATCTGGGAGCCCATCGTCAGCGCGCTGGAGCTAAGCGAAGGCATCACCTTCAAGCGGGTCTCCGGCATCATGCATGCAGCGCAGGATGCCGGAACAATTGCGACCCTGCGCGCGCATCTGATCACGCTCAGCCCCTTTGCACTGGCAGGGGTGGAGACCATGACGAGCCTCGCCGCGTCGCTGATCATCGGCATTTCAGCCATCCGCGAAGGCGCTGATGCGAAAGCGCTATGGGATGCAGCCAGCCTCGAAGAGGAATGGCAGGCGCAGCAATGGGGCCGCGACGAGGAAGCCGAAGAGCGCCGCGCGCGCCGCACCGCAGATTTCCTGCGCGCTTGCGAGTTTGTGCGCCTCGCCGGCGGCTCTCAGCAAATCTGACTTAAGGCATCATCCAGTCGGCGACTTCGCTCGCGACGGTGTTCGCCGCCTTGTTAAGTGCAGGCCCAACCGAAGCTGCATCCGCCGTGATGCCGCTCTCGCGCGCTTCGAAGCGTTTGGTGGTGGCATTGCCCAATGCATCGGAGCGGATTGCATCAAAGCGTACCACGACAGAGCCGGTTTCCGCATCGAAGCTCAACTCGCTCAGCGTGCCGCGCAGGAAGGTGCCCGCGCGCACAGGCGTGTCATCCGTGTCGAGCACAAGTGGTGAGTTCTCGCCTGCCTTGGCGCGCAGGCTTTCACCCAGCAACCGCCGGAACAGCCGCGCGGGCTTCTCCACCCAGAAGGCGTCTTGCAGATAGGCGATCTTGGTGGGCGTCACATTCACCGGCACGCGCAGCACGTCGAGCTTGGCTGGCACTTCAGGGGTCAGCACCGCAATAGCGCCCGCCATCTGCTCGCCATCTGTCTTAGCCGCCACATTGGCACCCGAGCCAACCGGCGCGGTGGTGCTGGGCGTCAAGGTCAGCAGGCTTTCAGGTGCAGTGCCGCCTCCGCCCAGACTGACACAGCCTGACAGTCCAAGCCCGGCAAGGGCCACCAATCCGGTGAGAATTGCTTTTCTAGCCTTCACGCAATATCCCTCTTACTCTTTGTAATCCGGCAGCCCGTCGCCAGCGAGGATCGACCCCACGCCTTCGCTTTCGAGCTTTTCGGTGATCGAGCGCAATGCCCGGCTGGTGGTGCGCAAATCCTGCAAGGTCGCCTCAGCTGAAGGCAATGTGGATTCGCGCAATTGCAAGGCTGCGGGCCGAGTGTCTTCAAGCGTCGTGGCCAGCGCATCAGCCGCCGCCGTCGCCGATTCCAGCGTCGTCTTGAGCTCTGCAGCCAGCTGTTCGCCTTCGCCGCTCACCAATTGGTCCGTCGTCGCCATCAGTGCCTGCGCGCCATCAAGCGTTTCGTTGAACTCTTGAAGCGTGGTGCGGAACTCCACCAGATTTTGCGTGAGCTCCGGCGTTGCATCCGCCAGCCCCTTGGTCAGCCTGTCCGTGTTGTAGAGGATATTGGTGAGTTCCTCGCGGTTTTCCGGGCCCAGCAAAAGGTTGAGGTTCTCTGTCAGCGTTGAAAGCCGCTCCAGCAGCAATGGTGCAGAGTTCAGCAGCGCGTTGATCCCGCCATCCGCCGGAGGGATTTCCGGGCGCCCTTCAGGACAAGCGGTCGTCTCGCAGGTGATCGGAGGCGCATCCTTGCGCGCGCCATCCAGCAGAATGCTGGCAACCCCGGTAAAGCTCGACTGGATCGTTGCGGTTGTCCCGACAAGGATCGGAACCTTTTCCTGCACGCTGACGCGCACGCGGACATATTCCGGGTCATCCTCTGACAGCGAGATTTCGGACACCTGCCCCACCGGAACCCCGGCAAAGGACACCTGACTGCCACGCGCCAGCCCGGTCACCGATTGTTTGTAGAAGATGTCATATTCGTTCTGCGTGCCCTGCCCCAGCCGCGCCATCACAAAGACGCCGCCCGCCAAAGCGACGAGCAAAAGCAGGGTCACAAGCCCGACCCACAGATGGTTTGCACGGGTTTCCATTACTGCATGGCCCTTTTCATGAGCGCCTTTATGGACGCGCCGCTGTGTGACTGTCCAACTGATTGTATCTTGGCCGGTTGTGTAAAAGAGCGCATCGCGGTCACAGCCATCATTCGTTTGCTCCTTGCTGATGCGAAGCATGGGCCGCGCGCCCGCGCACACCGTTGAAATATTCGAGGATCCACGGATGGCCTGTCTCGACCAATTCCGGGATTGTGCCCACGGCGATCACCTTCTTGTCAGCCAACACCGCTACACGGTCGCAGATCTCGTAAAGCGTATCGAGATCGTGCGTGATCAGAAACACTGTGAGACCCAGGGTCTTTTGCAGCTCAGCGGTCAGGCGATCAAACTTTGCAGCGCCAATCGGATCAAGCCCGGCAGTCGGTTCATCAAGGAACAGAAGCTCTGGATCAAGCGCCAGCGCGCGGGCAAGGCCGGCGCGCTTCTTCATCCCGCCTGAAAGCTCGCTGGGATATTTGTGGACCGCATCCTCTGGCAGGCCGGACAGCAGGATCTTGTAGCGCGCAATCTCGGCGCGAAGATCAGGCGCGAGTTCGGGATAGAACTGTTTGAGCGGCACTTCGACATTCTCGCCCACGGTCAGGGTGGAGAACAGCGCGCCGCCCTGAAACAGCACGCCCCAGCGGCAGCGCACGCCGATATTGCGGTCAGGATCGATCCCGGTGATCGTCCGGCCCAGCACATCAATGCGCCCATCCACAGGGACTTGCAGGCCGATGATGGAGCGCATCAGCACCGATTTGCCAGTGCCCGATCCGCCGACAACGCCAATAATCTCGCCCCGGCGAACCGTTAAGTCGAGGCCATCATGCACGCGGCTTGTGCCGAACTGGTTGACCAGCCCTTCAACCACGATGGGAGGTTCGTCCGCATAGCGTTTGTGATCGCCCGGTTCGGGCCGCACATCCATGCGCGGTTCAAGCGGTTTGGGCCCCTGAGCCTTAGGTGCCTTTTGGCCTTTCTTGGCGATCGGTGTCTGCTCGTTCATGCCTTTAGCCCCACCCGATCTCGGTAAAGAACACCGCGAAAAACGCATCGAGCACGATCACTGCAAAGATGGCCGAAACCACTGCCATCGTGGTGCGCTTACCGACCTCCTCGGAATTCCCTTCGACGCGCATGCCGTGATAGCAGCCCGCCAGCCCGATGATCAGGCCAAAGACCGGCGCCTTGATCAGACCCACCCACAAATCATGGAGCGGCACCACTTCCTGAATGCGGCTGACGAAGGTGACAAAGGGTATGCCCAGACTGACCTGACCGATCATTGCCCCGCCGATGATAGCGATCACCGATGCATAAAAGCCCAATAGCAGCATCATGAATGTGCAGGCGAGCAAGCGCGGGATGATCAGCACTTCGGTTGGCGAAATGCCGATCGTGCGCATTGCGTCGATTTCTTCGGTCAGCTTCATTGTGCCCAATTGCGCCGCAAAAGCACTGCCCGAACGCCCGGCGACCATGATCGCAGTCATCAGCACGCCCAGTTCGCGCAGGGAAATGCGGCCCACCAGGTTGATCGTCAGCGCCTCGGCTCCAAATTGTTCAAGCTGCACCGCGCCCTGTTGAGAAATGACCACCCCGATCAGAAAGCTCATCAGGCCGATAATAGGCAGCGACGAGACCCCAACCTGTTCCATCTGCGCAACCAGTGCGCGGATCGGGAACTTCGACGGATTGCGCGCCAGATTGCCGAGGCCGATCATGATACGGCCCAGCGCGCCAACCACGCCTGCTGCACCTTCGCGCGCTTCGAAGACCTGATAGCCCAGCGCGAGCGGAACCCGTTCCCACACCGCTTCCCGGTGCACGGTCAGGTCTGCGTGCGTGCCCGCCCCTTCAATCGCGGCCAACAGCCTTTGCGCGCGCTCGCTCGCGCCGGTGATGGTGGCATCGTGATCGGAGGAAAGCTGGCAGGCCAGAAACGCGCCGACCGTGTCGATCTCGTCCACGCCAGACAGGTCAATGCGGCTGATCTGATCAAGCTCGCCGCGCATCTCGCGGTCCAAAGTCCCGATCGTCGAGACGAGAAGAGCACCGCTGAGCGAAAGGCTCGCAGTGCCGTCGCCCTCATCTTGGAGCGAAAATTGCGCTGTCCCGTCCATTGAGAGCGGGTATGTGCGCAAACGCTGTCGACGACAAGAGCATAGCTTTCAATAACACACGAAGTGTTGCACCTGCGAAAGGGCGGTGTCATGGGGGCTGCGTTTTATCGTGGATGCTGGGCTACCCGCTCCCTCCACCCTTCCACCCGGATTATCACACCGGGTTACGATCCGGGTGGAAGGGTGGAGGGAGCGGGTGGCCCGGCTCGCGAGCGCTAGCGAGCTCACAAAAGATGCCTTCTTCACTACCCACCACTTTTAACCCGGCTGACATTGAACAGCGATGGTACGCGCATTGGGAAGCGAGCGGCGGTTTTCGCCCCGAGCGCCCCGATGCCGAGCCCTATACGATTGTGAACCCGCCGCCCAACGTCACCGGCTCGCTTCACATCGGCCACGCGCTCGACAACACGCTGCAGGATATCGTGATCCGCTATGAACGGCTGCGCGGCAAGGATGCTTTGTGGGTGGTGGGCACTGACCATGCTGGCATCGCGACGCAAATGGTGGTCGAGCGCCAGCTTGAGGAAAAACAGGACAAACGCACCAATTACACCCGCGAGGAATTCGTCGACAAGGTGTGGGAATGGAAAGCCGAGTCCGGCGGCACAATCACCACGCAGCTACGGCGGCTGGGCTGTTCGATGGACTGGTCGCGCGAGCAGTTTACGATGGACGAGCATTTCACCAAGGCGGTGCTCAAGACCTTCGTGGACCTCTACAATGACGGCCTGATCTATCGCGACAAGCGGCTGGTGAACTGGGACCCGAAACTGAAGACCGCGATCAGCGATCTTGAGGTCGAACAGCAGACCATTCCCGGTAGCTTTTGGCACTTCAAGTACCCGCTCGCTGATGGCGTGACGCTGGCGGATGGGCGCGATTATATCGAGGTTGCGACCACGCGGCCTGAAACCATGCTCGCCGATATGGCGGTCGCGGTCCATCCAAGCGATGAGCGCTACGCCAGCGTGGTCGGCAAGCATGTTGTTCTGCCGATCACCGGACGGCGCATTCCGATCGTGGCCGACGAACACGCTGATCCTGAGCTTGGATCGGGCGCGGTGAAGATCACGCCGGGGCACGACTTCAACGATTTCGAGGTCGGCAAGCGCGCCGGGATTGCCGCGTGCGAGATGCTCAACATGCTCGATGGCAACGCGGACGTTTGCCAGACGGCAGACGGGCTGGTGCCGGACGAGTTCATTGGCCTGCACCGCTTCAAACGCGATGGCGTGCCCGGCGCGCGCGAATTGGTGGTCGAGCGGCTGAAGGAACTCGGCCTGCTGATCCCGCACATCGCCAAAACCAAGAAGGGCGAAGAGGTCGAGCACGACGCCGAACCCCGCCAGATCGCCACCCCCTTTGGCGACCGCGGCGGCGTGGTGATTGAGCCGTGGCTGACCGATCAATGGTATGTCGATGCGGAAAAGCTGGCGGAAAAGCCGATTGCGGACGTGCGCGACGGCACCATCGAGATCGTGCCCAAGAGCTGGGAGAAGACCTTCTTCAACTGGATGGAGAACATCCAGCCATGGTGTGTGAGCCGCCAGTTGTGGTGGGGGCATCGGATTCCGGCTTGGTTCGATGCGGACGGAAACGTGTTTGTCGCGGAGAGCGAGGAAGAGGCGCAGGCTGAGGCAGGAGAAGGCGTCGCGCTAACCCGCGATCCCGACGTCCTCGACACTTGGTTCTCCAGCGCCTTATGGCCTTTCGCCACGCTGGGATGGCCCGAAGACAACCAGCCGCTGCTCGACAAACACTTCCCCAACAACCTGCTCATCAGCGGGTTTGACATCCTGTTCTTCTGGGATGCGCGGATGATGATGATGGGGCAGTACAATATGGGTGAGGCGCCATGGCCGCGCCTCTATCTCCACGGCCTTGTGCGCGCCGCCGATGGCGCGAAGATGTCCAAGTCCAAGGGCAATGTCGTCGATCCACTGGGCCTGATTGACCAGTTTGGCGCCGATGCGCTGCGCTTCTTCATGGCGGCGATGGAAAGCCAGGGCCGCGACATCAAGATGGATGAAAAGCGGGTCGAAGGATATCGCAACTTCGCCACCAAGCTGTGGAACGCGACGCGCTTTTGCCAGTCCAACGGCATTGGCGCTTCGGACACGCTCAAAGCCCCGACAGCGCGGCTTGCGGCCAACCAGTGGATCATCGGCGAGGTCCAGCAAGTCTGCACCGAGATCGAGGCTGCAATGGCCGATCTGCGCTTCGACGCAGCAGCCAATGCGATCTACCAGTTCACATGGAGCAAGTTTTGCGACTGGTATCTGGAACTGATCAAGCCGGTCTTTGCCGAAGGCGCGGACCCCGAAGCCATGCCTGCGGTCGAGACCCGCGCGGTGGCCGGTTGGGCGCTCGATCAGATCTTCGTCATGCTCCACCCCTTCATGCCCTTCATCACTGAAGAGCTATGGCATGCTCAGGGGACGCGCGAATACGACCTTATCACCGCTGCCTGGCCCGATCCGCGCGCCGAAGTCGCAAAGGAGGCCACCGATGCGATTGACTGGGTGATCGAGCTCACCACCAATGTCCGCAGTGCCAAGAACGAGCTTGGCATCGCGCCGGGCGCCAAACTGGCGGCTTTCCTGCCGCAAGCCAGCGAGCTCGCTGCAAGCACAATCGAGCGCTCCAGCGCCGCAATCGAACGCCTCGCGCGGCTCACGCCGGTCACTATCGATGAAGCCCCGGCAGGCCCCGCCATGCAGGTAACGGCTCTGGGCGACGTGTTTGTCATCCCGCTGGAAGGCATCATCGATATCGAAGCGGAGAAAGCCCGGCTCGAAAAGGCGCTGGCGGCGTCCGAGAAAGAGGCAAAAAGCCTCGAAGGACGCCTCTCCAACGCCAATTTCGTCGAACGCGCCAAACCCGAAGCGGTGGAAAAGGCGCGCGCGGATCTGGCGCATCACTCAGCAGAGGTTGAACGGCTCAAAGCCGCCCTCGCGCGGTTGGGATGAAGCTGCTTCTGGCATCATTTTTTCGTCGCTCGGATAACCCACGCGCGCCGGTCGAATGGCCGGGACACGGAACCTTCAAACCCAATAGGAGGGATAGAAGTTACTGGGGCGTTGAAGTCGACTGGTGCGGGTCGCAGACGAAGTTCTACCCCGAAGCGGAAACGGCCCAAGGTGTGCAAGACGCGCTTGCTACGGCGGACACCTTGCTGGACAGTTCGGACCAATGGCACGCCAGGCTCAAGGAGGCGTGCATCGAGGATGGCTATCAGATTTGGCGCGAACACTACCGGGATGAGGAAGACGCAGACTTGTCACCCGATCAATGGTGGGACGAACTTTCAGTCTTCTTCGTCGTCTTTGACACGGACGGACAGTTCGACTTTGTTATGTTCGGCGCTGACCTTGGTGGCATGAAGTTTGAGGCCCGCGGCGATCTCAGTGCTGGTTTCACCTGCGTCACCGATTGAACGGGAACGAGACCACCCCGTTTCCTACTCGCCGCGTGTGTGCAATGGTGGCGGGATGATCGCTTTTACCCCTCCTCCAAGCCTGAATTGCGCCGTTTTTCGCGGGGTTGCAGCGTGTTTGGAGGCGGTGTGTTTTCGACTTTTGGACTGTGTAACCTGTGTCTCCTACATGCCGGCCGTAGCTGGTGAGGGGGCACGCGCATGACTGACCTTGTGCTGGCCACCAACGATTCGGGCGAGGCGGAGATCTTCGCTTCTCTGCAGGGCGAAGGGCCAAGCGCGGGCACGCCGGTGGCCTTCATCCGCACGTCGCGCTGCAATCTCGCCTGCTCGTGGTGCGACACGGCCTACACGTGGCGGTTTGAGGGAGACAATCGCCCCCACCGCGATGGGTTGGAGTTCGAACGCGCTGCCAATCAGGTGAAGCTCTCGCCAGCCGAGGCGGCAGAGCGGGTTGCGGAGACCAGGCGCAAGCGGCTGGTCATCACCGGGGGGGAACCCCTGATGCAAGGCAGCGCGCTGGCCGAGATGCTCGAACACCTGCCTGATATCAGCGTCGAGGTGGAAACCAACGGCACCACCAAGGCACCGCCCCGGCTCGATTACAGAATCGATCAGTACAATGTCAGCCCCAAGCTGGCGCATAGCGGCAATGCCAGCGAACTGGCGCTGATTCCGGAACGGCTTGATGCCTATGCCGTGGACAAAAGGGCGTTCTTCAAATTCGTGATCGCCGAGCCGGACGATGTTGCCGAGGTGCTGGAGCTACAGCGGCATTACATCATCCCTTCCGATCGGATTTTCCTGATGGCCGAAGGCACGACCAGCGCGGCGCTGCGCTCCCGGCAAAGCTGGCTGTCGCAGCTTTGTCTTCAACATGACTTTCGCATGAGCGACCGGATGCACATCCATTTGTTCGGCGACACACGGGGAACGTAAGGGGGCTTTGCAGACATGGCATTTACCGACAGACCATCGACTGAAAAGGTGCTGGGTGGAGTTTTTCTTGCGGTTATCCTGGGCTGGGCGATCCGCTTTGTCTTAGCGGGCGGCGTGATCGAGTACTTTGATTCCAATAAGAGAATCGAAAATGAAATCGCCGCAGCCTTGTCAAAGGAGCCCGGCACCGAGTCCGTGCTGCGTCGGCTCGAAAGCGATTTTCCGGACAAGTATGACGAGTTTCTCGCAACGCTGAGCAACAGGCTCAATCAGGATCAGAGCGCAAATCGGGTCGCTCCCACAGCAGTGACGTGGATCCGCAGTTTCTTCGCAAGCCATGAGAACGATTTTGGCTTTGCTCCCATGCCTCAACTCGATGCAGTGATCGATTGGGAGCAGCAATTTATTGCCAAGCTTGCCGACGAAAATGTGGCTTCGTGTGACGCCTATGCAATTGGCCTGCCTTTGGAGGAACAGCCTTCGCTGGAGGTGCGCGAACTGGGTGCGAAGGCGGTGGAGGCACGCTTTGACGCGATCCGCGCAGGCCGCAAGGACCAGCAAATGCGGCTCAAGCTGAACCCGACCGATTTCGAAGCCGTGGCTGTTTCTTTGGCCGAGAAAGGCGCAACGCGTGATCAGATCGAGTTCGCCTTTGGCGATTTGAACGGAGCAGTGCTGGACGAAGGCGTACCCTGTAAGAGCCTGCAGATGCTGCTGGAGACGATCATCGAGCAGCCCGAAGAACGCCGGGCCTTGCTGATCGGGGCCTATGCCTCGCAAGGGTAGCGATTTGGGAGCGGAGTAACTGAGCGTCTAGCCCTGCGAACGCCAACGCTGGACGACGCGCTCGACCATCTCTTCCTCGTCGCCTGCCATGTTCCAGAGCTCGACAAAGCTCGGGTCTTCGGAAGCGGGGCGCTTGTGTTCTTCAAGCGTGTCGAAGCTGACGCGGACAGGGATGGCGACACCCTCGCCGCAGATGATGCACTCGCGGTTACGCAAAGCCGGGATTGCATCAAGGAAGCCGCGAGACCCTTCGGGCATGGCGGCGCGGACGAAAGCCTGGTCGCGGTCATTGTTGAGGCGCATCGAGATGATGGTGCCGCACTGTGACAAGACGCCTTCGGCAAGGTCTGAAGGGCGCTGGGTAATCAGGCCAAGGCTGATGCCGTATTTACGGCCTTCCTTGGCGATACGGCTGAGAACGCGGCCAACGGACGAACCATCCGCGTGCTTTTCACTCGGCACGTAGCGGTGGGCTTCCTCGCATACGAGCAGGATCGGACGGGTCTTTTCCTCACGGCCCCAGATCGCAAAGTCGAACACAAGGCGGCTGAGAACCGCCACAACAGTGGAGGTAATATCGGAAGGAACGCCTGAAACGTCGATGATCGAGATCGGTTTGCCATCCCCGGGCATGCGAAAGACCTTGGAGATGAAATCCGTCATCGTATCGCCAACAAGCATGCCGGAGAACATGAACTGGTAGCGCGGATCGCTCTTCATTTCCTCAAGCTTGGACTTGATGCGCATGTAAGGCGCGGAGTTGGTGGCCTTGTCCAGCTTACCCATCTCGTCCTGAATGATCGTGGAGAGATCGGACAGGAGATAGGGGATCGGGCTGTCGACGGTGATCTTACCCATCGTCTCTGCCAGCCGGTTCTTTGAGCGTGCAGCGAGCAGACACTTGGCCAGAATGTCCATGTCAACTTGCCGCTCGTTCCCGCCACTTTTGAGGAGAACTTCGCAATGCTCTTCGAAGTTCATCAACCAATACGGCATCTGCAGGTTGGAGACATCGAGGATCTGACCAGTGGTGCGAAAGGCGGCGGCGTATTCGCCATGCGGGTCGATCATGACGACGTGGCCCTTGGGCGCGGATTCGCAGATGCGGTGGAGGATCAGAGCGGCGCTGGTGGACTTACCCGTACCGGTCGATCCCAGCAGCGCGAAGTGCTTGCCCAGCATGGAGTCAACATACAGGCCCGCACGGATGTCCTTGGTCGGGAAGACCTTGCCAATCGTGATGCTGGCGCGCCCATCGCTGGCGTAGATTTGCTCAAGGTCAGCGGTGGTCGCAGGGTAAACCATAGCGCCCGGGACGGGATAGCGGGTGACACCGCGTTTGAAGCCGTGGATGCGCCCAGTCAGCTTCTCTTCGTTTCCTTCGCCGAGAAAGTCGATATTGGCGATCACTCCGCCTTCGGTGCGGCGGTCCTTGCGCTGATCACGGACACTGGCGAGCAGCCATGCCTCTCCGACGCGGATCTTGATCTGGCTACCGACCTGACCTGCAAGCGCGATGGAGGGATCGGCGTCCTGCATGCATTCATTGATGCGCTGGAGATCAAAGGCAACTTGCGAACCAGCGCCAGAGATTTCGAGGACAACACCAATCGGCGCGGTCGCATTGGCGGCAGATTGCTCCGCCGGGTCAGCGTTCTGCGCTTCGCTTGCAGCAAAGCCGTTCGGCCCTGTGAAACGCTCAAACTGCTGCTGGTTGACGTCGCCCATGTGTCGTTGTTCCTCACGTCCGCAAGCACGGACAAACCTGTGTTCTTTCAGGCGCAATACATAGGTTTAACGGGGTTAAGATCGGGTCAACGATATCAGAGCGCCAAGCGAGTTCGCCTCGACTGGCAAAGAACAATGCGCGGGATCACCGGCGCGCGAAGAAACGCCCGGCCAACAGCCCCATTGAAACCGAAAGGAGGATTGCAAACCCACCATAGAGCAAGGAGTTGCGGTTCGCCTCGCGCACCACCCGGCCTTCCAGCCCCACCTTGACCACTTCGATCTTTGCAGTGGCACTGGCAACGACACGCCCGCGTGAAATCGCGAAGGTCTCTGCGGTGTAGGGGCCGGTCGTGACGTTGGAGGGCAGGTTGATGCGGGCCTGATAGAGAACGCCTTCGCTGATGCGCACGCCTTCCGTATCCTCTTTGTAGAGGCCCAAACGCTCACGCATTTCGACAAGACCATCAGCAAAGCGGGACTGCTCGGTCAGCTCGATTTCGCCGACAGGGCTCAGCTGGATAAAGCGCGTGCCAAGTTCGAAAATTGCTGCGGTGCGCTCATCAACCAGTTCGTCAATAGGCTTTGACGATGCAACGGCAAAGAAGGAGGGGGCAGAGCGAAAGTCACTGGCTCCGGAATTCATCCAGATGCCGGCAATGCGCTCCTTCTCACGAATTCTGATGGCTTCGGCGGGGCCTTTGAGCACCACCACAATGTCATAGTCGGGTTGCTGTGCACCCGGAGCAATGACTGCGCCATAAAGCAAGAGATCGGCACCCGTAAAACCCTGGCGAACCTCGATGCGCGACTGGCTGACTTCGGGGACAAGGACTGGCTCACGCTGAGCGGAAAGGAACAACGCAGCGACAAGGAGGAATAAAGCGCGGTGTGCTGTGCGCCCGCTCACAACGGGCTCACAGAGTAAATCTCGTCGGGCTGCACGCCCAGACCGTACAGCATGCGCAAGGCAACGCCGATGACAATCGCGGCAAGAACGAGGCGGAGAATTTCGGGCCGGGCCTTCATCGCAAGTTGGGTTCCGAACTGCGCTCCCAGCACCGATCCCAGGAGCAGCAGACCAGCGAGAATGATATCAACCGCTTGTGTCGTTAAAGCATGCGTCATGGTGGTGACCATGGTGACGAACAGGATCTGAAACAGCGAGGTGCCGACAACAACATTGCCGCTCATGCCCAGGATATAAAGCATTGCCGGAACGAGCATGAAGCCGCCTCCCACACCCATCAGCATCGTCAGGATGCCGACCAATACTCCCAGGATCAGCGGCGCGAGCGGTGAGATGTAGAGGCCGGATGCATAGAACCGCCAACGATAGGGCAATCCCGCGACAAGCGGGTGGTGACGTCGGCGGCGAGCCTGCCCACCATAGGCGGCGGTAACCTTGGGCATCAGCCCGGTCAGCGCTTCCTGCATCATCAGGGCGCCAATCGTGCCAAGCATCAGGACGTACAGAATGTTGATGACCACATCGATCTGGCCAACCGATTGCAAAAGGCGAAACAGCAATGCTCCGATAAGGGCTCCGACCACCCCGCCAACAACCATGACCGTGCCCATACGGTAATCAACGCCGCCCGACTTTGAGTGAGCGAGAACACCCGAAACGCTTGCACCCGTCACCTGAGTCGCTGCCGATGCGGCCGCAACCGTCGGCGGGATGCCATAGAAGATCAGCAAAGGCGTCGTTAGAAAGCCTCCACCCACACCGAACAAACCCGACAGAATACCCGTCAACCCGCCCAGCAGGACGATGTAGAGGCCGTTGACCGAGAGGTTGGCAATGGGAAGGTAGACGTCCATGGTGTCTTAGGCGCTTACCTCAGCATTCCACTGCTTGGAAGGACTGGATTGATCCATCCTTCACTTCTTGCGCCAAACTTGCACTATTGCTCGTCAGAACTGAGTGGACAGCGTTGCAGCAAGACCAGAATCGGGCGCTGCATCTCCTCCAACCCGCTCACGATAATCGACAGACACTCTTGCTGGAATTGGCCCCAAAGACAGGTCAAGGCGCATGGTAGGCCCGATATCAATGCGCTCTGCATCGCGCTGCGCTCCGCCCCAGACACCCGCACCAAGACTGAAGCGAACGTCATCCTTACGCTTTAGGTCGAAGCTGGCGAATTCGCGTGTCACGCTGGCCAACCCGTCAATGAACGGGGTGTCGGCATCTCCTCCGACATAGCCTGCGCCAGCGTATACTTCGGCGGACAGACCAACCGGAAGAGCGATGGGCGGGATCTCCGTGATGGCAAACGCCGCCGGGCGGATATCATTGCCGAATGCATTTTCGGTGGCTCTCACCTCAGCGGCCATACGCACCGGGACCTTGCCAAAGGGTCTCGCTGAAGCGCCCACGGAAAGTTCGCTTTCGGGTTCATCGATCAGCGCGCGATAGGCTCTGACATAAAGGCGCGGGTCATGCCCGCTTGCAGGCGCTAGCCGATATTGAAGATTGGCTCCGGCTTGATTGGCGCCATAGGTGGGGAGCCGCCCTTGCGATGTTGGCACCACTGCCGGTCCCTGCCGCCAGAACACCCACGCATCCAGCGACCAGCGACCAAGCTTGGCTAGATCGGCATCCGCTTCCGCGTCGCTCTTGAAAGGCGGTGTTCCGGGAAAGACGGGTACCCCGGCCTGTCGCTCTCCGCGATCTTCAAACTCTGCACGGTTTGAGCGCCATGATGATGCGCGAAAATCAGAGGTAAGCGCCGCTTGCCACAGCATTTGGTGCCCACGAGCAAGCCGGGTTGCCGCTCCGCCGATGCTTGAGCCGAAACTGCGGTCATCGCTCAGCGCTGCATCAGCGGCTTCGTTGTCTAGGGCAAACGAAGCCACAAGCCGGTTTGCGGCCAAGGCCTCTCGGAAATCAGGCCCCTCGCCCTCCAGCGATGGCCCCGAACTCTCTTCTGCTGTGCTGCTGGCTTCTGCGAGAAATTCTGTCGCCTCGGCGATGAAGCCCGGCACTAAAATGGGGCTCTCCCACAGGGCCACACGCCCTGACACCCAGAGCACAAGGACAATTGCGAGCATCGTCAGCGGCCCGCCAAGACGGTTTACAGGGTGAACACCCGGGACCTGATCGATCAGCGCATCGCGCTCAGAGCCAATCATGCTGCACCTCTCTGATGGCTTCCCGAACGCGGCATCAAGGACGCGGTCGGCATGCTCGCAGTTGCAGCAGGATGATCCACATGCTGCGTCTTGTCCCACTCAACAGCCTTGCCCATCAAAGTGCGCGCATAAGCGGCCACAGCTCGCCGCCCTGCGAGGATAGCAATCACATTGGCAAACGGAATTCGCAGCACAGCCCGCAGCCCTTCTGCCCAACCATGGCTTTGCGCTGTGAAGCCAAACCGCCAGGCCGCGCGCCAGGCGAAATTGGCAAAATTGAGCGCAATCAAGCCCCTCATGAATGGGGAAAGGACCAGATCAGGCGTAAGACCCGCTTCGCGCGCGCCCCACAAAACGAGGCTGAGAACAAGCAGAAGATAGCCCGCCATCAGAACAAGCGCGGTCAACGGCCCACCCCTGTCGCGCGCTCGCATCCAGGTTTCAACCAAGCTCGCATTCCAACCGATACGGTTCCAGCTTTGAAGGGCAATGCCATGGACCCACCGGGTCTTTTGACGCACGATATGCGAAAAGATCGCGGGGAAGTAGGCTCGGGTGGCGATGAAAGTCCCGTCTTCTCCCCGTGCCCGGATGTAGCGCGTGCGTCCCCCCATCTGCGCCACGGTTAATCCCAGCTCGTAATCCTCGGTCAGCGAAGATGCATCAAAGGGCGAGCCGTCAATACGGCGGCGCGAGAGTTGATGAAGCGCCCGGCGCGAGATCGCGCAGCCTACACCCGCCGCGGGAAGGCCGGCACCAATGGCATTTCTTACAATCAGCGCTTTGCCATGAGATTCGGCGAATTCCTCGCAGTAATGGCTGCCGAGCCACTTGCTATTGCTCTGTGCGACCGGTTCTACCGGAATCTGGACAAAATCGGCGCCTTTCGCGAGCGCTTCATCCAAGAGGGAGAGAGCCCCCGGATCAACCATATCCTCTGCGTCATGAAAGACGACGCCGGTGAAGAGCCTGCCGCTGCGCCGCTCATCAGCGCGCAAAGCCTTATGCAGCCGGTTCAGGCAATCGGCCTTGGTGCTCGGTCCTTCCCGGTCATGGATTACGATCCTCAGTCGATCATCACCGGTCCTGCCCAGTCGAGCGGCCGCTTCCATCACCGCAGAAATCGTATCGGGATCGTTGCTATAGCAGCCGACATAAAGTCTGACATCTGCCTGTGGCCAGACGGTCAGCGCATGCATTACGGTGTCGCCGATGACTGCAGCCTCTTGCCATGCCGGAACAAATACTGCGAGAGGACCGTTGAGCGGTTTGTCTACCAGATCGTTTCTGTCAACGCTTGGCGTTTGGGCCTTGCCAGTAAGTTTGAGCCAGACCCAAATGCCGTCAACCAGGATGTCATCAAGGGCGCCGATTAGGAAGAATACCCCGGCGAAAAGCAGCAATTCATGCTGAACAATCGTCAGCAACTGCCAGAAATCTAAGTGCCCCAAGACCAAGCCGACCCCTTGACTGTCCAAATTGTATCATACCTTTTCGCGAATCGACTTGCAACCAGTCGAACATTTCTCAAGAGAGGCGCGCGACATGACTGACTCGCATTCCCAGAATCGTTCGACCCTGAAATCATTTTTTGCCCCCGTTCGGGCTCTTTTTGTGAGCGATGCATCGGCAGGCGTGCTGCTGATAATCGTTGCTGCGGCGGCGATGCTTGCCGCCAACTCGGCCTTCGCTCACGAATATCATGAGCTCTTCCACGGCAAACTGGATTTCACCCCGATCAAGAAGCTCAACAATCTCCATCTTTGGATCAATGATGGATTGATGGCGGTGTTCTTCTTTGTCGTCGGCCTGGAAGTGAAGCGCGAGATCGTCAGCGGGAGCCTGTCGGACCCTGCAGCCCGCCGTTTGCCGATGATTGCCGCATTTGCCGGAATGGTGACGCCTGCGATTGTCTATATGCTGGCATCAGGCGGTGGTGAGTTTACCCGCGGCTGGGCCATTCCGGCCGCGACCGATATTGCCTTTGCGATGGGTGTGCTGGGACTTCTGGGAAGCCGGGTTCCTGCGTCCCTGCGCCTGTTCCTGCTCACGGTTGCGATTGTTGATGACATTGGCGCAATTCTGGTCATCGCGCTCTTCTACACCGAGATTGAATCGCTGAGCTATTTCCTGATGTGGATCGGCGCCTCGGCCGCAGTTCTTGCGATCATGTTCGGGATGAACCGCGCGAGGATCAGCGTCTTTTGGCCTTACATCCTACTGGCACTTCTCCTGTGGTATTGCGTCCTGAATACAGGCGTCCACGCAACAATTGCCGGCGTGCTTGCGGCGTTCACCATTCCGCTGAAGCGCAAGGACGGCAATTCGATGCTTGAGCGTCTTGAGCATGGACTGGCGCCATGGAGCTCCTACCTCATCGTCCCTGTATTCGGCTTTGCCAATGCAGGCGTTGCGTTTGAGGGCATGGGGATTGAAGCGCTGCTCGATCCACTTCCGGTCGCTGTGGCTGCAGGCCTGTTTCTGGGCAAGCAGACGGGCATCTTTGCCACCGTATTCCTCGCGGACAAGACCGGGTTTGCGCCGCGCCCAGCCGGTGCAAGCTGGCCAGAGATTTGGGGTGTATCGATCCTGTGCGGCATCGGTTTCACGATGAGCCTGTTTATCGGCGAACTCGCCTTCCCTGCCTTCCCGATCCTGAAAGAAGAAGCCAAGATTGGCATTCTGATGGGATCAGCGATCTCGGCCGTGGTGGGCTATATCATGCTGCGGATGACGACCAACCATCCCGAACCAGACTGCGATGATCAGGGGCGAATGCCCAGCAACGCTTGATCTCGGACGGCAGCTTGCTCGCCTACCAGGTGCCGGTATTTTCCATGCTTGCCCAGGGCTCTTGAGGCTCAAGCCTGCCGTCCTGCAGCAGTTCAACCGATATCCCGTCAGGTGACTTGACGAAGGCCATGCGCCCATCGCGCGGTGGGCGATGGATCACATGCCCTGCATCCGCAAGGATTTGACAGGTCTGGTAGATGTCCTCGACGCGGTATGCGAGGTGTCCAAAGTTGCGTCCGCCTTCATAGGCCTCAGCCTCTGAGCCATCTTCGGGCGGCCAGTTATAGGTCAGCTCCAGTTCTGCAACACCTTGCTGCCCCGGCGTCGCCAAGAAGATCAGTGTGTAACGCCCAGCCTCGCTTTCGGACCGCCGAACCTCCTCCAGCCCGATGAGATTGAAAAAGGCAATGCTCGCTTCCGGATCGGTGACACGGATCATGGTGTGGAGATATTTCGGCATAGAAAGGTCACCTCTGGGAACGAATGATGAGTGCAGCTGCGCGCCAATTGGCACGAATCTGCCACTCGTTCAAAAACGGTTCATCGCTACTGATGCACAGCTCAACGCAGAGAAAACAGGAGGACCCAATGGATAGCACCGAAACCACCAACGCAATCAACGCTAGCAGCGCCAATCTGAACACATCCACAACCATCCGCTGGTTTGGCACGGCCGCCATCGCGTCCCTCGGCGTGATCGTGGGCGGATACCTGCTTGGTGATGGGCTGTTGCGGGCCAAGGAGGCCGAGCGCTCTGTCACTGTGCGCGGGCTTGCAGAGCGCGACGTGACCGCTGATCTGGCGACGTGGACAATCTCCTATTCAGCCAATGCAACCGACCTCGGATCGGCTCAGGCGAAGGTGCGTGCGGATACGCAAGCCATCGAAGGCTTCTTCGACTCTCTCGGCTTCCCTGACGAGGCCCTCCAGCCCACAGGCGCCAACGTCTCCAGCTACACCAGTCGCGGAATCACCACTTACACAGTCCGGCAGCGACTGGCTTTGCGCACGGATGATATCGAGCGGGCGCAACGCGCTGTGGCAAGGCAGTTTGATCTTGTCGGGCGCGGCGTGCTGCTCGAAGAGGGATCGGGGATGAGCTACTCTTTCACGGGTCTCAACGCGATCAAACCTGAGATGGTCGCAGAAGCCACTATGGATGCCCGGCGTTCCGCCCAGCAATTCGCGAAGGATTCAGGGGCCGATGTCGGCGCGATCAAAAGCGCGACCCAAGGGTACTTCTCCATCGAGGCGCGTGATGGTTCCGGTGGTGGCTGGGGACAGGCAGACAGCCCTTACAAAAAGGTCCGAGTCGTAACGACAGTCAATTTCTCACTGGATTGACGAATGAGGCACGAGGGAGTGAGGCACAGCCATTCTGGGCTAATCCTTACAAGCGCGCCGCTTTGTTGCTGTTAAGCTCCTTCGTGCCTATTTGCAGACTCCCGTCTAAGACGACTCGCTTACAAGTTTGACTGCCCCGATGTTCCAAGCCCTGCGCAAACTCTTCGGAAGCCCACAAAAGGGCGCATTGCGGACGCCCGCAGTTCCGGACGGCACCCGCTATTACGTGATTGGTGACATTCACGGGCGGCTGGATCTCTACGACGCGCTGATCGACGCGATTGAGGCGGATGACGACATGGCGCGGCCCGCGCAAACTCATATGATCCTGCTGGGTGATCTGGTCGATCGCGGCCCTGAGAGCGCTGGAGTCATTGATCGGACGCGCCAGTGGCAATGCGAGCGCAATGTAAGAGTTCTGGCTGGCAATCACGAGGAAATGTTCCTTTCCGCGTTCGAGAAGCCTGAAATCCTGCGTCACTTTCTGAAGCATGGCGGACGAGAGACAATCATGTCCTACGGCATGTCAAAGAAGCAGTTTGCTAGCATGGAGCTTGAAGAAATCTTCGCTGCCCTGCCCCAGCTCGTCCCTCAGGACGATCTTGATTACATGGAAGGCTTTGAAGAGTGCATTGTCGCAGGCGACTATCTCTTCGTTCATGCCGGGATCGACCCCAATGTCCCGCTGGATGAGCAAAGCCGCAAAGACATGCTGTGGATCAGGGATCGCTTCCTCAACCATGAAGGGCCGCTGGAAAAAGTGGTGGTCCATGGTCACACCATTTTTGACAAGGTTATGGATTGCGGCAATCGGATCGGGATTGACACTGGCGCTTTCCGTTCAGGTGTGCTTACCGCGCTCGTGCTCGAAGGCGATCAGCGCAGAACCTTGCAGGCCATTTCGGAAAACGGCCAGATTGAGGTCTTCCACGGCGATCGCGCTCGATAAGATAGACATGCTGTCAGGGTTCGCGATGCAAGGGTTCGCTTCCCCTAAAGGCAGAAACAGGGGCAGTTAAGCCAATGAAGATTGCAATGGTTGGGTCAGGCTATGTCGGGCTCGTATCGGGTGCATGCTTTGCCGATTTCGGTCATGATGTTGTCTGCATCGATAAGGACGCGCGCAAAATCGCTGCGCTGCATGACGGCGTGATGCCGATTTACGAGCCGGGCCTTGATAGTCTGGTCGCGAACAATGTCTCAGCTGGAAGGCTGTCCTTTACCACAGATCTTGCCGAAGGCATCGACGGAGCAGCCGCGATCTTCATCGCTGTCGGAACTCCCAGCCGTCGCGGCGACGGCCATGCTGACCTGACTTTCGTCCGCGAAGTCGCGCGCGAAGTTGGTGAGCACCTCTCGAGTGAAGCTGTAATCGTGACCAAGTCCACCGTTCCTGTCGGCACAGGCGATGAGGTGGAACGGATCATCCGTGACACCGGAACGCGGCATCGCTTTGCCGTGGTGTCGAACCCGGAATTCCTGCGCGAGGGCGCAGCCATCGGTGATTTCAAGCGTCCGGATCGCATTGTGATCGGAGCCGAGGATGAATTTGGCCAGGAAGTCATGCGGGAGGTCTATCGCCCGCTCTTCCTCAACGAATCGCCCATCCTGTTTACCTCGCGCCGCACCAGCGAGCTGATCAAATACGCCGCCAACGCATTCCTCGCGACCAAGATCACTTTCATCAACGAGATGGCTGATCTGTGCGAGAAGGTGGGCGCGAACGTGCAGGATGTTGCGCGCGGCATCGGCATGGATAACCGGATCGGCTCCAAGTTCCTGCATGCCGGGCCCGGCTATGGCGGATCCTGCTTCCCCAAGGACACGCTGGCTCTGCTCAAGACCGCTGAGGACTATGACAGCCCAACCCGCATCGTCGAAGCCGTGGTCAAAGTGAATGACAGCCGCAAGCGCGCCATGGGCCGCAAAGTGCTCGACGCTCTGGGCGGAGCGGAAGCGGCGCGCGGCAAGAAAGCAGCTCTGCTGGGCCTGACGTTCAAACCCAATACCGACGATATGCGCGACAGCCCCTCTATCGCGATTGCGCAAACCCTGTTCGATGCAGGCGTAAGTGTCGCAGCGTTCGACCCTGAAGGCATGGAACTCGCCAAGCCTTTGATGCCAGAGGTCGAAATGTGCGCAGACCCCTATGAGGCGATCGAAGGTGCGGATACTGTCGTCATCGTGACCGAATGGGATGCATTCCGTGCGTTGGATCTGGGCCGAGTGATGGAGCTTGCGAATTCGCCAGTGCTGGTCGATTTGCGCAACATCTACACGCCAGACGATGTGCGCGGGCGCGGCTTCGCCTACTCGAGTGTTGGAAGAGTGTAGATTCCGATCGCTCCTGCGCGGTATGTAACCCGTGTATCGTTGCCTGCGTAAATCCATGCGACACCGCGACGATTCTATGGGGAGGCACTGAGATGCATTTTGCGCTTGATCTGATCACCAGCCTGTTTGTGCTGGCTGTGGGCTTTGTCGCGTTGTCGCTGGTGGTCCTGTTCTTTGTCGATCGCTTTCAGACGACCGACACTGTGCGCCGCAATTATCCGATCATTGGCCGGATGCGCTACATCCTCTCTGAGCTTGGCGAATTCTTCCGACAGTACTTTTTCGCGATGGACCGCGAAGAAATGCCCTTCAACCGTGCCCAGCGCGAATGGGTGGATGAGGCGGCTTCGGGTGCATCGACCAATGTCGCCTTCGGATCGACCCGCAATCTGGAACCGGTGGGCACGCCGATCTTTGTGAATTGCCCTTGGCCTTTGCTTGATCGCGACGCAGCGGATTCGCGCCCCATGTGCATAGGAGAAGGCGCGGCCCGCATTCCCTATAATGCCACCTCGTTCTTCAACATTTCAGGCATGAGCTACGGCGCTCTTTCGAAACCCGCTATCACTGCCCTTTCGCACGGAGCGAAAAACGCGGGATGCTGGATGAACACCGGCGAAGGCGCTCTGTCTCCGTTCCACTTGGAAGGGGGCTGCGACATCGTCTTCCAGATCGGCACCGCGAAATACGGCGTGCGTGACGAGGACGGAAGCCTCTCTGACGAAAAGCTGCGCGAAGTGGCAGCGCATGAGCAAGTGCGCATGTTCGAAATCAAGCTGAGCCAGGGCGCGAAGCCGGGCAAAGGCGGTATTCTCCCGGCAGAGAAGGTCAGCGCCGAAATCGCCTCCATTCGCGGTATTCGTGAGGGCGAGGCGTCCATCTCCCCCAACCGCCACACCGATATCGGCAGCAATGAAGAGCTGCTGGATATGATTGCGCATATTCGCGAGGTCACGGGCAAGCCTGTTGGGTTCAAGACAGTGATCGGCGCTTATGGCTGGCTTGAGAACCTCTTTGCAGAAATCAACCGCCGAGGGATTGAAAGCGCCCCTGACTTTATCACTGTCGACAGCGGCGATGGTGGCACGGGTGCAGCTCCGCTCGCCTTGATCGACAATGTCGGTCTTACCCTGCGCGAATCTCTCCCCATGCTTGTCGATCTGCGCAACAAAGCGGGTCTCAAGGACCGCATCCGCATCGTTGCCAGCGGCAAGCTCGTGACTCCCAGCGAAGTGGCATGGGCACTGTGCGCGGGTGCGGACTTCACAATATCAGCGCGTGGTTTCATGTTTGCGCTCGGCTGTATTCAGGCGATGAAGTGCGACAAGAACACCTGTCCCACTGGCATCACGACGCACGACCCGCACCTTCAGCGCGGCCTTGACCCCGCCAACAAGGCCGTCCGCGTGGCCAACTTTGTCGCTCAGATGCGCAAGGAAGTCGGCATCATCGCTCACAGTGTCGGAGTGCCCGGTCCGCGCCGAATGCGCCGCATGCATGTGCGCCTTGTCTGTCCCGATGGCCGCTCAAGGCCCTTCGACGAGCTGTGGCCGCCAGTTGAGCCTACCCCGCTTGAGCCAGCGGAATAGAACCTCTTCTACAGGACAGACCTGCTTGATCAGGCCACGCCCCGGCAAGAGCACACAAGACAAAGACGCATCAGGGGGCTTCATAAGCCGGGTTCTGTCTCCGCGCGCGGTATCGTGTTGCCACGACCAGCCGCGCGGTGGCAGCCATTCATCTGGGCCACCCATTGCTGAGCGGCTCTAGCAGCCAACCCGGATCTCTCGGCTCGAAACCAGCCTGCCTTTCAGCGCGAGACCCCTATTTGGCCTTGCTCCGGGTGGGGTTTGCCATGCGGGTCTTGTTGCCAAGCCCCCGGTGCGCTCTTGCCGCACCCTTTCACCCTTGCCTGTGAGCTTTAGGCTCCATCGGCGGTATACTCTCTGTGGCACTTTCCCTGAATGGCGATCCGAAGACCAACATCCGGCGGGCGTTACCAGCCACCCTCGTTTCGTGGAGCCCGGACTTTCCTCGCATCCTT
>JBCBMN010000022.1:0-27381 GCA_039822745.1 Pseudomonadota bacterium | reverse complement strand
CTGTTTGAGCGGCTGACAGACATCAGTTCCACTTCCGTTGCAACCATGGCGGCCAATTTAACCCGCTTCACCCTGTGGCAGAACCCTATGGTCATGCCCTTGCTAGTGCTCGTCGCATGGCCGGTGGCGCGGCTAGCCAACGGTGCTCCGCCCGAATTGCGAGCCATGTTGCTTTCCATTGTGGGCTCTAGCCTGTTTCTGCTGCTGGTAATTCCGTATCAGGGCCACGGTTGGGGCTATCGCTACCTCCATGGGCAGATGGGTGGGGCCGTGCTGATTGCGACCTTTGCCTTCTGCCGCTTTGCCAAAGGCCCGCAAGCAGCGGCATGGCGCGGCACGCTTGCCGGGATGACGGCTATTGCAGTGCTTTTGATCCCGGTAAGAACATGGCAGGCCCATGACTTTACCGCGCCCTATGCGGCGGCGGATGCGGCGCTCTCGGAGTGGCAGGGGACCGAAGTTATCGTGATCGATGCACCCCGGTTTGCCTATACGATTGACCTGACACGCAACGATCTGTGGCTTGAGAACCCGATCAAGCGTGTGGCAGGTGCCAACCTTACGACTGATCAACTCGCAACCCTGTGTGAGCTCTACTCGGTACGCTTTTTCACCGATGATGACGCGGAGATGTTCGGCATCCGTGAACTGCCAGAGACGATGCGAAGGGAAGCGACCTTTCCGCAAAAGTGTCCGGGCTGACCTTCAAGATCCAGTGAATGCGGCCACCTTAACCACTTGTTAGGCATGTTCCTCGATAGCTTTCCCAAAGGGGAATTGCGCGATGGATCGCCAACAGATTGCAGACCTGATTGTTGCTCGGATCGCTCCGGAAGTGGATCGGCTGGCTGAGACATTTCATCAGCCCGGCAAGGTTTCGTCCTGCGTGATCGACAATCTGCTTCCCGCTGAACTGACCGAGAAAATCAGTGGCAAGTTTCCTGAGAGTGATCGCATGATCCTCAAGCGGTCCATCAAGGAAAACAAGCACATCGCCGCGCAGATGGACGAGTATGACCCGCTTCTGGAAGAGGTGGTCTATGCTTTTCAAGACAGCCGCGTGGTTGATCTGATTGGGATAATTACCGGGATCGATACGCTGGAACCCGATGTGGATCTGTATGCAGGCGGGATCAGTTCAATGCAGAAGGGCGCCTATCTTCGCCCCCATCTCGACAATTCGCATGACAAGGAACGCGCGCGTTACCGTGTGCTAAATCTCCTGTTCTACGTAACACCGGGCTGGGGCGAAGAGGATGGAGGGAACCTGCAGCTTTGGGATGACGGGCCAAAGGGTCAGCCGCGCACGATCCCCAGCGCGTTCAACTCGCTCGCCATCATGCTGACCAATCGCGGGTCGTGGCATTCGGTCAGCGAAGTCACCCGCGATGCGCGGCGCTGCTGTGTGTCCAATTACTACTTCTCGCCCAACTCGCCTGACGAGATTGACTATTTCCACGCGACCTCATTCCGCAGCGAATATGGGCGCGGCATGGCAGACAAGGTGATGCAGGCAGACAATGCGCTGCGCACGGCGATCCTGAATTCGGTTGGCGGCAAAGTCTGGCGCAACCCGCATGTCTATGAACGCTCAAAGAGCGATACCGCAGAAGGTGTTTCCGAATGAACGCGACCAATTTTGATCAGGCCGAAATCGCTCGTCAGAAAGAGCTGTTCGAAGCGATCCACGAGAAATACGCTGAAGCGACGACCGATCAGTATGCTGAGGCGTATAAGGAAGAGTTTATCTATCAGCCGATCCTGTCTGAATTGGAGGATGCCCGCTCGCTGATGGAGCTGGCATCAGGGGTTGGCACGGCAGCAGGCTGGATGGCCGCACATCACCCGGATCTTGAAATTTCGGGCTGCGACATTTCCGAAAGCGCGTGCGAGGAATTCCGCGAGCGCCATGATCGCCCATGCTATGTCTGGGACCTGACCAAGCCGGTGGAGGTTGAGGAAACCTATGACGCTGTGCTTGTCATGGGCGGCATTCACCATCTGGTCGCTGACCTGCCGATGGCGTTTGAGAACATCGCCAAGATGCTCAATCCCGGCGGTAAGCTGATCATGTCAGAGCCCAATGCCGACTTCATTCTCGAACCAGCCCGCCAGCTTTGGTACAAGCTCGACACCGAGAACTTCGATGCCGAAAATGAGCATGCTCTGTCGCACCCCAAGCTCGCTGAGAGCTATGCCAAGGGTCTGACGCCGACCAGCGTGCGCTATATCGGTGGGCCTGCTTACTTCCTGCTGCTGCAGAATTGGGTGCTGCGTGTGCCCAATGGCACCAAGAAGTATCTCGCGCCCGTCCTGATGGGGCTTGAGCGCGGCTGGCACAAACTGCCGGGACGCCTGCCATTCTCAACCTTCGTGGCGGTGTGGGAAAAGCAATGACGTCAATGGTCAGCCAGAGCGTCTTTGACGATGCCTTGGCGCACTTTTGCATGGGGCCTTCGGGGGAGCCTTGCGGGTTCGCTGCCGAGCCGATTGTGAGGTGCAATGATCCCGAGTTTGGCGAGATGAGTGTCATCCGCTGCAAAAGCTGCGGTCATGGTGTCACGACGCCATATATCCCTGATGTTGCGGTTCTTTATGAAGGACGCGAAACGCAGGATTATCAGGTTCAGGACAACTCTATCGCAACCGCGATCAAGCAATTCGCCTTTCGTCGCCAGACTCGCAAAATGCTTGGTCAAGCGGGCTTTTCCGGCGGAAAAATCGTCGATTTCGGCATAGGCAGCGGCCTTTACACATCCTGCATTGCGGCCTCGGCCGGGGCGGATGCGCAGGTCACTGGCCTTGACTTCTTTGCAGAACCTCCCGCCCAGATTGGCAGCGCGCAATATCACTCCTTCGCCGATGCACATGAGTTGGAAGGCAGCGCTGATCTGGTGACGTGTTTCCACGTGCTCGAACACGATTCCGATCCGCAGAACATCCTCTCTCAACTTCGCCGGCTGGGCAAACCGGGGGCGACCTTCGTGATTGAAGTGCCGCATATCGATTGCCCCTGGCGCCATGTCTTTGGCAGGCATTGGGACAATTGGTATCTGCCCTTCCACCGCACACATTTCAGCCGGACCTCATTCCACCGCGCGGTTGAGCAAGCGGGCCTCACAATTGTTGCCGAACATCCGATGCACATCCCGGCGATCGGGCGCTCGATTGCCAATATGCTCGGCGCGCAGAACTCGCTGCCCTTCGTGCTGATGGGCGCTGCGAGCTTTCCGCTGCAGACTGCGGTGGAGAAGCTGGCGAATGGTCCTTCGGCCTTGCGGATTGTCGCGAAAAGCTAAGTCGCTCAGCTGCTCTGCTGGCCCTGGCTTTGCGCGCCTCGATAAAGCACGGCCCAGCGTGTCGCGAGGAACGTATAGACGAACATCGCGATGCTGACCGCGGGCGCTGCCACCCAGATTGGCCAGTAAAGCCGGTCAATCATGCCATGCAGCATCACCAGGGTGAGGAGCAATCCAAACGCCTGTGTTGCGCAATAGCGCAGATACCCCATCAGCGAGTGGCTTGCTTCAAAGGTGATATTGGCATGACCGATATAGGCCAGAGCGCCGATCAGAAAGAAGCACAGGAGCGTCGAGAAAGCATAATGCACGCCCAATGCGTCTCCTGCGATCAGGATCACATTGTTGGCTGCGACACTGGCAATGCCAATCAAAGTATAGCGTGAAAGTGTCGGGAGAAGGCTGCGCATGGCGGCTCTACATGGCTCCTTTAAGCCGCAGTCGAACACGCGGCCACACACGCTCAATCAGGCGAGAATATTTAAGATATCGTGCAGCGCCGACAGGGCCAAGACCAGCGATCGCTCCCAACGCGCTCAGCCCTGCGGTGAGATTTCCACCCGATGCGGCCGCAAGCGCCGTGTTGACCTTTGCCGAGGCGCGACTGAGCGCGGCAAAACGCGAACTGTGGTCGCCATAGCGGGCAAGGATCGCGTCCAGTTCACGCGCCATTTCGCTGCGGTCCCCGGTCATCGTCAGCGAAGAACCGTGAATGCGAAAGCCTGCGGTGACCTTAGGATCAAACACAACATCGCCCTGATCAGCCAGTTTGAGCCACAGATCCCAGTCTGGTGTGTACCAGAGGTTTTCGTCCATCCCGCCGCTCGCAAGATAGGCATCGCGCTGCCAGACGGGGCTGGGCATGGCGATGGTGTTCTGAACCAGTAGGCGGCTCACATAATCGAGCTTGTCTTGCACGGCATTGGCAAATGGAGGGTTCCAGTCGCCCAGACGCGCGCCTTTCTCATCCACGATTGCCGCCCCGGTGAGATAGAGCGCGGCATCGGGATGACGCTCAATCATCGCAGCGATTGTCTCTGCACGGCTTGCAAACCAAAGATCGTCCTGATGAAGCGTCGCCACATAGCGCGAACTTGCCGCTTCTACTCCCATATTGGTCTTGCGTGTCCAACTCGCGATCTCGGGCCAGTATTCGTAGTCGATGGAAAGTCGCTCGCGATGCGGCTCAATCAGCGCTTCGCTGGAGCCTTCGGGCGTTGAATCGCGGATGATGACGGCAATCGTACCGCCGGGCCCCTTTTCAGGGATGCTCGCCAACGCATCGTCCAGCCAAGCGCCGGGGCGATGCACAGGCATCACCACGCTTAACCATGGCGCAGTATTTGGCGAACTCGCCATATCCTGTTTAGTCGTTCTTGGGAGCAAAGCGGCTGTCATTGCCTGCGATAATGGCAAGCATGAAGCCGCCAAACACATTTTGCAGACCCATCGCGCCAATCGTTGCCGACAGGATCAGCAGAAGCGGATTGTCGAGTGCAAGGAAACCGCCCTGACCCCAGCCAATCGTCACGCCAACAAGGCCTGTCAGACCCACACCCACCAGCGCAAGGCCCGAAATCAACATCGGCTCCAATGTCAGCCAATTGGCGTTTTGCTTAAGCACCGGACGCAGCCGGCGATAGCCCTTGTTGACCCCGTAAAAGTGGGTCGCGAAGGCCATGATCAGTCCGAAATGGCCGCAAGTGGCAAGGAAGCCTGCAATGATGCTCCAGCTGACACCGAAGAAGTTGGGACCAGCCACAAGGCCAGTATAGGTCAGCAATCCGCTGGCGAAGATCACCGCTGACAGCATCAGCGCGGCAAGGGCAGGGACGCCAAACAGCCATGTCGGGCTGAGCATGAACAGATAGCGCAGGTGCCGCCAGCCATCGCGGAACGGGCGCAAATGGGGCGCACGGTCGCGCAGGTCATGTGAAAGTGTGGCCGGAACCTCTGTCATCTTAACTTTTAGCAACGCGGCCTTGATCACCATTTCGCTGGCAAATTCCATGCCCGAACCGCTCAATTGCAGATCGGTGAAGCATTCCTTGCGGATCGCGCGAAGGCCGCAATGGGCATCCCCAATGCCGGAACGGAAGAAGAGGTTGAGCACGCCGGTAAGGCCCGGATTGCCAATATGCTTGTTCTTCCAGGGCATCGCACCCGGAGCAATCCCGCCCTTGAAGCGGTTGCCCATGCACAGGTCATACCCTTCCTCAAGCTTGGCAACCATCGCTACGCCTTCGGTGAAGTTATAGCTGCCATCGCAATCGCCCATCACGATGTAGCGACCCTCAGCAGCGGTGCAGCCGCCAATCAGAGCCGCGCCATAGCCGCGTTGGTCCACATCGACGACCCGCGCGCCCAATTCGGTTGCGAGCGCCTGGCTGCCATCGGTTGAGCCATTGTCAGCGATCACAATTTCGCCGCTCATGCCCAGTTCGGTGCGCATGCGTGCGAGCGCGTCAAGCGCGTTGCCGATGCAATGCGGTAAACTCTCGGTTTCGTTAAGACATGGCATCACGATTGTGACGTCAGGTTTTGCCGCCTGACCGGGCTCTTTGCCCTCTAGAAACGCTGCGTAATTAGAGTTCTTCAGGTCCATCACTGCCCCCGGTGGTTCTGGAAAGCAGAAATGGCCAAGATTGGTTAACAAATGATCAAGTGAGCGCCCTTGCTCTTGTCCTCACACAGCGCCATGCGGCTCAATAACGGGGCGCGCCCGTTCGCCATGCAATTGTTGTCACAACTTCAAGCCTATATTCATCCCTGGCAGCGTAAGGGGCGCGTGGTTAACAGCAAACGGCCTCAAAGCTTGGGGGGACACAAAGACACTATGTGCGGCATTATCGGGATTGTGGGCGATGAAAGCGTCGCTGATCGGCTGGTCGATGGTCTGAAGCGGATGGAATATCGTGGCTATGACAGCGCTGGCATTTGCGTGATCGACGATGCGCAATTGGCGCGGCGGCGGGCTGAAGGCAAGCTTGGCAATCTGATCAAGGTTCTGTCCGATCAACCGGTTGATGGCACCACCGGCATAGCTCACACACGCTGGGCCACTCACGGTGCGCCAACCCAAGCCAATGCACACCCCCATGCGACCGGTGAAGTCGCGATAGTGCACAATGGAATTATCGAGAATTTCAAGGAATTGCGCGCCGAAGTCGCTGCCGAAGGGCGGGTCTTTCAAAGCGAGACAGATAGCGAAGTCGTTGCGCATCTGATCTCTTCACGGATCGAAGCGGGTGACAGCCCTGAAGAGGCCGCGCGCGCTGTTCTGCCCCGTCTGCGCGGGGCCTTTGCTCTTGCTGTCACTTTCCGGCAGCACCCTGACCTGCTGATCGGTGCGCGCCTGGGCTCCCCGCTGGTGGTGGGCCATGGTGAGGGTGAGATGTATCTGGGCTCTGATGCGCTTGCTTTGGCGGCGCTCACTCAGCGGATTACTTATCTCGAAGAAGGTGATTGGGTTGTCGTGCGCAAGGACCGGGTGCAGGTCTATGATGCCGAAGGGCGCGAGACTTTCCGGCCCTTCCAGCATTCAGGCGCGTCTGCCGCAGCGGTTGAAAAGGGCAATTACCGCCACTTCATGCAGAAAGAGATCTTCGAGCAGCCGACCGTGGTTGCTCAGACGCTCTCTTCCTATCTGCGACGTGACGATAACTCGGTGGCGCTGCCGCAGTTTGATTTCGACTTGTCGGGCGTTAAGCGGCTGACCATCGTTGCCTGCGGAACCTCTTACTACGCGGGCATGGTCGCAAAATACTGGTTTGAGCAATTTGCGCGCGTGCCGGTTGATATCGATGTCGCATCAGAGTTTCGATATCGCGAGCCGGTGCTGGAAGAAGGTGGGCTTGCGCTGTTCATTTCGCAATCGGGCGAGACGGCGGACACGCTTGCGGCGCTGCGCCATTGCAAGGCGGAGGGGCAAGTCATCGGCGTTGTCGTCAATGTCCCCACCAGCACAATGGCGCGCGAAGCTGACCTGCTGCTGCCCACCCATGCAGGACCAGAGATCGGCGTGGCCTCGACCAAAGCCTTTACTTGTCAGCTCGCTGTGCTTGCGGCTCTGGCTGCCAATATGGCGGTGAAGAAAGGCCTGCTTGATCGTGATGCCGAAGCCGAGATTGTCACACACTTGCTCGAAGCACCCGCTGCATTGAACGCCGCGCTTGATCATGATGATGATATTGCCGCCATGGCGCACCTGATCGCACCGGCTCGCGATGTGCTGTATCTGGGCCGCGGTCAGGATTATCCTTTGGCGCTAGAGGGTGCATTAAAGCTCAAGGAAATCAGCTATATCCATGCAGAGGGCTATGCGTCAGGCGAGATGAAGCATGGTCCTATCGCGTTGATTGACGACGATGTTCCCGTGGTTGTGATCGCCCCTTCCGGCCCGCTGTTTGAAAAGACCGTCTCCAACATGGAAGAGGTGCGCGCGCGCGGTGGTCAGGTAGTGCTGATTTCCGATGCGACGGGCCTTGCGCAAGCGGGCGAGGGCTGTCTGGCCACAATCGAAATGCCCGTTGTCCACCCGCTGATTGCGCCTTTGGTCTATGCGATCCCGGTGCAATTGCTCGCCTATCACGTGGCCGTTGTGAAAGGCACGGATGTCGATCAGCCGCGCAATCTTGCCAAGTCTGTGACAGTCGAGTGAGCGAGCTTGTTCGCGTCACGGGTGGATGTCATTGCGGAGCCATTCGCTTCGAAGCCTTGAGCGAGCAAGAGCCGCACATGCTCGACTGCAATTGTTCTATTTGCTCGGCCTCTGGCTACTTGCACTTGTTCATCCCGCATGACCGTTTCACGCTCCTTTCAGGGCAGGAGCAACTGATGTCTTATCGCTTCGGCAGCGGCAAAGCAGAACATCTCTTTTGCAAGGTTTGCGGAGTAAAGAGCTTCTATCAGCCCAAATCTCATCCCGATTGCTGGAGTGTCCATTTGGCCTGTCTTGATGATGCGAGCCTACTGAACCCTATCATCGAGAGATTTGACGGCCGGAATTGGGAGAGAGCAGCAAGCATCCGAGAACTTGGATAAGTCAGAATTGTTATTTCGAGAGCGATTACTGTGCAGTGTCTTTTCCGAGTTTTTACTTCTAGGTAAATGTAAACATCAGTAAAGCTACTGCATCAAGTTGGCTAAAGGTTACCGTGCTTTACCGGGTACTAACCTTTTTCGTCTAGCCCGCCGACTGTGAGCAAGGTTACTCCCCCCTCTCAGGAAGTGCCCACCAGCCTTTCTTTTTCGGTTATTCTCGGCCTATCGGGCGAGGGCGATGGCGAGTGGGCGAAGTTAAGAGGCATGCAATATGCCGCGCTATCGAGCGTCACGTTTTTACGGGTTTTTTCGCATGCAATCCTCGCCATTTTTGTGGCGCAGGTTTATTTGAAAACTGTTCCAACCGCATGGCTCGCAGGTTGGGTTCTTGCGCTTGCATCGCTCCATTTTGTCGGTGCGAAGATTGATGCAGCGCTGGCTGATGTGGATCGGCGCAAGATCACCCTTAAGGAATTCTATCGGCAGTCGATGGTGTCTGCCTTATCAGGTATCTTGTGGGGAGGGGCAGTGCTGGCCTTTGGGCCGCTAGGCTCGGACGAAAGTCTGGCCGCGCTGCTGCTGGTGATTGCGATCCTTGCATCGGGTTCGATTTACTTCAAGACGTCGCCGCCGCTTGGGTCAGTCCTCTTTGCGATTACCGCCGGGCTCGGGGCGATTGTGCATTTGGCGATTAACGGGGTGTGGTTTGCGTTGGCCGCGACCAGTGTTCTGATGGTGTCCACCATCCTTGGTGCAGTCCAGTCAGGCCGCACGTTCCTTGAAGCCGGTCTGGCTCGCAATGCGATTGCCGAGAAAGAGGAAGTCGTCTCCTTATTGCTGCGTGAGTTTGAAGAGAACGAAGCGGACTGGCTTTGGGAACTGGATACGTCGCGACGCCTGCGTTCGGTCAGTCCTCGCTTCGCCTTCGCGCTTGGGCGCAGCCAGAGTGACGTCAATGGTCGCCCGCTGCTGGAATGCATCACACAGCGGCGCTGGGATGAGGGGCAGTATCCCGAAAGCCTGCATGATCTCGCCAACAAGCTAAAAAACAGAGAGAACTTCTCCAACCTGCTGGTGCATGTGTCCATCAAGGGCGAGATGCGCTGGTGGGAACTTTCGGGAACGCCCATGCGCGATGAGCGTGGCAAGTTCGACGGGTTTCGCGGAGTTGGCTCGGACGTAACCGAGCGCCGCGAGTCCGATGAAAAGATCGCCTATCTTGCGCGCTTCGATCCGCTCACAGCTTTGCCCAATCGCTTGCAACTCACCGAAGCATTGGGCGATGCGCTCGATTATGCAGGCCAGTGGCGCACACGATGCGCCTTGCTGATGGTGGACCTTGATCGGTTTAAGGCGGTCAACGATTCCCTAGGTCATATGACGGGTGACAAATTGCTGGCACAGGTCTCGTCCCGCCTGCGCGCGCTTATGGACGACAACGCCTTTTGCGGCCGATTGGGCGGCGACGAATTCGCGATTGTGATCCAGGATGCGAGCGATGCAAACCATGTCCGGATGATGGCTCGCAAGGTAATCGATGCGCTGTCAGAACCCTACCAGGTTGATCAGCACACCCTTTATGTCGGAGCCAGTGTGGGCTCAGCCTTCGGCCCCAGAGACGGGGAGAGCGTCGAGGAATTGATGCGCAATGCCGACCTTGCCCTGTACCGCGCAAAGGATGCTGGCGGTGGAGAGCATTTCCGCTTTGAACCCATGCTGCACGCGTCGGCAGAAGAGCGTCGCCAGTTGGAAGTGTCGCTGCGTAGCGCGCTGGCCCGCGAAGAGATGGTGCTGCACTATCAACCCGTCGTTGATGCGCGCGATGAAAGCATTGTCAGCTTTGAAGCGCTGGCACGGTGGAACAGCGCTGAACATGGGTTTGTCAGCCCAAGCAAATTCATTCCCCTAGCAGAGGAAACCCGCCTGATCGTGCCCATCGGGAAGTGGGTGTTGCGCCAGGCATGTATGGAAGCGCGCACATGGCCTGATCACATCAAGGTCAACGTCAACGTATCGCCAGAGCAATTGCTCGAACAAAGTTTCCATCAGGATCTTGTGGAAGCACTTGCCATCAGTGGTCTTCGCCCAGAGCGCCTTGAAATCGAAGTCACCGAAAGCATCTTCCTGCGAGATGCGACCATAGCTCGAAACGCGCTTGAACAGGCGATGGCTTTGGGTTGCTCTGTCGCTCTGGACGACTTTGGCACCGGCTATTCTTCGCTCGGCTATATTCGCAAGCTCAAGTTCTCGACCATCAAGGTCGATCGCACCTTTGTTCAGGGCGCTTCGCAAGGCAGCAATGAAAGCCTTGCCATCATCAATGCCGTGGTGGCTATGGCCAAGAGCCTCGACATGACGACCACGGCGGAAGGCGTCGAAAGCGTCGAGGAAGCCGATCTCATCCGCAACCTTGGTTGCGACAAGATCCAGGGCTTCTATTTTGGCCGTCCGATGACCAATGCCGAAGCGCGTCGCCTGTTCACGTCACCCAGAGTGCGCCGCGCTTAGGCACTGACCAGACTGCTGATCAGGCTTTCGAAGATGCGAGCGCCATCGGCACCGCCCATGCTGGCATGCGCGGCAGGTGCAATTGCGCGTTCAGGGTGCGGCATCATGCCAAGTACCCGGCCATTCGGGCTCAGGACACCGGCGATATCGCGCTGAGAGCCATTGCAGGGTTCGCGATAGCGAAAAGCGATGCGATCTTCCGCTTCCAACACATCGAGCGTCGCTTCATCAGCGAAGTAGTTTCCGTCATGATGCGCGATTGGGATGCGGATCGTCTCGCCCGCAGTGAATGCGCTCGTATAAACCGAGCGTGTGTTGACCACTTCAAGCGTTACGGTCCGGCAGATGAAGCGCTGGCCAGCATTGCGCATCAGCACGCCGGGCAACAATCCGCTTTCGCACAGGACCTGAAAGCCGTTGCACACGCCCAATACAGGGACACCGCGATCGGCTGCTTCGACAACGCTGCGCATGACCGGGCTCTTGGCCGCCATCGCGCCGGCGCGCAGATAGTCGCCGTAAGAAAACCCGCCCGGCAGAGCGATGAAATCAAGGCCGGCAGGAAGGTCTGCATCGCCGTGCCATATCCTCGCGGGAGCTTTGCCTGTCACCTTTTCCAGCGCCACCGCCATATCGCGGTCGCAGTTCGATCCGGGGAAGGTGATGACGGCGGCGTTAAAGGCCATCAGGCGTGCTCCGTTTCGATTTTCTCAATCGCGAAATCCTCGATAACCGTATTTGCCAACAGCTTCTCACACATCGTGTGGAGTGCTTCTTCCGAGGTGTCATCGGCCACATCCATCTCGATCAGCCGACCAATGCGGACATCCTTTACACCGGCAAACCCCATACCTTCGAGCGAGTGATGCACAGCACGTCCCTGAGGATCCAGCACACCGGGTTTGAGACGGACGAGAATTCGAACTTTCATAAGGTAAGCTTTCGCAAAGGGAGCACACGATCTGCGCCGCCTCTAGCGATTTTCGAACTCGCGTGCACCCTGCTCGGACTGGTTTTGCTCAATAGCGGGCCGCAAGGTGAGGGTTCGAAGTGTGAAAACTGTCACCGGGCTGCAACAATCGCCGCGAGATCGACATCGATATGCCACTTTCCAGCAGCAATTCGCCTTCAACGCCTCGCTCGAATCGCTGAAATCTGCCAGCCGCACCCTCGCACCTGTAATCGCTGCGATTAAACTCGAGGGGCTAACTCATGTCACAACGCTTTCCTGCTGCCCGCGCACTTTGGGCCAGCACCACTGTATTTACCGCCGCCGCATTTGCTTTTGCGGCTCCTGCTGCCGCTCAGGACACTGAGACGGCTGAAGCCGAAGAAGGTCTGCTACCTTCGATCATCGTGACGGCAAACCGTCGCGAAGAGAACCTGCAAGAGGTTCCGGTCTCCGCTGAAATTATCGATAAGGCACGCGTTGCCGCGCTGTTCTCTGCTGCCGCAGACACGACTGCGCTGGCCGGCACGGTTCCGGGCCTCAACGTAGAGAGCTCAAACGGCCGCGTTGCACCGCGTTTCTACATTCGCGGTCTGGGCAACACCGACTTTGACCTTGCTGCCTCGCAGCCCGTGTCTGTGATCCTTGATGATGTCGTCATGGAAAACGTGACGCTCAAGTCGTTCCCGATCTTCGACGTCGAGCGTGTCGAGGTCCTGCGCGGTCCGCAAGGGACGCTGTTTGGCCGCAACACGCCTGCCGGGATCGTCAAGATCGACACGATAAAGCCGGGTTTTGAAGACGATGCGCAGATGTCCTTGAGCTTCGGCTCGTTCGACACCATTACAGGCAATGCCGCCGTTGGTGGCGCTATCGTCGAAGACACTTTGGCCTTCCGGGTTTCGACCCAGTATCAGCGCCGCTCCGACTGGATCGACAATGATTTCACCGGAGAAGAAGCCGTGCTTGGCGGCTACACCGATTTCGCGATCCGCGGTCAGCTTCTGCTTGAAACCGATGAGCGTTTCTCGATGCTTGCCAGCGTCAACTACCGTGATCTCAACGGCAGTTCGACCTTCTTCCGCGCCAACGTGCTTGGACCGGGCGATAACGATCTCAATGAGAATTACGACCGCGATACCGTGTCCTACGATGCTGGTGGCGGCAACCCTGCTGAGTACCAGCAGTTCGGCGCAACCTTGAAGCTGGACTATGAGTTCGACTTTGCGACCCTGACCTCGATCACCAGCTATTGGGAGAGCGAAGGCTTTTCTCGCGGTGATGTCGATGGCGGCAACCTCGTCACCGGACCGGGCTTCATCCCGTTCCCTTCTGACACGCAGGACTCAATCGATCTTCAGCAGCGCACCAATGAAACGCGCCTTGCTTCGAATGGCGATGGACCATTGAGCTGGCAGGTCGGTACCTTCCTGTTCACCAGCGACTTTGATGTGACCACAGTTGGCTTCACGTTCCCGCCGCCTGTGACCGTCAATCACACCAATGATGCATGGGCTGTGTTTGGTCAGGTATCTTATGAGTTGAGCGATTCCCTGCGCGTCACCGGTGGTCTGCGCTATTCGGATGATGAAAAGGACTTCATCGTCGTCGAAGGCGCTGCGCCGCAGCCGGTTTCGGTTCAGGACGACAATATCGACTGGGATATCAGCGTCTTTGCTGATGTTTCGGACGATGTGAGCGTCTATGCCCGCGTCGCCAATGCGTTCCGCGCACCGACCATTCAGGGCCGTGACGTCGCCTTCTTCGGCGCGCCCAGCGTTGCTCAGTCAGAGAACATCACCAGCTTCGAAGCTGGCTTTAAGAGCGAACTCGCTGATAACACCCTGCGCATCAATGGTTCGGCGTTCTACTACACGGTTCAGGACCCGCAATTCACCGCCGTCGGCGGGTCGGGCAACCTGGTCCAGCTGATCAACGCCAATGAGGGTGAGGCCTATGGCTACGAGCTCGACCTGGCATTCCAGCCGGTGGCCGAACTCCTGATCACGCTCGGCATGGCTTACAACAACACGCAGATTAACGATGAAGATCTGGCTGTGGGTGTGTGTGCTCAGTGCACCGTGACCGATCCCTTCAACGCCAATGGCTTTGCCTTGGTGGACGGTAACCCGTTCCCCAACGCACCTGAGATTAGCGGTGACTTCACGATGCTCTACACCGTTCCCCTTGGCGATACGGACGAGTTCTTCCTGTTCACCGACTGGGTGTTCCTGGGTGAAACCAACTTCCTGCTCTATGAAAGCCTTGAGAACAACGCCGACAGCCGTATCGAAGGCGGTCTGCGGATGGGCTATCGCGGCAATGACGGACAGTACGAAATCGCACTGTTCGCGCGTAACATCACCAATGAGGACAACGTCCAGGGTGTGGTCGATTTCAACAACAACACCGCTTTCGTAAACGAGCCGCGCGTTGTTGGTGTTTCGATTGGCTTCAACTACTAATTCTCGCTAACGGGCACTGCGTTTCCGGTCTGGCCGGCGCAGTCAGCCTGATCGGGAACACAAAAGCTAAGGGCTGGCAGGAGGCGACCTGCCAGCCCTTTCTTTTTGGCTGAGTGCCTGCGGTAACCTCGCTTATTCGGCGGCTGCGTCTGAGGCTTCGGTGTCTTGCGCTTTCGCTTTGGCGATCTCGCTTGGGATGACGATGAAGGTCGCCGCATCCGCTGGCTTTAGGTATTGCACCGCCAGCGCTTTCACGTCCTCGACGGTCACTTTTTTCAGCGCTTCCGGATACGCAACAAAGCGATCAATCCGTTCACGCTCTGTCTGAGATCTTTGGGTGAGCACGTTCCAGCCGCCAAGGCCCTTCAAGGCATTCTCGCGACGTTCCAAGAGCGGCTTGCGCGCGCGTTCGATCAGGTCCGGCGTGATCGCATCATCGACGAGTTCTTCGAGCATGGTGGCGATAGCAGCGCGGGCAACGTCCAATTGGCTGTCATCCAGCGAGACGCTGATCGAGATCGAGCCGTAGTCGCGGTAGAAATGGCTCAGCGAGATCCCTGCGCGCGGCGAATAGGCCTGCCCCAGCTCTTCGCGGATACGATCTGTCAGTTCAAGCTGCATGACCCGACCGAGCACCTGGAACTTGACGGTCTCTGCAAAGTCGGTGTCATCACGCGCTGGCCAAATCATGCGCAGAAGCGCCTGATCGGGTTCGCCGTCATGCTCGACCGTGCGAACGGAGCGATCATCGGTGAAGGTGCGGATGCGGGCTTCTTCACGTGGGAGGAAATCTGCCTCGCGCTCTGGAAGCGCGCCGAAGGTTGAAGCGACGAGCGCGATGGCCGTTTCTTCGTCGATATCGCCGGTAACACCGACTTCGATCGCACCGCGTTCAAGCCGGTCTTCAATCACGGAACGCAGACCTTCAAAGTCCAGCGAATAGAACGCCTCTTTGGACTGCAGCGAAAAGCGCGGGTCATTGTCGGACAATTCGTCGCCCAGAACTGTGCTCAGCGCTCTGCCCGGTGTCGCGTTCAAGGTCTCGAAGAAGTTGTCGATGCCTTGGCGGAACCGAGCAACACCTTCGGGGCGATAGCCGGGATCGGTCAAGAGGGCCGTCATCAATTGCAGCTGCAATTCCAGATCGCGCGGTGTTGTAGTGGAGCCCATTCTGAAGCTGTCAGTGGTTGAACCAAAGCCAAACCCAACGCTGCGGCCTGCCAGAATGGTGGAAAGTTCGTCTTGGCTGTGCTGGCCCAGCCCTCCGGATGGAAGCGAACTAGCCAGATAGACCGCGAGCGGATTGTCCTTGGTGATCATCAGGTCGCCGCCATCAATAGCAACACGCACCGCGACGCGATCTTCATTGACATCGGTCTGCTTGACGTTGAGCCGGACGCCATTGTCAAAGACGATCTGGCGGATGCCCAATTCGCTCTCGACTTGATCAGAAGCGACAGTGCCGGGCTCGCCAAAGTCGGTATAGGCGAACTGGACGGCGCCAGTATCTGTCGGGGCGGCGATGGGAAGTGCCATTGCCTCGGCAAAGGCTGTGCGCAGCGCCTCTTCTCCGCCTTCGGGAGCTGTGCGCCCCTGGAACCGGATCAGTGGCTCATCAAGCGCTATGATATCGGCCTTGAGCGTCTCAAACACGATTTGCGGGGTCAAACCAGCTACGTCGCGCTCAAATGTTGCAAGGTTCTCCTCCGGCGTGGTGGGGATCGCATCATCCGAAACGAGCCGCAGGGCCGCGCTGACAAAGGCTGCATTGCTGCGCGTTGCCTTGCCGGATACCGCATTCTCCAGCGCGGTGCGGCCACGGGCGATCTGTTCGTCAAGCTCGGCCTGCGTGAAGCCGTAGGTCAGCGCCTGGTTTACCTCACGCACGGCCGCGCTCAGGCCCTTGCGCCACTCGCCATCCACGCTTGAGATGGAAATGCCGGTTGAGCGGGCGTCCTCGAACAGGTCTGAGGTTCCGAAACTTGCGCCGCGAAATGGAGCATCAGCATCTCGGGAAAGGCGAGTGAGGCGGCGCCCAACAATGTTGTAGCCGATCTGCCGGATCAGGCTCTTGCGCCGGAAGCTTTGCGTATCGGGTTCATCGACCCACTCGCCCAGCGCCGTGATCGAGACCGCCTCAGACAAGGCCGGATCGACGAAGATGTCGGTTTGCCCTTTGCGGGTGACATCAATCGGGCCGGTTTCCGGTTCATCCGGAGCTGCACCGCCACTCCAATCTTCAAAATAGGAGCGTAGCCTCGCTTCCATGAGCTCGACCGGATAATCGCCGACAATAATAAGTACGGTGTTCTCAGGAACATAGGTGCGTTCGTAAATGGCCCGAAGGTCCTGGGCGGTGGCGGTGGTCAGGACCTCTTCGGTCCCGATCGGCAGGCGATCGGTGAAACGCGCATTCGGAGCGAGAAAACTGACGCGGTCCTCGTAGTTTCGCAGCTGGAATCCTGCCCGGTCGCGCTTTTCGGCAAGGATGACGCCGCGTTCACGGTCCACCGCGTCCTGCGCAATCGTGAGCTCGCTCGCGGTCTCGCGCATCAGCATCAGCGCGGTGTCGAGCAGGTCCTCATCATTGCGTGGCAGGTTGAGCATGTAGGTGATTGCTTCGTAGCCGGTCGAGGCATTGGTGTCCGCTCCGAAAGCCAGCCCCTCGCGTTCGAGCAGCTTGATCATCTCGCCTTCGGGAATGTTGGTCGACCCGTTAAAGGCCATATGCTCCAGATAATGCGAGAGACCCTGCTCGCTTTCGGTTTCATCCAGCGAACCGCTGTCAATCCGCATGCGCACCAAGGCTGTGCCTTCAGGCGTGCTGTTCTCGCGCAGGATATAGCGCATGCCATTGTCGAGCTGGCCAAAGACATAGCCCGGATCGACTTCAAGATCGCTCTCTTCAAACGCCCATATGGGCTCTTCGGATGCCTTCGGCTCACTTTGTGGCGCTTCTGCGCGATCCTCTGCCGCTAATGCGTGGATGAGCGCGGTATTGGGTAGGGCAAGCGCTAGGCTGGCTGCGATCAGTCGTGAGCGTTTTATCATGAGGCGCGTTGAGCTCTCCGGTGGTTTGTGTTTGCTCTCTACAACATCTGGCGATGCTGATGTATCCGAGCTGACAAGCATGGCGGCAACGCCAAGCTCTGTCACTCTTTCAAAATGTCCGGCGGCAGGCACGGAGCGTTCTCGCCAGTCCAGTCTGCTTCATCAACGGCCGGTACGGGCAGCAGCCTTCCCCAAGCTTCGCCCATTCCCGCTGGATTATATGAAAGCACGGCTTTGGTGTTGTCGAACTTGGACAACCGGCCATTGTCTCTCTTCGCGCGCGAAGGGGATATCTCAGTCTGTTGAACTCGGCTGCCGCTGACGAGGCGCAGGGTGCGATCTTCGTTGAGCTCCATCATGCGGTAGTAAAGGCGCCCATAGAGCGACGTGTCGAACACCGTGTTGAAGCCCCAATCGTCGAGATCGGTGTCATTAGGCAAGCGCACGGTAGCTGCGTAGCAGGTATAGCTGAGGCCCTGCCAATACGGGACATCTGCCGGCTCTTCTGTAGAGCGGACGCGGCGGGATGGAGCCGAAAATCCTCCACCTGGCAGGATCAGGTCATAGGCTCCATCTTCCTCCTCTTCCCAATCGACGGGGCCTGTGCCTGTAATGGTTAGCACGCTCGCCTGCGTGTCCTCATCAAAGCGATAGGATACGCTATCGACGGTATCCCAAATCGCGCTGCCCACCAATTGCGTGCGGAACGCAGCCTCAAGCTGGTTGGGAGTGACCGAGGTGAAGCTGTAATATTCCTGAAGCGCGGCTCCCCCGCGAGAGAGCGTTACCTCTGTGCGCTTTGCCGGCTCATCAAAGCCAGCGCTCGCATCTATATCGACCAGTCCCACACGCTGCGGGAGCGCAAAGGGGCGTTCGGGTAGCTTCTCGAGCGGCTTGCCGCCTTTGGCGAGTGGAAGGACGGATTGATAGCGGAAGAACGGCTCGGTGCGGCCTTCGATCACGGCTGGCAGCGTGCCGTCCATCCAGTAATCCTGACCGTCTATTGTTGCGCGCACGAGCACATGGTCAAACAGGCCCGGATTGGCGAGACGCTCGTCATGGCCGTCCGTGGCTATGGTGTTGGCGACCAGAACTGCCTCCGCCTCGATCCCCAACTGGCCCAGCAGCGCGAGCAGCATGGCCGTCTTGCCTTTGCAATCGCCATAGCGGCGTTTCCATGTCTCATCCGCAGCCGCAGGCGTGAAGTTGCCGCCGTTCAGCCCGACATAGATATAGCGGACCTGCTGCTGAACGAGTTTGAGCGCGGCCTGCGCCTGCGCCAGCTTGCCTTCATTATCAGCCACAATGTACGCGGCTTCTTCGCGCAGAGGTGAATCGGGATCGAGTGTGCTGGCCTCTTCGAACAGCGTATGAAAACGGCTCGAAACCGCAGTCCAGTTCTCGAAATCGGAAAACTCCAGAATGCGCGTCCAGCTATAACGAGGCGGGGCATTGCGCGGGGGCGAGATCACGTCCGGGTTGTCAAAGCGCATGACCATCGCATTGCCTTCGCGCATCGCGATATTGGCCAGATCATCGCTGAGCTTGAGATTGGGTTCCTGCCCCTCTTCCCACGATAGCGTCAGCCGGAAACGCCCTGACGGCGGCGCATCGCCGAGATAGAGCAGGCCGTGGCTGTCTTCCTTCAGCGTCGGATCGTGCATGGGGATGGAATAGGCAATCTCCAGATCATCGCCGACGCGCAGGTCCGGCACGCGCAGAGAAGCGGTCAAAGTGCCATCAAGCATCGCTTGCTCAAGTTGATCTTCGCGCCGCAGGATTTCGAACTGGGTGCTCTCCAGAACGTCAATTATGCGGCTTCCGCGACGGATGCGGACGGCGTGGACATGCGCTGCTCCCGAAGCCGGGTTCCAGGCAATCGCGATATTGCCCGCTTGCAGCGCTTGGGGTTGCAGCATGCGAACGAGCTGGCTGTTATAGGATCGTGAGCCAGTGGCGGTGAGGTGAACAATGGTGTCCTGTCGGCGATAGAACAGCGCGCCTTGCGCATTTTCGGGCACGGGAAGGGCCTCTGAATCCTGCGCCCATGCTGGGACCGGTTTGACCGGGATCTGGGCTGTCTGGTCAGACGATGCAGCAGGCGTCGCGGATTGAGCCATCAAGGCTGGCGTCACTACGCAAGGAATTAGACCAAGCGCAAGACCAGCAGCGATTATGTGTTTCGAGGACATGAAGAGAGGTCCCGTGCAAAGAGAATAACGTTTGTTATTCGCACGGTTAGACCGAATAGACAGGTTAGACCAGCCCATTGCTTAGGGCGGGCTCAGCCCCGGAATAAGAACTACTTCTTGGGCGGTTGGCCTCTCAGGCGAGAGCGGTGGCTTGAAAGATCAAGCACCTGACCCGGCTGATTGTCTTCGCCATGCAGGAGGCCGAGCCGGCGCGCCACTTCGCGATAGGCATCTTCCTCGCCGCCCATGTCCCGGCGGAAACGATCTTTGTCGAGCTTTTCGCCCGTTGCCATGTCCCACAAACGGCAGCCATCGGGGCTGATTTCGTCGGCCAGAATGACGCGGCTGTAATCGCCATCAAACAGGCGTCCGAACTCCAGCTTGAAATCCACCAAGCGGATATCAATCGCAGAAAACAGGCCGACAAGGAAATCGTTGATGCGGATCGCCATGGAGGCAATGTCGTGCATCTCTTCCTGGCTGGCCCAGTTGAAGCAGGCGATGTGCTCTTCAGCAACCAGCGGGTCACCCAGCGAATCATCCTTGTAATAATACTCGATCAGCGTGTGTGGCAGCGGCTCGCCTTCCGGCAGGCCCAGACGTTTGCAGATGGAGCCTGCAGCGACATTGCGCAGCACCACTTCGATCGGAATGATCTCAACCTGCCGCACCAACTGCTCGCGCATATTGAGGCGGCGGATGAAGTGGGTGGGGATGCCGATATGCGAAAGGCGGGTGAACACATGCTCGCTAATGCGATTGTTGATCACGCCCTTGCCGTTGATTGTGCCTTGCTTTTCGGCGTTGAAGGCGGTTGCGTCATCCTTGAAGTACTGGATTAGCGTGCCCGGCTCTGGACCCTCATAAAGGATCTTGGCCTTGCCTTCGTAAATCTTGGTGCGACGGGACATGCGTTGAGACCCTTAAAGCGCCCGCCTTTTGGCAGCGAATGGTGCCCGGGGGCGGAATCGAACCACCGACACGCGGATTTTCAATCCGCTGCTCTACCCCTGAGCTACCCGGGCATTCGCTGCAGCGACGGCGGACTTTGGTTCGCACCGGCGAGCAAATGAGTGCGCGCCTATGAAGAAGCTGGGAGAGATTGGCAAGAGGGAAATAGCGCCTTTGCGCGGATAGCGTTCGCTCGTCCTGTCGCCCTAATCCTGCTCCGGCCAGTTTTGGCCCGCAATATCCTCTGGGCTTGCCCGATCGCCGGGCAAAGCATAGCCATCGCCAAACCACTGCGCGAGGTCGCGATCCTTGCAACGCTGCGAGCAGAAGGGTGCGAAGTCCTCGGTCCGGGGCTTCTTGCAGATCGGGCAGGGCTTCTGGGTCTTTGTGCTCATTCTACTAATATCTGAGCACTGGGTGCTTCCAGCGCAAGGCCAGTGTCAATCTCAATCCTCACTTCTCTGCCGGTGCGCCTCGCTAGGTCTTCCAGCCACTGGGGCTTTAGCTTCGCCTTGAGCGCAGGGTGCACGGTCAAAAGAAGTACGGGGCCAACGCCCTCAACTCTTTCAGCGATGCGCAAAGCATATCGGGCGCACATGCCGACCCGCGAGGTGGAGAATCGGTGGAGCAGGGACGGACCCTCAAGCCGCGCGACCAGTTGGACAAAACCAAAGCCGTTCATGGCGGTGCGCTCATGCGCCCAATCCGCCAAAGCTGCGCCCAGCGTTTCATCGACCGCGCGCCGGTCAGCCTTGGTCTGCAAAGTCGGGAAATCGATTCCGATAGAGCCGCCTATCCCGAACCACTCCAACGCCTGAGCAATCGATGGGACGGCCGCAAGCGCAAGCTCGCGAGGGGACAAGTCGCCATCAATATCAATCACAGTCATGGCTGGCGTGACGCTGCACAATATCTCTCCACCTGCAAAAGCGATGCTGCCTGATGAAGCGGCGTGCCAGACCTCTTCCCAAAGCCCTGCATCGAATTGAGGCACCGTCTTGCCGCTTGGTAACGGGATGTGGGACACAGCCTCATCCTTTGGCAGAGCTTTGGCAAGATAGCGGCCCTGAGCGCGTTTGAGTCTGCCGCGCTCCGCAATAGCTGCCCGCGAAATGCGTAGCGCCATTTTCGCGCCCTCGGTGATGTCAGGCGGAAGGTGATCGACCAGAACCTGCGTGCCGTTCTCCAGCGTGGCTACGCCGCGTCTGGCTCCGGTAAGCTTGGTGGTGAGTTGCGCCATGCGCGCTTCACCCGCCTGCATTTCGCCGGGCCAAGAAAGGTGAGAAGCGATGACTTCGCCCGCCTCGATCAGAAGCGCGCGGGTTTCGCCAATACCCTCTTCGATCAGCCACTCAGCCAATCGCAAAGCCTGCCGATTTCAGCAATGCGCGGGTTTCGAAAAGAGGCAGGCCCATCACGCTGGAATGGCTGCCTCTGATCCACTGGATCAGCCCTTCAGCTGCCCCCTGGATCGCATAACCGCCCGCTTTACCGCGCCATTCTTCGCCTGCGAGATAGGCGTCGATCTCTTCGCGCGAGAGTGACTTGAAGCGCACGACATTTTCCGAGAGTCGCGATTTGAGTATGCCGTCCGGTGCGCGCAGCACGATGCTGGACAGAACGGTGTGCCGCCGCCCGGACAGCAATTCGAGGCATTCGCGCGCTTCATCCGCCAATTCGGTCTTGGGGAGGATACGCCGCCCAGCCGCGACCACTGTATCGCCTGCCAACACAAAGCCCTGTGCAGAAACAGCGCGCGCCTTTTCCTCGCCCATGCGCAAGGCATAGTCGCGGGGACGCTCGGCTTTGAGCGGGGTTTCATCAATGTCAGCCGGCTGGATCGCGTCAGGTGTCAGCCCAAGGCGTGCGAGAAGATCGCGCCTGCGCGGAGAAGCCGAAGCAAGCGTAAGATGCAGCGCGCCCATCAGCGGCGCAGGGGCTTATTGAGGGCCGGGACCGCCGCGCCCCGGCATAAAGCGATAGGTGATGCGCGCCTTTGTAAGGTCGTAAGGCGTCAATTCGCACAGCACTTCGTCACCTACCAGAACGCGAATGCGGTTCTTGCGCATCTTACCTGCGGTGTGGCCGAGCACTTCGTGACCGTTTTCAAGCTCTACCCGGAACATCGCATTGGGCAGCAGCTCGACGACGCGCCCGCGCATTTCGAGGAGTTCTTCTTTGGCCATGTAATTCCTTAAAATCACTATCAGACGGAAACATTCCGTCGCTCTGGGCGCGCCGTTTAGCGATGAAGAGAACAAAATGGAAGCCTCGTGCGTTAGGTGCTCACACACGCATGGCACGCGCACTCCCTCTCCCGCGTCGCGCCTTTCCCGGTGCAAACCGATACACGTCAACCGCTTGTTCGTGCAGGCGCAATGCTGAAAAGGCCAGTCATGACCGCTCCCCACTTTGTGCGCGCTTCGCTTTTGGCTGGTGTGTGCCTTTCCTGCATGGCGGCGATAGGTGTTGCGACACCCGCCTTTGCGACAACTGTTTCGGATGCGGGCACGCAAGGTCAGCCCGCGCCTGAACCAGACCGCAACGCTCAGTCCCAGCCTCAAGACGAAGAGGATTCCGATTTTGGCACAGATAGCGGGGCGGATTCCGAGGAAACGGACGGTGAGATTGTCGTGCAGGGCAGACGCCTGCGCGGGCAATTGGACGTCGAACAGGCGCCTCTGCTGGAGCTGAACGAAGAAGACATTGCAGCCGAAGGCGTTGCATCGATTGGCGATCTCATCCAGCAGATTCAAAACCAGACGGGTTCGGCGCGCGGGAGAGGCGGGGGCGGATTTGGCGTACTGCTTGTCAATGGCATTCGGCCAGGCTCCTTTCGCGAGATATTTTCGTACCCGCCAGAGGCTCTTGCCAAGGTTGAGGTCTTCCCGGAAGAAGTGGCGCAACGCTTCGGATTTCCGCCTGACCAGCGCGTCATCAACCTCATCCTAAAGGACAATTACGCCAGCCGCGAAGTGGAGTTCGAATTCGAAGGGCCTTCGCGAGGAGGGCGTTTCGTCAATGAGCAGGAGTTTGGACTCCTCCAGATCGCCAATGGCGGGCGTTTCAACTTCAATTTCACCGCGCAGGATGCATCGCTCCTGACTGAATCTGAGCGCGACATTATCCAGACCGAAGGCTCCACATCGGACCTCGATAGCGATCCTGACCAGGCTGAATTTCGCAGTCTCCTGCCTGATACAAGAGGGCTGGATGCCAGTGTGAGCTGGGCGCGGGCCTATACCGGAAGCGGCATCTCGCTTTCAGCCAATGCTGCCTATGAGCGCGACGATTCACGCTCGCTGGGCGGGTTGAATCTGGTGACGCTGACCGATGCGGATGGGGATAGCCTGACGCGAACATTCGGCGAGAATGACCCGCTGGAGCGGCGCACCGCCACCGACACCGCCTCACTCGCTGGCGCGCTGAGCAAACCGGTCAACGCCTTTCGTCTGACCTCAACTGTCGAGGGCGGATTGGTTGAGAGCACGACAGAGATCGACAACCAGTTTGATACCTCAGACCTCGAACAAGCTGCGCTGGACGGCACGCTGGCTTTGGACGGCGCATTGCCCAGCGACGCAGAGGCTGGTTTTGAAACGGCTTTCTCACGCCGCTGGAATGCCCTCAGCCGCAACACCCTGCGCGGCCCGATCGCCAATCTTCCGGGCGGTGAAGTGATCACCACCTTCGATCTTGGCTATGTCTGGAATCGGATCGAGAGCGCGGATACCCGCACCGATGATGACGTGCAGCTGACGCGCGGCAATCTTCAGACCGGGGCCAATTTCGTCATTCCGATCACCAGTCGCCGCAATGGCTTTGCGGATGCCTTGGGCAGCTTCACGCTTAATGCGCAGGTCGGCGTGGACGAACTTTCTGATTTTGGCACGCTAGGCGACTATAATGTCTCGCTAAACTGGTCGCCTTTCGACGGCCTCGATCTGTCGGGGACTTACATCTATCGCGAAGTCGCACCGGGCCTCACCAGCCTCGGCGATCCTCAGATTACCAATTTCAACGTGCCCGTCTTCGATTTCGTCAATGGCGAGACAGTGCTGGCCGATGTGACCACAGGAGGCAATCCGGACCTTCCTGCCGAAACGCAGCAAGACATGAGGTTTGCGGCCAATTTCGAAGTGCCATTCGTTGATGGAACGCGCTTCACGGTCGAATATATCCGCAACCGATCTGACGATGTGACCAGCGCTTTTCCGCAGGTTACAGAGGAGATCGAGGCAGCCTTTCCAGACCGGGTTACCCGCGATGCCAATGGCACCCTGATCGCGCTCGACCGGCGTCCGGTGAGCTTCTCCGAGACCCGTTCGGACCGGCTGCAATTCCGGCTCTCGACGCGTGGAGGGTTTGGCCAGGGATCGAGCGGCGGCAGAGGAGGACGCGGTGGTCGTCCGGGAGGTCGTCCCGAAGGCGCCGGTGGGCGTGGTGGCCCACCTTCGCAAGCGCCATCTCAGGCGAGCGCAAACGCCAATTCTTCCCGTTCACCGGCTGCTGCGCCAACAGCGGCACAAGCGGGAGGACCTCCCTCGGGCAGACGCGCCGAGGCCTTCATGGCTCTGCGAGAGAAATTGTGCGCTGAAGACGGCCTCGCGCTGATGAAACAGATTGTGGAAACGGCGCAGAGCGGCGGCGATGTCTCCGCACTTGTTCCGGGCCTCCCTCCGCAAATGGTGGAGCGCATGCTCTCACGCCTCACCAATACCGATGGTGAGGTGACCGAGGAGCAGCTTAAACAGGCGCGCAACCGCATTTGCTCGATGGAAGGCAGACCCGGTGGGCGCGGTGGCCCTCCCGGTGGTCGTCCTGACGGGCAGGGCGGCCCGGGCCGCCCCGGCATGCCCACACCGCAGCCGGAGCAGATGGCCGCTATTCAGGCCCGGCTTTGCGGTGAGAACGGTCTTGTCGAAATGCGCAAGCTGGTGGCGATGGTGGAACGCGGGGAAGACGTTTCGGCCATTCTGCCGGGCATGGATCCAGCCTTCCTCAAATTCGGCCTTGAGCGGATGCGTGCCGCCGATGGAACCATCCCGGACGAGGCGCTTGAGCGCATGCGCGGAAGAATCTGTGCGAGCGCCAAAAGCCAGTCATCATCAGGTGATTCTGGACAGGTAAGTGGTGCTCCACCAGCGCCCGCCTTTAATCCGCTTGCACGTGGCGGTCGCAGTGGATGGCGCTATTTTGCCAACCTCACGCACACGATTGAGCTTCAGAATGAAATTCTGATCGCGCCGGGTGTCGAGGTTCTTGATCAACTGGATGGCGATGCGACTGGAGCCTTTGGTTTCCCACGCCACTCCTCGCGTCTTGAAGCGGGCCTGTTCGGCAATGGCATCGGTTTCCGCTTGTCAGGGCGTTATACCGGCGAGACACGTCTAGACGGATCGGGGACCGCGGATAGCAGCGATCTGTTCTTTGATGATCTGCTGACTTTCAACCTGCGTGTCTTCAGCAATGTCGATCAGATCACTGGCAGCAAGAGCCCGCTGCTGAAGAACATGCGCATCTCGCTGCGTATGGACAACGTCTTTGATGGTCAGCGCGCGGTTAGGGATGAAAACGGTGATACGCCGGTCAACTACCAGCCGTTCGTTATTGATCCCGTCGGGCGGTTTGTCGGGATCGATATCCGAAAGCTATTCTGATTTTGGCGACCCATCCGGGCCGCCAGATCCTTTCTTTCGCAACTTGGCGGTTGCTGCGCTCCGAGCGCCCGGTCGAACTTGCAGCACCTGCGGTGCTGAAATTGCTTTCTGATCAGAGCTTGAGTTCGGGGAACATCCAGCTTTGCATCGGACGCGCTTCAAACGGTTCCCATTCGCCCTCGGCCTGCGCGAGGCGATCAGCAATAGCGATCATCACGCTGGGATTGACGCCTAGGCCGCAATGGCTCGCGTAAACGAGGATGTTTTCGCTGGGATAGCCGTTATTCTTGTCCGGGTCCTGCACGCTGCCGCGCCAATGGACGATGCCGTCAGTCTTGGTGAGGATCGAGGTGGATGGCACAGGCGGCGCAACATCCAGCCCGCGGAACTGACCGTCGCGCAGCCGCTCCGGCTCATCGCCGTTGAAGAATTCGAACAGGCGCGCGGCGTTGGTGTGCGCGCGGTCATCGGTAATGGGGCTGCCAAGGCTCATCACCAGGCGGATCTTGTCAGGCTGTAGCTTGGCAAGTTCACGTGCCAGCACACCGCCCAGACTCCAGCCAATGAGCGAGATTTTGCGACCGCTTTCGCTGTAGAGCCGTTCTATCTGCGCTTCGAGTTTGTCGATCAGATCTTCGTTGACGCGCAGATTGCGGCCCGAATCCCAGCCATGCGCGTCATATCCCAGAGAGCGCAGGAGGCTGCGCATCGGAATGGTTGAGCTGTTGGTGGCCAGAAAGCCCGGCAGTGTCATTACCGAATGACCATCGCCTTTTGGCAGGGTCGAGAGGATGGGCCGCATGGCATAGAAAGCACCAAGCTCGAAGGCTGCACGCCCTTCGGAAAAGGTCCAAAGCCGATTGGGCGGGGTGGCCAGATTGGTCGGATATTCGCGCCGCGACTTCTCATCATCAACAACGATGCTGCCCGGCATCGGAGTGAGGTGGGTCGGGGGCAGTTTGTACGGAATACTCGCCATTACTGGCTCTCCTCGGTGATGCGAGCTGCCGATGCTTTGGCAGGCTTGCGCTTTGTCGTAGAGCGCTTTTGGGCCGTGGATCCCTTCTTGGCCGTCGTCGTTCGTTTTGCCGCAGTCTTGCGCGCGGCGGGTTTTGCAGCGGCCGGCTTGGCCTCGCTTTCACCCGCGATCGCATTAGCCGCTGCATGGATATAGCTGAGGTCAGGATCTTTGTTGTCGCCTTTGAAGGGCGTTGGAACGGCAATCAGAAAGGCGTTTGCAGCTTCAGGTTTGGTGGCGGCGTG
>JBCBMN010000021.1:0-27606 GCA_039822745.1 Pseudomonadota bacterium | reverse complement strand
ATCCAGCGTCCATCTCGCCTACCACTATGCAGTCGATGGATTGGTATCGCTGCTGGCGGTGGCTGCAATCTGGGCCGTGTCGCAGCGGATCATCGCTGCATGGGACGCATGGTCGATAACTCAGGCGACTTTGCGCACAAACACTGCACCGGCTGAGTAACCCGCACCAAAGCTGCATATAAGGCCGGTGTCGCCTGCGCCCAGATCATCGCTGTTCAAGTGGAACGCAATAATCGATCCGGCGCTCGACGTGTTGCCATACGTGTCGAGCACGGTCGGGCTTTCATCCTCGTTCGCCTCGTGCCCCAGTACCTTGTGAGCAATCAGGCGGTTCATGCCGGCATTGGCTTGATGGAGCCACATACGGCGCATGGCGGCTGCGTCGATGTCGAGCCGCTCCGCTTCTTCCATGATCATCTGCGCCACCATGGGCACGACCTCTTTAAAGACCTTGCGGCCTTCCTGAACGAACAGCTTGTCTGCGCTTCCCTCGCTTTCCGGGTGAGAGCGGTTGAGGAAGCCGAAATTGTTGCGGATGTTGTTTGAGAAGACCGTCTTTAGCTTCGTACCCAGGATGTCCCAATGACTGGCAGGGGCGATTGCGGCATCCTCTACAAGGACAGCTGTCGCAACATCTCCGAAGATGAAGTGACTGTCGCGATCACGCCAGTTGAGGTGTCCTGATGTAATCTCCGGGCTGATAACCAGCACCGATTTTGCATTGCCCGCTCGGACGTAATCGGCAGCCGTCTGAATACCGAAAGTGGCAGAGGAGCACGCGACGTTCATGTCAAAGCCAAAGCCCTCAATGCCGAGAGCTTGCTGAATCTCGATCGCCATCGCCGGATAAGCGCGTTGCATGTTCGAAGCCGCACACAAAACCGCATCGACATCTGCTGGCGAGCGCCCTGCACGCTCCAAAGCCTGTTTGGCCGCAGTCACGCCGATCTCAGCCATGATCGACAATTCGTCATTCGCACGGTCATCGATGCGCGGGCACATTGTATCAGGATCGAGGATCGGAGCCTTGCTCATCACATGGCGGGCTTTGATCCCGCTCGCCTTCTCGATGAACTCTACCGATGAGTGAGAGAGCGCCTCGACCTCTCCGGCTGCAATAGCATCGGCGTTGGTCGCGTTGTGGCGATCAACAAACTCATTGAAGCTGGCGACCAGCTCTTCGTTGGTGATCGACTCTTCGGGAGTGAACAGCCCCGTTGCGGAAATGACGGGGCGCCCGGTGAGATTGGTTTCTGGCGCAGCCTGAGCAGATGATGTGTTGGTCATGGGATGCGGGCTTTAAAGCTCCCTCTGGCCCGCTTCAAGGGCAGCGCGTATCGGAAAACCGAGTTTTTCCGATTGCACCTCAGGCTGTACGTTTCACTCCGAGAAAAGAAAAGAGACGCGGGAGGATGAACCGCCCGCGCCTCTTATGTCATTTCACTTCTTGGTCTTGAGCGATGACCAATTACAATTGCCCAGAAACGCCCAGGAAGAAAAAGCGCCCACGCGGGCTCGATGGGCGCGAGAAGCTGCCCGGATAGGGCTCTTGGTCAAAGACGTTGTTCACGCCGCCGAAGATCTGGACGCTGTCCGTCGCTTCGAAGCTCACGCTGAAGTCGTGCTCGAAACCGTCCCCGGTGTAACGTTGCGAATCATCGACAACGTCTTCGCTCACAGAAGTGACCACTTCATCTCCGACAATCTCAACATCGGTATTTGCAGCGTTGGATATCCGCAAAGTGGAGCTTTCGAAACGCGTTCTCCAACCAATGTTAAACCGATCAAAGTTCCAGTTGAGGCCAAAGTTGACGATCCATTCCGGGTTACCAAGCACTCCCAGCAGATCGCTCTGTGTGGCCTGGTCAGCGATCAACAGTTCCTGCTGAAGCGGATCGGTCTCGTCGGCAATCGTCTGCTGAATGATCGGATCGCTTTCCGTGAAACGCTCCAGGAAGCGCGTTCCAGCGGCTGACAGAGTGAAGGTGCCATAGTCACCGCCACCGAAAGGCGCATCGAAGGAGTAGCGCGTCTCGAAGTCAATCCCACGAGCACGAAGCAAGGAGAGGTTGATGTTGCCCGACGTAAACCCAACAATCGCGCCACCGCGATTTGGATCGCGCTCAATCGCATCGCAGAACTGGTTGTTGATATCCGGCAGGTCGACGCAGGCTGCGGCGATCTGGGCCCCGGTCAAAGTCCCAACGGCATCCTCGATTTCGATGTCGTAATAGTCGACGATCACAACGAGGTTATCGAGCGCACCGCCGAAAAGACCGCTCGGATTGAAGACACCACCAATGGTTAAGCTGTCCGATGTTTCTTCGGTAAGGTTCGGGTTACCCCCGCTCGTCCCGGTCGAGAACGCCGTAAGAAAGTCATCTGAACTAAACCCATCCACAACAAACAGCGCGCAGTTAGCTGCACGGTTCGCCGTACCATCGTTGATGTTACCATCATCGCATGGGTCTGCGTTCACGCCAATTGTGGCAATGCCCTGAGGAGCGAACAGCTCACCGATATTGGGCGCACGGACCGCGCGAGACAAGGTACCGCGCAAAGTGAACCATTCAACTGGGCTATACTGCGCACCGAATGAATAGGTCTCGGTGGTGCCGATTGTGTTGTAATCCGAATAACGACCGGCGGCCGTAACCTCGAAGTTTTCGACAAAGGGCATGTCCCCAAGGATTGGGAGACGGACCTCACCAAAGAGCTCCCAAACGCGAATGCCTTGTCCCGGAGGATTCGGCGAATCAAACAGGGGTGCATTGACGTTCTCAATCACCCGAGCTTCGATCGATTCAAGGCTATCACGCGTGAACTGCGAATCGTCGCGGCGCCATTCGAAGCCAGCCGCAAAGCCAACCGGACCGCCAGGCAGTTCAAACAGATGTTCGGTATCCCCCGCCAGGACAGCCAGGAATTGCTGCTGTTCGATCACCGTATCGCGCTTGAGATCAAGGAACGCAAAGTCGAGAGCAGCTTGGCCGAAATCGGTTGGATTAAGCAGGTTGAGCGGCGCGCAGGATCCATCGCCGATCTGGAAGGTTACCGGCCGGGTCTGGCCGCTTACGTCAACACCGTTGATTTCCACTCCGTCCGCATAAATCGGCGGACCTCCGACGAGGAACGGCGCATTCGAAGGCGAAGGAAGCCCTGTCACTTCCGCGCGGCAGACGATATCGCCCACCTGCGCATCTCCTGACGTGATCTGGATTTCCTGGCCGTTCCGCACGGCGTTGAGAGTGCCCGAGCCGTCGGTAAAGTTGAAGATCGGATCCGTGCCGTCAATATTCGCCTCGGTCAAAGCGACAGCGTCGAACGCGGTAAAGTAGCGATCATTGATCCGGCGATTGCGCAGCGTCTGGTCGACCTGCGTACGCCCCCAAGTGTAGCTCGCTTCGAAGCTGACATTGCTTTCGGGCGCTTCCCAGCGAAGTCCACCCGATGCACGAATGGTCGAGCGCTCGATGTCATCACCGCGGCCAATGTCTGAGCCAAGGTTGTCCAGTGCCACACCGGCAAACGACGCCCCCGTTTCAACGAACTGAGATTGCAGTTCCGGCGGAGCAAACGGGTTATCCGATTGGAAGATGAGGTCATCGGTAAACGGAATACCGTTCGTATCGGTTGTTTCGACATAAGCGAACTTTGCGTCCGCAAACAGCGTGATCGTGTTTGTGATTTCGTAGTCAACTGCGCTCGCCGCAACAATACGGGTTTGCTCGGGAATAAGTGTCAGACTTGCTGGATTGCTCGGAATACCATCCCCGCCGATTGCGTTAAACGCGCTGGCGGAAATACCGGGATTGTAAGCGCGCAATTCCCCAGTCTCCGGATCAATGATCTGCAGAATGGGAATATCAGTCCCATCAAGGTTTGGAACGGTGCTTGTCGCAGGATCAAAGTCGACGGCAACCTGAGGGCCAAAAGCCAGCCGATCAAACGGGAAACCGCCAACAGCAATAATGGCGTTCGTGCTCGACACGGGTAGCGTCGGGTTTTGAATAAGCGCGTTTCGAGCGTCTGGATCAAGGCCAAGAGCATTGTTCAGAATTTCATCGCTCTGCCGGAATACGAAGTTGCCATCCCCGGAGCCAAAGTCGCGATCTCCATTCAAGATCGCCGTGCTGTGCGAGTATTCAACCGCAAACACGGCACTACCGCGACTATCTTCGAAAGTGCCGCCACCGGCGATCGACCCAAAGACTTCTTCAGAATCGCCCTGGCCGCTAATGCCCGTTTGCAGCCGGTATTCGATACCATCGAAATCGCGGCCGGTACGCGTGATGTAGTTGACCACACCTGAAACAGCGTCCGCACCGTAGACCGACGAAGCGCCGCCGGTCAGGACCTGAACTTCCGAGATCAGCGCCGAAGGAATGGAACCGACATCAACGTTGGCGGTACCAGCGATACCGGGAACGTGGCGGCGGCCGTCTTGGAGAACAAGCGTCCGGTTCGAGCCCAGTTGGCGCAGGTTCAGCGTGCTGGCGCCCGAAATGGCGAAGCCCTGTGCGCTGTCGAGCGTGGCGGGGTCCGAACCTTGGAGCGCCGGGAGTTCGCGCAACGTTTGCGTGATGTCAATCTCGCCCGCCTGTTTGAACTGTTCAGCGGTGATGACCTGAACCGGGCTTTCGAGCGAGGTGGTCGAATCAACTGCAATGCGCGAACCGGTAACAACGATCCGTTCTTCTTCTTCGGCAGGCTCGTCTTCCGTCGTAATGGAGTCTTGCGCATGCGCCGGTACAGTCATTAAAGCGATGCTTGATGCCGACAGCAAAGATGCCGCCAGCAGCCTCGCGCGGCCGTAGGATTTAGTGTCGTAGTTCATTGCTACCCCCTTATTTCTCGTTTGGGTTTCATGATTCCTTGGTTCCTCCCCCCAGTGGAGCGAGCTTGGCGCCCGCTTCCATTTCGTTATTTTCTTTAATGATTTCATATTCTTGCGAGCGTGTCAGAAAGGCGCGGAATGTGCGCTTGAGCAGGTAAGGCTCAAGGATGCGGCCCACGAGGTAGATCGCGAAGAAAATGCCAGCGAAGACATAGGCGGTAGTCGGTGAGTGGTTGCCCACGTCCTCTTCCTCATCTTCGCCTTCGCGCCCTTCCTCGCCGTCGCGGCTCTTTTCTTCCTCGTCTTCTTCACCCGGCTGCTTGGGTTCAGGCGCGCCAAGGAGCTTGTCGATCCAGTGAAGTTCGATAACCTCCTCGTCCTCTGACTTGCCCTCTTCCTCCTCTTTCTTTTTCTCTTCTTCGAGCTCAGCCAGAAGAGCTGGCTTTTCCAACTCGTTGATCAGATACGCGAATTGGCCGAAAGCTATGAAGGCAAGGGGCGCCAGGAAGCACAGGAACAGAGAGGTGCTGGCGACCTCGTAATCAAGGCGGGTCGACCCATCGGCCTGCACCACTTTGAGATTGCCGCTGGTGAAAGTGGCTAATTTGTCCTGAGCGGCAGGGTTGGTTTTGACGTATTCAAGCGTGTCGCCGTCAACGGTGTAATCGGTTCCCTGCTGATCGAGCAGCGGGTCGAGCCTGTCGAACGCCTCTTGCGCGCTCAACGACTCTTCCAGCGCAAGCGAGCTGTTCACTCGCCAGATCCGGTCAATCAAGGGCACTCGCAATCGCATTCGTTCACAGGTCTCCATTAGGAGGCAAAACTTCCCAGTTCCCACCTTGGCAGGTCAAGAAATCTCACCTCTCAAAAAAGCCCAGCGTCGTTGGCTGGGCTGCGCCGTGCCGTTTACTCGGCTGGCTCTTGTTGTTGTTGACCTGGCGTTCCGGCGGCTTTCATCCGCTCTGACGCCGCCTTGTAGGACTTCATTCCTTCAGTGAAGGGGAAGAGCATCGTCTTACCGATATCCATCCGGCGTCCGCCATCCATGCCGAGCAGTTCTGCTTCGCCGTCAACGCATGTGCCGAACATGCGATCGAAGATAATCCAGTTTGCACCAAAATTGCTGCGCGTGGCTTCGTAATCGCGTGAGTGGTGCACGCTGTGATGCTCCACCGTGTTGAAGATGTAGCGCCACCAGGCCGGTGTATTGAAGCGCACATTGATGTGCTGATAAACGCCTACGGTCATCCCGATCGCGCCCGCCAGAAGGAAGGCACGGGGGAGGAAATCGAAGAAGCCGCCAATCCCCAGGCCAATCAGGAACAGCTCAATCGGATGGCCGACGGCACCCTTGTTGATGTTGAGCTGCGTTATGTAGTGGTGCGGTGCGTGCGTCAGCCATAGCGGGTACCAGTTGTGCATGCCGCGATGCATCCAGTACTGGCCGAACTCAAAGATCAGCGAGATCGCTAGCGCCTGAACTAGCAGCGGGAGGCCGGTGAACCACGCGAAACTTTCCCAACTAAACCAGCCCTGGATTGCCTCGATCATCACACCGTCACCGATGTAGGAGTTGGCCATGCGCAGGACGGTGTAGCCCATTGAGACATAGAAGACGTCGGTCGCGAATTCCTTCCACGTCAATCTCCAGCTGTCATAGCGCGGATTGACCCATTCGAGGCTCAACAAAAGGATGCGGAAACCGAGCCGGATCATGAACAGCGTCGAGAAAACGACCAGCCAATCCGGGCCCCAGTAAACGAAGGCCAGCATGGCAAACAGGCAAAAGGGCTGGAACCACGTAAAAACGAACTGCTTGATCGGGCCGCCTTCGACTTTGCCGATATTTTCCCACCCTACGGTGACGGGAGAATCTGCCCCGATAATTCGATTACCAACCTGCACACCAGCCATGTTGCTACCCCAGATAAACAAGGCCAAAAGCCTGAGACACGTGTGCGCCTTGGCCGGAAAACCGACCAAACGCTCTTAACCCTATCCCATGTGCAATTTTTCTTTTTACTGCTGGGTAAGGGGTATCGATAATAACGATTGGGTCAAGAGTAACATTGCTGGGTTTCGACGAAGGACTGACTTTTTGTTGCAGTTTTGACGCACTAACGTAACTAAATTACGCCGTCAGGTTCTTTCGATATAAGCGCGCCAGCCTCCAAGCTCGGTTATGTCCTCAGCTCCGATTGTGGCCCGCGATTCTGCGACAAAACCCTTCACACTTGATCCGTCTGACAGCGTGACATTTCCAATCGCGAGCGGCGCAGGCACTTCGGCGGTGAAACTGCCAAATTCCGCCATGCCCAATTCGTACACCTCCACCTTGATGGCGGCACCATCTTCGCTGTGGACCAAAGCCGGCTTGGGCGGAACGCTGTTAGCGATGGCATACAAACGATAGGTCGGTTCGGTCTCGAATGCGCCCACGAACGCCGCATCGCGCGAGGTGAGTTGCCAGTGAAGCGGCATGTCTTTCAGGTGAGCGCCAACTACGGCCAGTTTTACAGTGTCCAATTTTCCCTCCAGATCAAGCGGCGGTGGCGCAGGCAATTGCGCTTCTTCGAGATAGGTCTTTGCAAAGTCCAACAGTCCGTGATCGCTATGCGCCGGTCCGATCAGCGTAATGCCAAAGCCGGTTCCATCATCGCGCGCTCCGGCAGGGACTGCGAGCGCGGCCATGTCGAGCAGGTTCACGAAGTTGGTGTATTTGCCAAAATGGCTGTTGAGCGCGACAGGGGCCTCGGCCAGTTCGCGAATGCGGTAGGTCGTGCCAGTGGTGGGGAACGCGAGCGCATCAACGCTATGCCACATCTGATCGGCCTGCCGCTTGTAATCGGCCATCCGATAGATACCGCGAAAGGTCTCGACGGCGCTAATGTTCAGGCCGGGTTCGACGACTTCGCGCACTGTAGGGTCAATGGCTTCGGGATTGGCAAGCAGCAATTCTTCAAGGGCAGCGGTGCGCTCGGCTACCCACGGGCCGTTGTAAAGCAACGTCGCGGCCTTATCGAGAAAGCTGATGTCGAGCTCGACCAATTCGGCGCTCTTGGAAAGGACCTCCAGCGCGCGATCATAGAAATATTCAGAAGCCGTATCGCCAAAGAAGGCGCGCTGATCGGGGCGCGGCACACCGATGCGCTTGGGCGACAGAGGGATGTTTTCGAGCGGCCTCGAATAGGGGTCGCTCTCATCAAACCCGGCAATGACTTGGTCAACAAGCCGCGCATCTTCGATCCCATCCGTGAAAACGGTGATGCAATCGATCGAGCGGCAAGCGGGGATAAGGCCTGACGTGCTCCAGCGGCCCTTTGTGGGTTTTAGCCCGATCAGGTGGTTGAATGCGGCGGGCACCCGGCCTGACCCTGCGGTGTCGGTGCCCAGAGCGAAGCCAACCAGTCCGGCGGCCGTTGCGATGGCCGAACCTGAGCTTGATCCCCCGCTCACAAAAGCGCGATTATAGGCGTTGGCCGGAATACCAAAGGGGCTGCGCGTGCCGACTAGGCCGGTGGCGAACTGATCGAGATTGGTCTTGCCAATGCAAATCGCGCCTGCTGCCAGAAGCGCCTCGACCACCGGCGCGGAAGTCTTTGGCGAGTAGGCAAAGGCGGGGCAGGCAGCGGTCGTATCCAATCCCGCAACGTCGATATTATCCTTCACGGCAAAGGGAACACCCGCGAGCGGCAGCACTTCACCCGCGCCGACGCGCGCATCGACCTTGCGCGCAGCTTCCAGAATAGCCTCAGGCGCAGCGCGGCTGATCCAGACTTGCGGTTGCACAGCGTCATAGACAGCCAATCGTGCGAGGACATCCTCGGCCACGGCGAGAGCGGTCGTTTCACCTTCGGCAACCGCAGCCGCGATGGCCGAAGTGCTCAAACGCTCAAGCGCGCTCATGCCTCGGTCCTCAAAGCCAGCATGGCCGCACCCGGCTCCACTGGCTGGCGCTCCTTGATATAGAGCGTCTCAACCGTGCCGCTGGCCGGGCTTTCAAGCGGACTTTCCATCTTCATGGCTTCGATCACGGCGATGGTCTGGCCCTCTTCAACATGCTCGCCTTCTTTCACTAAGAGCTTCCAGACGCTGCCGCCAAAGGGCGCTTCGACCAATTGTGTGCCTTCGGGTATCTCGATTGCGGGAGCGTCGGACGCGCCTTGCGCTTCATCGGTCAGCGCAGAGACACGGTCGAACTCGCCGCTTGCCTCCCACTGAGCGCGTTCGGCATCAAAGGCGGCTTGCCGGGTGCTCTGATAGGCTTCAATCGCAGCGGCGTTTTCTTCAAGAAAGGCGCGGTGCTCGGCAAGGCTGAACTCGGATTCCTCAATCTGGATCGAACGCCGTCCGGAATAGAAATCGCGCCGCCATTCGACCAGCTCGTCTGGCGTCACTTCGAAAAAGCGGATCTGGTCAAAGAAGCGCAAGAGCCATGGCTTGCCTTCGATGAAGGCATCGGTCTGGCGATAGGTGTTCCAAACCTGAATCGTGCGGCCAAACAGCTGATAGCCGCCCGGCCCTTCCATGCCATAGATACACATATAGGCACCGCCAATTCCGACGACATTGGGCGGGGTCCAGGTACGCGCAGGGTTGTATTTTGTGGTGACGAGACGATGGCGCGGATCAACGGGCGTTGCGACAGGCGCGCCCAGATAGACATCGCCCAGCCCCATCACGAGGTAGCTGGCGTTGAAGATCACGTCTTCAACCGCCTGCTGGTCTTCAAGCCCATTAATGCGGCGGATGAACTCAATATTGTCGGGGCACCAAGGCGCATCATCGCGCACCGCGCCCATATACTTCTCGATCGTCTCAACCGTCGCCGGGTCCTGCCAGCTCAAAGGCAAGTGGACGATGCGCGATGGGATTCGGAAGTCTGCGAGGTCGCCCAGCTTCTCTTCAGCTGCGATCAGCGCCTCTAAGGCACCTTTCTGATCCAGTGTGTCACCGTCAAAGTGCAGCTGAAGCGAGCGAATGCCGGGAACGATGTCGATCACGCCCTCAATCGCCTGCTGCTTAAGCTCGCTCATCAGCGCGTGAATGCGAATGCGCAATTCGATGTCGAGCACGATGGGGCCGTATTCGACGAGGATGTTGCGATCCCCTTGCTGGCGATAGACTGTGCGCGGGCGCGTGCCTTCTTGCTCGGCCTGGTGCAGGATCGGGGAGAGGTCGGGAATCGCGCTCGCCACCTGACCGCCCACATCGACGGGCACAAACTTCACCCGATTGCCCGGCGCCAACTGTCCGATCTTCCAGCGATCTTCTGCAATGACGACAAAGGGGCAGACAAAGCCGCCTAGTGATGGGCCATCGGGGCCAAGAATGATTGGCATATCGCCGGTGAAGTCGACCGCGCCGATGGCATAGGGGTTATCGTGGATATTGCTGGGGTGAAGCCCCGCTTCGCCGCCATCCTTGCGCGCCCATTGCGGCTTTGGGCCGACGAGCCGCACACCTGTGCGGTTCGAATTGTAATGGATTTTCCATTCCGCATCGAGGATCGTTGCGACATCCTCATCGGTGAAGAAGTCGGGTGCACCATGCGGACCGTACATCACGCGGATGGTCCAGCTGTCGGTGAAGTTCTGCTCGGCCTCCGGTGCTTGAGCCTCCCCAACAGCGTCGCCTGCGAAGTGCAGCGTATCGCCCGCAACCAGACACCGCGCTGCATGTCCGCCAAACTGACCCAGCGCAAAAGTGCTCTGGCTGCCGAGATAGGAGGGAATGTCGAGCCCGCCGGCAAACAGGATATAACCGCGAACGCCTCCGCCCGACACTCGGCCCATGGCCAGCGTCTGTCCCGCTGCAACATCAATAGGCATGCCGCGAAGCACCGGCTCGCCATCAAGCTTCGCCGCGAAGTCTGCGCCTGTCAGACAAATACGCGCAGCGCTATTGAAGGTGAGCGTGGGGCCGGTGAACGTCACTTCGAGGCCAGCGGTGCCATCAGGATTGCCGAGCACACGATTGCCCCGCCTGAAGGAGCAGTCATCCATTGGCCCCGAAGGTGGAACACCAACATCCCACAAGCCCTGCCGCCCTGGCCAATCCTGCACCGAAGTCGCAGTACCGCCTGAAATGACACGCACGCTAGTGGGTGCATATTCAATCCCAGCAAGCAATTTGGTGTGGACCTGACCCGCGCCAAAATCCGCATCGCTTACCACATCGCGCAGCCAGCGCAGATTGGTCTCGATCCCGCCAATCCGGCTCTCAGCAAGCGCATCCTGCATCGCTGCAATCGCCGCTTCGCGCGTTGCTGCATGGGTGATCAGTTTGCCGATCATGGGATCGTACCAAGCGCTCACCTCGCTGCCGGGCTCGCACCATGTGTCCGCGCGGATATTCTCTGGGAAGTGCAAGTCGGTGATTGTGCCGCTGGTGGGCCGGTAGTCGAGCGCCGGGTCTTCGGCATAGAGGCGCACCTGCACTGAGTGCCCATTGGGCGTCGGCGGCTCGCAATTGAGCATGGTAAAATCATCGCATGCGCCGCGGATCATCCACTCGACAATGTCGATCCCCATCACCTCTTCGGTGACACCATGTTCGACCTGAAGCCGCGTGTTCATTTCGAGGAAGAAATATTCCTGCGTCTTGGCATCGAACAGGAATTCCACCGTGCCCGCCGAACGATAGTTCGCCGCCTCGCCCAGACGCACGGCCGCGGCAATCAAACCTTCGCGTACTTCCTGTGAAAGCGCAGGTGCAGGCGCTTCTTCGACGACCTTCTGGTTGCGGCGCTGGAGCGAACAGTCGCGCTCACCCAGCGGCATGATACCGCCCTGCCCATCACCGAATATCTGCACTTCGATATGGCGCGCCTCGGCGATAAAGCGCTCCAAGAATACACCTGCATCGCCAAAATTGCCCTTGCCCAGCCGCGCGACGCTTTCAAAGCTCTCCCGCACTGCTGCCTCATCCTCGCAAATGCGCATGCCGATGCCACCGCCGCCAGCGGTCGCCTTGAGCATGATGGGGTAGCCGATCTCAGCCGCCGCTTGTGCTGCTTCCTCTGCGTCCGTTAGCAGGCCAGTGCCCGGTGCAAGGGGGACGCCATTGGCCTCTGCGAGGCTGCGCGCGGAGTGCTTGAGCCCGAAGGTGCGAATGTTGTCGGGCGTCGGCCCGATAAAGCCAATGCCATTGGCGGCGCAGGCCTCGGCAAATTCGGAATTCTCCGCCAGAAAGCCATAGCCCGGATGGATCAGCCCTGCGCCAGTTGCCTTGGCCGCGGCGATAATGGCTTCGATATTGAGATAGCTTTCAGCCGCTGGAGCCGGTCCCACGCAAACAACCTCATCCGCCCGCGCCACATGCAGCGATCCTGCATCAGCCTCCGAATAGATCGCAACCGAGCGCAAACCCATTGTCTTGAGCGTCCGGATGATCCGCGTCGCAATCGCCCCGCGGTTCGCGATAAGGACCGTATCTGTACTCATTTAGTAATGATCATCCGCACTGGCGTGGGATTAAAGCCGTTGCACGGATTGTTGATCTGCGGGCAATTGGAGACAACGACGGTCACATCCATCTCAGCGCGCAGATCGACCAACAAGCCGGGTGCAGAAATGCCATCGACGATCCCAAGCGAACCATCCTGCATCACAGGCACATTCATGAAGAAATTGATGTTAGAGACCATGTCGCGCTTGCCGCGCCCTTCGGTGAGATTGGCTTCAAGGAAATTGTCGACACAGGCATGCTGCGCCTTGGTGTGATGGCCATAACGAAGCGTGTTGGACTCGCACGAACAAGCGCCGCCAATAGTGTCATGGTAGTCAACCGATGTACCCGTCACCGTCAGCATGGGATTGCCTTCGTTAGACCGGATCACTGACCCTTCGCGCAGGAAGATATTGCCTTGCGCCGCAATCGTGTCTTGTGCGCTGTAACGCTCGGCATCGTCGGCGGTGGAGTAAAGGAGGAAATCGACCGCCTGATTGCCTTCCATATCGACTATGCGAAGCGACTGACCTTTCGTGATGTGATAGAGCCAAGGCGCGCGCGCGGGCACAATCTCGTCATGGACGATCTCGCCAGACAGGCCGTTTGTGGGATCGGGAGTGCTCATCGCGAAAAGCGGTCCTTCCTAAAGGCGGAAATAGTCTTCGGAATTGAGAAAAGCGCGCAGCCCCTCAGGCGTCGCATTGCGCACGGCATCGTCATTTGGGGTGACAGGGCCGCGCCAAGCAGTCGCTCGCAGCGGCGCCACCGAATATTCGGTTCGCGGGTCGAGCACGTGCGGGCAATTGGCGATCACCACGATCACGTCCATCTCGGCGCGCAAGACTACGCTGCGCCCACCGCCAAAAGGCCCGACAATCGGCGTCACCGCGCCATCAGCTTCGATTCGGGTGCCTTTGAAAAGGTTGATGCAAGGGTGGACATCGCGCCGCCCAAGGCCAAATTTTGCCGCGCCTAGCAATAGCCGATCCCGGCCATTGGGAAACGCGCCTGAATTGCGACCCTCGCCATATTTGGCAGCATTGGTGGCAGCGTTCGACGTGCCGCAAAAGGCATCATGCGTCTGCGCGCCATCCTCAAGAATGCTTAAAAGCACGCGGCCCATATCTGACAGCAAAAGCTTGCCCGCTTCGAGATAGGCGTTCCACTGGACCTTGACTGTGTCCGCCACGTTCAGCCGCTCGGTGGGCATGTCGGCATTGAAGACCATGAGCGAGGCGCAGGCATCCCCTTGCGTATCGATGAGCCGGAGGCGCGCGCCCCGCTTTAGCTTGCGCGCGCTATACCCGCCTGCCGCAATTGTCTCTTCCCACAGGATGTCATCGCTGGAGACGCCTTCGGGCAAGTCCTGAGCAACTGGAGGCAATTTGGGCATGGCTTCGACAACTGTGCCCTCCATTGATCGCGCATGATCGCGCGCGGCCAAAGGATCTCCAAGCTTACCCGTCACGCGGCCACTCCTTTGCGAGCATCACTGTCATCTTCGCCTTGCTCATGCAAAGGCGGCAGAAGCGAGGTCGTGGTTACCAACTGCAATTGCTTGACGCCGCGAATGCTGCGCAGAGTGTCGCACAGCTCTTCGAGCCGCTTCGCCGGACCCTGAACCAGCAGAACCTCAAGCGATTGATCGTTTTCGAGGAAGACGTGCTGCGAGGAGATGACTTCTTTGAGGAAGTGCTGCTGCTTGGTCGCAAGTTGCTGGCGCACGCTCCCCTGATCGCCGCGGTAAACCAGTGTTACTGTGCCTGCCAGCATCTCCTCGGGACGGACAAGCGCCTGATGCTCCGCGACAGCATGGCGAATGAGTTGGGCAATGAGTTGCGAGCGCGAGGGCATCTCCCGCTCCTCCACCATCGCATCAAGATGCTGGAGCAATTCGGAAGGCAGACTCATGCTAAGTCGGGCAAGGCTGGTTGGGTCAGTCGCCATTAGATCATCACTCTCATTTATTACTTACTTCGTCAATCGTAATACCAGCGTCGGAATCCATTTCGGTCGTGGCAGCGATTTCTGCTTCTCGGGCGATCTTTCGGTCCAGCGACAAGTCATAGACGACCGTCGCGCCAAAACGGTGGGGCGCGTGAGGGTCGACCCGCGACTTATCCAACGTAAGGACGCGCGTGCCAAGCGAGAACGCCTCCTGAATATCGTGCGTGACCATCAGGATTGTGAGCGAGCGTTCGCGCCATAGCTTGGTGATCAGAGCATGCATGTCTGCCCGAATGCCCGGGTCCAGCGCTCCAAAGGGTTCGTCGAGCAGCAGGATGCGTGGCCGCTTGATCAGCGCCTGCGCAATGGCGAGGCGCTGTTGCATCCCGCCAGACATCTCTGCCGGATAGAGATCAAGCGCGTCGCCCAAACCGACCCCTTCGAGCATTTCGCGCGCGGTTTCGGCAGCGGCTCTGCGCTTGGCTCCAAACAGCCGCCCCGTAATCGGCGCTTGCTCGCACTCAAGACCGAAGATCGTGTTGCCAAGCACTGTCAGATGCGAGAACACCGAATAGCGCTGAAACACCACGCCGCGATCGGGCGTGCATTTGGGCGGCAGCGGTTCTGCGTCGAGTGTGATCGAACCGCGCGAGGGCGCTGCCTGACCAAGGACAAGCTTGAGAAGGCTGCTCTTGCCCGCTCCCGACGGGCCCACGACTGACACAAAGGCGCCATCGTCAATGTCGAGATTGATCCGTTCGAGCACGACCTTATCGCCATACTCAACCCAGACATTGCGCAAGGAGAGAGCCGCGCTCAATGGCTTTCTCCATGCGCCCAGGGGTAAAGCCGCTTGCTGCTCATGGAAAGCAACCAGTCGATAAGGGCCGCAAGAATGGCGATCCAGGCCACATAGGGCAGGATCACATCCATCGCGAGATAACGGCGGACAAGGAAGATGCGATAACCAAGGCCGATATCGGACGCGATCGCTTCGGCTGAGATCAGGAACACCCAGGCCGGTCCTAGCGACAGTCGCAAGCTCTGGATCAGTCGCGGCATGGCTTGAGGCAAGGCGAACCTCAGCATCAACTGCCAGGTGCTCGCGCCCAGTGTCTGAGCCTTCACAATTTGCTCACCCGGCAAAGATGCTATGTAAGCGCCAAGATCACGGACCATAAAGGGCGCAATGCCGATCACGATCAGAGCCACCTTGGCCGTCTCTCCAAGTCCAAAGACAATGAAGAGGATCGGCAGAAGGGCAATTGGCGGGATGACGGCAATGCTTGTTACGGTCATCCCGAATGTGGCGCGGAAGGTCGGTATGACGCCCAACAGCAAACCCACGACCAGCGCGGTGAAGGTTGAGATAGCCAGCCCCAGCCCAAGCCGTTGCAGGCTGGCAAACGTGTCTGACCAGAACAGATAGCGCCCGGAGAGTTGGTCCTTTTCGAACACCAGACCCCACATCGCCTCCACCATGGCGCTGGGAAGAGGTGTGATCTTTTCAGCAGGATTGATCGCGTTGCGATCCGCCGCAACGATCAGGTAAACGATGATGAGCACAAGGATCGGCAAAAGGCCCAAAAGAGCCTTGTTGCCTTTCCAAGATTGGCTCTTCAGCCAGCCCATTATTCTCCAATCAGTATCAGGCTCTCAGGAGCCTTGCGCAACTTAAAGCTCGCCGTCGGCAGCCATCTGCATGAAAGACGCATCAAAACGCAGCGTGATGTTATTGGCATCACCCAAGGTCTTGCCTCCGGGAAACTCCATTCCGATAGCATCAGCATCAGCGCCCTGGCCAAAAAGTCCCTGCGAGTAGCTAAAATCGCGAACGCGCGTCATCGTCTCAACCATCGCCGCATCCGAAGTTGCAGCCACGGCTGCCGCCGGTTCGGCATAGAGATAGGTGGTTGCCAATTGCTCTTCGAACATTTCGGTTGTCGCACCGGCAAGCTTTGCCATCGCAGCGCGAGCGGCCTGCCCCTCTTCGCTGTCCTGCTGCATCACGGCCATCGTCTCATACCAGATACCGGCCAGCGCTTTGCCCAGTTTTGGATTGGCCTTGACCAAAGCGGTGTCGACCACCAGCAGATCGACGATCTCACCTGGAATGTCAGCTGAACTGAAGATCAGGTTCGCGCCGTCCACTTGCTTCATCGTGGTCAGCTGCGGGTTCCATGCCACGGCCGCGGTCACATCAGAGGAAGTAAACGCGCCAGCAATGTCGGCGTCGGACGTGTTGACAGTGTTGACATCGGTCATCGCCAGATCCGCGCCTTCCAGCGCGCGGGCAAGCAGATAATGTGACACCGAAAGCTCAACCAGATTGATCGACTTGCCCTTAAGAGTCGCGACGCTGTCAGAACCCTTGAGCAGGATGCCATCATTGCCGTTGGAATAATCGCCAACGATGATTGCGCTTGTGTCCTTGCCCCCGGCAGCGGGAATGGTGAGCGCATCCATATTGGCCACGGTTACGCCATCAAGCTGACCAGCGGTGTACTGGTTCACCGATTCAACATAGTCGTTCACCTGAACGAAGTTGATCTCGATCCCGTATTTCTCTTCCCACTTGGCAACGATCCCGGACTGATCGGCATAGGGCCACGGCATCCAGCCCGCATAGATCGACCAACCGATATTGAACGTCGTGCGCTCCGCAGCGGGCTCTTCACTGGCGCCTGAGCAGGACGCCAAGGCAAAGGCAAAAGTCAAAGCTGCCATCTGAGCGAGGCGGCGCAGTCCGGTGATCATGAATCGAATTCCTTTCGCACTTGCAACATTGCCGTATTTGCAACTCGTGTCCATCGCAAAATTATTACCGTTGTCACCCATGGTATTATCGATATGTTGCGCATTAAGCGTGAGCACAGGCATCGCTCCGAAAGATGAACGCCTGGGAGGGTGAGCAGCAAAGGCCGTCTATCGCCGCATTTGCGGTGGTGCCGTACGGGAGTTTAATTGATGAAGACCATGTCCGCCCCTGCACGTTTTGCGTCGCTTTGTGCGTCGCTCCTTGCCCTTGCTGGCTGTGCCTCTGAGCCGCCGCCACCCGATCCGGGTAAGCTTGCCTTTGACGAAAAGGTCATCGAGGTCCCCGGCTTCGTCGACTTTCTGGTGATTGACGGCGACGCAGTTTGGGCCACCAACGCCACATCTCGCGAGGAAGGGATGGTCGAAAAGTGGTCTACGGAAGGACGTGTGGCGACCGTTGAAATGCCACGCCCGTGCGGGACCATGGCGCTTGCGGAAGGTTTTATCTGGCAAGCGAGCTGCCCGGAGCTCAAGGTTTACAAAATCAACGCCGAAACGGCTGAGATTGACGCCATTCTCGACACCGGCCTTGCCGAGCCGCGCGGCGAGACGAATGTCGTCTCCGGGGCAGGCTCGGTCTGGGTTCCGACCGATGCGGAAGGCACAATCACACGCGTTGATCCGCTGACCAATGAAACGGTTGCAACCGTCAAAGTGGTGCCGGGAACCTTCTTCCTCGCCTTTGGCATGGACAAACTTTGGGCGGTCGCGAGCGAGGAAAATCTGCTCCAGCGCATCGATCCTGAAACCAACGAAGTCACCGGCTCGGTCAAGCTTGGCAAGCAGCCCGGTTTCCTTACCGCTGGCGAAGGCGCTGTGTGGGTGCAGGAGCAAGGCGACGGGACTGTCGCCAAGGTCGATCCAGAGACCATGGAAGTGGTTGCACGGACCAAGGTGGGTGACTCACTGCTTTACGGCGATATCGATGTGGCCGATGGCAAGGTCTGGCTGCGCACGACCGAGGATCAGACCTTTGTTGTGATCGATGCGGAAACCACCGAAATTCTCGCGCGCGTTGGCCGACCCGAGGGGAGCGGCGCAATCCGCTATTCCCCCAAAGGTATCTGGACGTCAGCTCACGACGTTGAGTCGATCAATTGGTGGACACCTGCTACAGTCGAGAGCGAAACCGAGTAAGCCAAGAGCTAAGTCTTAAAGTCAGGAGAAGGGCCTTATGTTTCTTCACGATATCGGCATCATTCCGAAGAACGATCCCAGTGGATCGTCGGGCGAACAAAAGGCCTCGCTCACCAATGTAAGCCGCCGCGCCATGCTGGGCGGCACCGGGCTGTTTGTCCTCAGCGTCTCGCTTGCTGGCTGCAACACCTATGTCGAACCTGACGTTGACGCCGACGCCTTCAATCTCGGCGATGCGGGCCCCAGCCCGCTGACCGAAGTTGCTGGCGGCGATGCGACGCCTTCGCTGTGGATTGCGATTGAGGACAACGGCGCCGTCAAGATCACCTGCCACCGCTCTGAAATGGGTCAGCAGGTCTGGACCTCGATGGCGCAGATCGTTGCCGATGAACTGGAAGCAGACTGGAATTCGGTCGAGATCGTTCAAGCCGAAGGTCACGAGCGCTACGGCGATCAGAACACTGACGGATCGCGTTCAGTACGCTACAACTTCCATCGTCTGCGGGTCGCCGGCGCAGCGATGCGCCACATGCTGACCGAGGCAGCGGCGATGTTCTGGAAAGTCGACGCTGCGGACTGTACCGCTGACGCTGGTTTGATCCGCAACAATAAGAGCGGCGAGACGCTCTCTTACGGCAATCTGGCTGAGCTGGCTGCCAAGTTGCCTGTGCCGGCTGAAGACGCCATCACAATGAAAAAGCCCGAAGACTGGCGCTTAATCGGCAAGGAAGTCTCTTCGCTGACCATTCCCATGATCACGCGCGGCGAAGGGCAATTCGGGATCGATGTCGATGTGCCGGACATGGTCTACGCCGTGATCGCGCGGCCGCCTCAGGTATTTGGCAAAGTCGGTGCGGTCGATGACAGCGCTGCGCTCGAAGTGCCCGGCGTCCTGCGCACGGTCCGCCTGCCCGCCCCCAAGGCCCCTGCACTGTTTCAGCCAATGGGCGGCATCGCCGTCATCGCCAAGGATACATGGGCCGCCATCCAGGGCCGCCGGGCTCTTAAGGTTGCATGGGGCGACGGCCCGAATGCTGGTTATGATTCCGAAACCTATGGCGAGGCTTTGAAAGAGTCCTCGCGTCGCAAGGGCACGGTCAGGCGCTCACGCGGAGACGTGGCCGCTGACATGGCCAAAGCCGCCACAACTGTCAGCGCCGAGTATTACGCACCTCACCTGACGCAGTCTCCTATGGAGCCGCCGTCCGGCACCGCACGCTGGACCGACGACACACTCGAATGCTGGGGCTGCGTTCAGGATCCGCAGGACACGCGCAACACGCTGGCGCAGGTCTTGGGCGTCGACAAAGAGAAGATCACAGTCAAGCCGACATGGCTCGGCGGAGCATTCGGCCGCAAGTCGAAACCGGATTTCATGATCGAAGCAGCACTGCTGGCCAAGGAAGTTGGCAAGCCAGTGAAGGTAACCTGGACGCGCGAGGATGATGTGCGTCATGGCTTCTACCACGCAGTGAGCGCGCAGCGGCTTGAAGCGGGTCTTGATGCTGAAGGCAATTGCACCAGCTATCTGCACCGGACGACTTTCCCGTCGATCTCTTCGACCTTTGCGAATGGGGTGACTAGCCCCAGCGCGGGCGAGCTTGGCCTCGGTGCGACCGACGTGCCTTTCTCCATGCCCAATTTGCGGATCGAATCCGGCGAGGCAAAGGGCCATGTGCGCACTGGCTGGCTGCGCTCTGTCTGCAATGTCTTCCATGCCTTTGCCGTGCAGAGCTTTGCCGGCGAAGTCGCGGCGGCGGCGGGCAAGGATCAAAAGGACTATCTGCTCGAACTCATCGGCCCGGATCGCATCATCGACCCAACCATCGAAGGCGCTGAATACGGCAATTATGGTGGCTCCAAGGAAGAATACCCGATTGATACCGCCCGCCTGAAGGCGGTGCTGAACAAAGCGGCGGAAATGGCCAATTGGGGCCGCGACCTTCCCGAAGGGTCTGGCCTTGGCATTGCGGTGCACCGATCGTTCCTCGCCTATGTCGCGACTGCCATCGAAGTCTCGGTCACGCCCGAAGGCGAGCTGACCATTCCCGGCATCTGGGTTGCGCTTGACGCTGGCACTGTGATCAATCCCAAGCATGTGCGCGCGCAAATGGAAGGCGGCACGATCTACGGACTTTCCAACGCGCTTTACGGAGAGATTACGGCCAAGAATGGCGCGATTGTGCAGGACAACTTTCCAAGCTGGCGTCTGATGAAGATGGCCGAAGCGCCGCGCGCCTTTGAGGTTGAGATCATCCGTTCGAACAAGCCACCTTCCGGGGTCGGAGAGCCTGGTACGCCGCCTGCTGCGCCAGCGCTCGCCAATGCGATCTTCGCTGCCACCGGCACACGCATTCGCACTCTGCCGATGATCGGCGCGACGGGAAGCAAGCTTCCGCTCACCACAGCAAGCACAAAAGCCTGAGCCCGAGGAGACAGAACATGGCCATCACGCTGAACATCAACGGGCAGGAAACAGAAGTCGACGCAGCTCCCGGCACGCCTCTGCTCTGGGTCCTTCGCGATCACCTCAAAATGACCGGCACCAAGTTTGGATGCGGCGTCGCGCAATGCGGGGCCTGTACCGTGCATATTGACGGCACGCCGACACGCTCTTGTGTCTTGCCACACGACACGCTCGACGGTGCCAAGGTCACCACGATCGAAGGCGTGGACGGACGCGCAGCCGATGCAATCCGTGCAGCCTGGATTGAGGATGATGTCCCGCAATGCGGATTTTGCCAGTCGGGTCAGATCATGGCGGCGACCGCTCTGCTCGCCGAAAACAGCGATCCGAGCGACGAGGACATTGATGCAGCGATGACCAATCTGTGCCGCTGCGCCACCTACATGAGCATTCGCCGGGCTATCAAGAAAGCCGCATCGAACGTCTAGGATTATGGCGGCGCGGGTTGTCCTCGCGCCGCACTATCCGTTTTGGATCTTACTCGCCCTTGTCTTCGCTGACCAATCCGCGCGCTTCGAGCATGGGCTGCACATCGGGCGCGCGGCCAGCGAAGTTTTCGTACATTTCGAAATAGTCCATCGTCCCGCCACGGCTAAGCACGGTCTTGCGATAGTGATCGCCATTTGCGCGCGTCGGGCCGCCATTGGTGCGGAACCAGTTGCGGCTGTCACGATCGAGCATTTCGGTCCACAAATAGCTGTAATAGCCAGCCGAATACCCTGCAGGTGATGAAAAGATATGGCTGAAATAGGTGCTGCGATAGCGCGGTGGCACCAGATCAATCTCAAGCCCCAGATCAGTCAGCGATTTGCGTTCAAACGCGCTCACCGCTTCGGGATCGCCGACCAGCTTGCGCGCTTCATCTGGCGAAAGAGCGTGCCACTTCATGTCCAGCAATGCGGCCTCAACCACTTCACCAAAGTCATAGCCCTGGTTGAACTTCGCCGCTGCCTCGATCTTGGCGATCATCTCATCAGGGATCGTCTCGCCGGTCTCATAATGCTTGGCATAGTTCGACAGGATCGAAGGCCACGTCATCCACATCTCGTGGACCTGGCTGGGATATTCAACAAAGTCGCGCGCCGTGGCGGTGCCCGACAGGCTCTCATACTTCTGGTCAGCGAAGAAGCCGTGCAGCGCGTGGCCGAATTCGTGAAAGGTTGTGTTTACCCAGTCAAAGCTGACCAGCTGCGGCTCACCCTCGGGCGCTTTGGGGATATTCAGCACATTGTAGATTACCGGTTTGGCGTCCCACTCATAGCTCTGATCGACAAAGTTGCCCATCCATGCACCTCCTCGTTTAGAGGGTCGCTGGAATGGATCGAAATAGAACAGGCCAAGCTCAGACCCATCCTCTTCGAAGACGGTATAGACCCACACATCCTCGTGATAGGTCGGGATGTCGTCGCGGCGTTCAAAGCTTAGACCATAGAGATCGCCCGCCATCTTGAAGACGCCCTTTTCGAGGACATTGGTCAGCTCGAAATATTCCATCACCGCTTCTTCATCGAGATCGTATTGCTCGGCCTTGATGCGGTTGGCATAGCGGTACCAGTCCCAAGGCTTAACCGTGTAGTCGCCGCCATCCGCCTTGATCACGGCGTTGAGCATTTCAGCCTCACGCCGCTGCGTGGCGGCAAGCGCGGGGACCATCTGCTCCATGAAATCGAGCGCAGTCTTGGGCTCTTTCGCCATACGATCATACATGGTGTAGCTCGCCCAGTCGGGCTGACCGAACAGAGCGGCCTTTTCCGCACGCAGCAAAGCAATCTGTGCAATCAGTTCGCGCGTATCGACATCGGTGGTTCCATTGGCGCGATCATGGCTGAGTGTGAACAGCTTCTCGCGCGTCGCACGGTTCTCAAGGCTCGGCAAAAGTGGCTGCTGTGTCGTGTTCTGCAAGGCGATCGCGAACTTGCCTGGATAGCCCTTCTCCTCGGCAAAATCCGCCGCCGCCTTGATGTCCGCATCCGACATTCCGGCAAGCTCTTCGCGCGTCTCGATGATCAATGGCTGGTCTGACATGGCCGCGCGGGCCAGCTGGCTGAACTCGGTCGTAACGGTCGAAAGCTCGGTGTTGATTGCTTTCACCTTCTCGCGCTGTTCCTCGGTCAAAAGCGCGCCTGCATGGACCATGCTGTCATAGGTATTTTCAAGCAGCTTGGTGTCTTCAACGTCCAGATTCAGCGTGGCGCGCTCGTCATAGACGGCCTTCACCTTGGCAAAGAGTTCGGGGCTGAGGACGATGCTGTCATAATGCGCCGAGAGTCTCGGGCTCATCTCGGTGTTGATCGCATCAAGACCATCGGTCGTATTTGTGCCGGTCAGCTGAAAAAATACACGCGACACGCGGCCCAACATCCGGCCCGATTTCTCCAGCGCGACTATAGTGTTCTGGAAGGTCGCTGGCGCTGGATCAGCAATGATCGCATCAACCTCTGCCTTTTGGATAGCCATGCCCTGCTCGAACGCTGGCACATAATCGTCTTCCGAGATCTGCGTGAAATCCGGTGCCTGAAACGGGAGCGCGCTTTCCTGCGCGAAATAGCCGGTCGCAACCGGCGCCTCGGACGCAGCTTGAACGGCGATAGCGGCGGGAGCGATCAAGTTCATAGTGCCTCCAAGCGCTTGAGTGGTGCTGCTGGCCATAAGGGCCGCGAGGGAAACGGTGGTAAGGATAGGAGCGAATTTCGAGGCGACCATGGATTGCTTTCTTGTTCAAAGGACTGTCGGTCCAACGCCCCGGCTAGATCGGAAGCGGGTTGGACTGATAGTTCACTTCAACAAGGTAACACGCAGTTTGGCAAGAGCCGCCTGTCGAACGATGGTGGGCCAACTCAGAACGACTTGCCGACGCGCAAGTTGAGCCTCGGGGTCTGATCATCGGTGTCGTAACGCGGACCGGTCAGCGGCACCGCCACCTCAAACCCGAGATCGAGCGATCGGGTAATGTCGGCTCTGAAACCTGCACCACTCGACGCAAGCGAGCCCCCGCCAAATCCATCGGACAGGTTGGTCACAACGCCCCCATCGGCAAAGGCGTAAAGCTGCATCGCATCGACCAGACCCAATGCCTTTGGCCAATCATATCGCAACTCGCCCACACCCATAACGCCCTGATCGCCTGTGCGGGTCGCGAAGTCATATCCTCTCAAATAGAAATTGCCGCCAAGACCCAAGTCTTCGCCAATCAGCAAGGGCGCGGTCGAAAGCTGGCCAATCGCGTTGAGGTCAATTGAGAAATTGCCGCCAAGCGACTTTTGATAATTGAGCCACCAATCGAGAACCGTGAAGTCAGGTTCGGCGTCAAGCCTTGAGGCGAGCGGATCTCCCAGCTGCGTCGCGTCCAGAATGTCGAGCCCCTGCGTAACCGTGACCCGCGAACGCAGGAAGCCAGCCGCCCCCCTTGCAAACGCATAAGCGCCCAGCCGCGCCACAGGTACGCGGTCATGCCGGGCAAGCTCGCCAAAGCGATCCTGCCTTAGGTCTTGCACTTCAAAGCTTCCTTCGAGCCACAGCCCGCGAGAGCGTCTGCGGATCACTGGATGCCGCATTCGGACGCCGCCACGCCAGGACTCGCCGAGGATATCCCGGTCCTCAAGATAAGCCCCCGGCTCGGTGCGCGAATAGGACCCGAACAGCGACAAAGCCGTGCCAGAGCGGTTTACAACGACGCTGTAACGGGTGCTGAAGAAGATCAGTTCGTCAGGCTCGAACGGGGTCACCGTGAAGCTTAAATCAACCCCGTCGGAATCGAACAGCAAGCCATTGGCATCGACATTGACCCGCGCCTTGGCCGGGCCGACCGGTTTGGTTCCATCTGTCGCAAAGGATGCCCTGCCGTACCAATCTTGCCGGTAGGCTTCGACCACGAGCACGCCAACATCACCTTCGCGAACGAAGCGCGTGTCGCGGAAATAGACACCTGGCAAATCGTCGGCGAGCAGCACTTGTTTCTCAAGCTCGGCGATTGAGACAGGCCGACCATTCTTGAGCGGTTCAAGCATTCTCGGGATCGCCGGGTCTTGCGAACCTATCACCCGGATTTCGTCGATGACGCCTTCATCCACTTCAACGCGCAACAGGCCGGAGGTCAGTGCCTGCGGCGCAATCCAGGCATTTGCAAAAACATAGCCGTTTTCGCGTGCACGCGCGGCGATGCGCTGGGTAAGCTGCGCGAGTTCTTCCGATTCGAGCGTCCGCCCCATGAACTCTTCAAGGATGTCCGCAAAATCTGATCGCTCAAGCGCCACCAGACCATCGATCAGGATCGCTCCAACCACGATGGCCGACTGATCGCTCGGTGGCTCGGCCGTTTCCAGAACCGGCTGAAATTCAATCCTAACTGCCTGTTGGACAGGCGCATAGGTTTCGCGCCGCTCCGCCTCTTGCGAGGGGTCGGTTTGATCAAGCGCATCCTGTGCACTTGCAGCGCTGCCTATCGCACAAACAAGCAGAAGCGCGGAGAATTTAACCCAGTCCACCAAGTACAAGCCCCGAGAATCTCGCGCGTCCTATGGGGTTACAGGGGTTAACTGTTGGTCAAATTTACACTTCGTTCACCGCATTTCGAAACCGGCCTTGGAGGGGGCATCCGCTAGAAAGAGTGTGTTGAGGAATAACAATGCGACACATAATAAACATCGCCGTCTCTCTCCTCCTGCTTGTCAGCGGGAGTGCTGCGCTTGCCCAAGATGGGCCATGGAAATTCAGCGAAATCAATGGGACGGTCACAGTTCGCGATGCAGCTGGCCAGCATGCAGCGCAGGTCGATGAGGCAGTCTCTTCGGGCGATGTGATTCGCACTTCTGCCAAGTCCTCGGCCGTCCTGGTCAGAGGCCGCGAATTCGTTACTCTTCGGCAAAATTCGCAAATTCAGATTCCAGGCGCTCGCCGCTCGCGTTCCGTGATTCAGATCATTCAGGATTATGGCAGCGCGCTCTTCAACATCGGCAAGCAGCCCGATCCGCATTTCGGCGTAGAGACACCTTATCTGGCCGCTGTCGTCAAAGGCACTACGTTCCAGATCACAGTAGCGGGCGCAGGAGCGACGCTCCAGGTAACAGAAGGAGCGGTGGAAGCATCGACTCTGGACGGTGGTGCGAGTGACCTGATCTTGCCAGGTGCGGTCGCAATGGTCGCATCAGACGACACGATGCGTCTGGTTGTGGAAGCTGATGAGCGGCGCGTGATCGATTCTCCGGCCCGACCAACAGCCTCGCCAACCATTTCGCCCAGCGCCTTTTTCCAGACAACTCCGAGCGCAGCCAGCTCGGTCCAGCGAATTCGCACCTCGATAGTCAGCGCACCGGCGGATCTTGACGATCTGTCAGACGGCTTTGTTTCGGGCAGCGCGCCCGTGGTTGCCTCTGCCATCGTCGCCGACAACGCAACCGATCGCGCTGTTGCCGTGGACCAAGAGAGCGCGGCAAACTCTGAAGACGTGGCCCAAGAAAATCCAGCCGGCATGGCTGATGACATGAGCGCATGTTTTCAGGGTGTCTGCGCGCCTGCTGGAAACGGAGACGGCGACCAAGAGGACGACGGCGACGAAGGCTCTGAGGATGACGGCTCCGAAGACGACGGCGATGACGGCTCCGAGGACGACGGCAGTGACGGCTCCGAAGACGACGGCAGTGACGGCTCCGAAGATGACGGCAATGACGGCTCCGAGGACGACGGCGATAACGGTTCCGAGGAAGGCGGCGATGACGGCTCTGAGGACGACGGCAATGACGGCTCCGAGGAAGGCGGCGATAACGGTTCCGAGGAAGGCGGCGATGACGGCTCCGAGGAAGGCGGCGATAACGGTTCCGAGGAAGGCGGCGATGACGGCTCCGAGGAAGGCGGCGATGACGGCTCCGAGGAAGGCGGCGATGACGGCTCCGAGGAAGGCGGCGACGACGGCTCCGAGGAAGGCGGCGATGACGGCTCCGAGGAAGGCGGCGATGACGGCTCCGAGGAAGGCGGCGATGACGGCTCTGAGGACGGTTACGACGGGAACAACGGCCACGGCAACGACCCTGACGGCAATGACCCGAGCAATCCCGGCAACGGAAACGGTAACGGTAACGGAAACGGAAACGGTAACGGTAACGGCAACAACGGTTCCGAAGGCGGCGACGATGGTGCTGAAGACGGCGACGACGGGAATAACGGCAACGGCAACGGAAACGGAAACGGCAATGACGGCTCCGAAGACGGTGACGACGGGAACAACGGCCACGGCAACGACCCCGACGGCAATGACCCGAGCAATCCCGGCAACGGAAACGGCAACGGAAACGGCAATAACGGTTCCGAAGGCGGCGACGATGGTGCTGAAGGCGGCGACGACGGGAATAACGGCAACGGCAACGGAAACGGCAATGACGGCTCCGAAGGCGGTGACGACGGGAACAACGGAAACGGCAATGACGGCTCCGAAGACGGTGACGACGGGAACAACGGCCACGGCAACGATCCTGACGGCAATGACCCGAGCAATCCCGGCAACGGAAACGGTAACGGTAACGGCAACGGCGACGGCAACGGCAATGACGGCTCCGAAGGCGGTGACGACGGGAACAACGGAAACGGCAACGACCCCGACGGCAATGACCCGAGCAATCCCGGAAACGGCGATGGCAATGGAAACGGCGGCGGCGACGACGACGGCGGCGATGACGGCGGGAACAATGGCAATGGCAATGGCGGTGGAAACGGAAACGGCGGCGGCAATGGCAATGGCAATGGCAACGGTGGCGGCAATGGTAACGGTGGCGGCGGATCGGGCATGATCCGGGGCAACCGCGTTTAGCCTCACCGATTGCCATGCGCCCCGGAATTCCCGATTTTGCCAGAGGCGGCATCTGGCTTCGACTTGCGACAGCGATCGTGCTGGCTGTGGCAGTCGCGCTAGCCGCTCCTTCCGGCTTTTATCGGTCTGCCGAGAACCTGCTTCAATTCG
>JBCBMN010000020.1:0-28084 GCA_039822745.1 Pseudomonadota bacterium | reverse complement strand
ATCGTAGTCTATGATAGACTACGATCGAAACCGTGTCGCGCGGGCCAAGCTGACCGGCAAGGCCAGACAAAGCGGTTTTGACCAATGGCAGCTTATCCGGCGAATCCATCGAACCTGATACATCCATGAGAAAGACAAGATTGGCAGGCGGACGCTCACTGCGATCAATGTCATAGCCGCGCAGGCCAATGCGCATCAGATAGCTGCCTTCGTTCCATGGGCTCTTGGCGACATCGGAGGTCACGCTGAAAGGCACTTTTGTGCTGGTGGGCCGGGGATAGTCGTAGCGGAAATAGTTGATCATCTCCTCGGTGCGGACTGCGGCTTGCGGGGGGAGCATCCCTTGCGTGAGGAAGCGCCGCGTATTGGTGTAAGCACCGGTGTCCACATCGACGCTGAAAGTCGAAACCGGCTCGCTCGTCGTCAGTTTGACGGCCGAGACTTCTTTGCCATCATATTGCTCGCGGCCCGGATCGGTTGGTACGACCACGGGCGGCACATAGACCATTTCGCGCATCGCCGCAGGGGGCGGTGAGGGTGCAATAGCCAGATCAGCGGGGGCCTCTAAGGGCGCGGGTTCATAGGAAAGTGCGGCCGGCTCTTCGATATCGACTGTCGTCACTCTTTCAGCTGTTGCGCTTTCATTGGCGCTTTCTGACGTGCTGCACGCAGCGAGCACAAGGACATGGCCCAGCGCGACAGCGCCGAGGATCAGATAGTTTCGATTGCGGTTTGGGTTTGTGGAAAATCCGTTCGTTTCTTCGGTGGCAGGCATTTTAAGTCCTCCTTCCCCTTTGAGCATGCGCTGAAAGCGAGATGGCCATTAGGGGGAGCGAGCGGGCCCTTACCTCAAACCCGGCCGCTTGCTGGCCATCTCCAGCGGTGCGTGTGTGAAGCCGAGAAAAAGCACTCTTCCGGTCCACGCCCTAATGCTCTGCCTGTGGGGATGAACGGTGCATGAGTTTCGATAAAAAACGCCTTTTTTTCGCCACAATTGGAGCGGCGAATATTTCCAAGATATTGAAATTATAGCTTTTCAGGCGTTTCCGAAATTGGGGCAGGGGCCACATTTCGGCGGAACAGCACTCGGTCAGCTTCTTCAAAACCGCGATGCCACAGGACGAATCCGTAGATCGCGATAATGGCCGGAATGCCGAACACCAACTCAACCCATTCGAGCGATTGCGGCAGCTGTGTGAAGGCAAAACCGACGATCACGGCAGGTCCGGTCGCCCAGACCAGCCCCCAGCGCCAATTGGAGACCGGCGCGCCCAGCAATGCCTTGAGCACCAGCGCCTTGACCACGCTCGACACGCTCAGTGCCAGGAACAGCGCAAGCGCAGGGCCAGCGGTTGCGAAGCCATCAACGTCGAGGTCAAATTCCGCAGCAAACTGCTCCAGCCCGATAATCAGCGCAAAGGTCAGCGCCGCCTGCAAAGCCAATATCCCGACCGAAATGGCAAGGTTGCGCTTGCGGGCAATATAGACAAGCACGCTTTCAGACACGACCGCCATGGATGCCGCCACTTCAGCCGCGAGCAGGATGGCGAGGGCCGCGGTTCCTGCAACATAGTCCGGCCCCCACACGCCCATGATCGCTTCGCCCGGTATCGCCAGCGCCAGCGCAATCGCCAGCTGCGATGCGATGATCCAAAAGCCCACCTGCTGCACTTGTGAGGCGATGGCGGTGAAGTTCTTGCTCTTGAGGTTCTTGGTAATGACCGGCGAGAGGATCGGTTCAAAACTCGTCTTCAGCTTTTGTGGCAGGCTCGCGATCTGCTGCGCGGCGTAATAGATGCCAACGGCAACAGGCGAGGCGACCAGACCCAGAATGAAGATGTCGAGCAGTCTTGTGCCACGCTCAATCGCATCTGCGCCGATCAAGGGAAGGGCGCGGCTCGATTGCTTGAGCATGTCCCGCCATGATGGCGTCCAGTCCTTGGGCAGGCCGTAAGTGCGCAGGAACGGGATTGCCGCGGTGATCAGCCCGGCAAAGATCGAGACGATGAAAGCCAGCGCAAGCCCGAAATCGCGCAAGGGTGTGATGTAGAAAAATACGCCCGCGCCAATGCTGATCGCCCATGGCTCAACGACTGCGCGCGTGCGCACCGTGGTCTCGATATCGTACTTATAGGCTTGAGCGGCGAGCATGATTTCGGTCAGCGCAAAGGCCGGGATGGTCGCGATGAGCCACAAATCATAGCCGCTATTGGTCCCGTTGGGGAACATCGGCGCGGGGAACAGCAGCAGGATCAGGCTCGCGACCCCGGACCATAACAACGCCAGCAGCATCCCGTCATAGACGAGGTTCACCTCCGGCTCGCCATCCGGGTGGCCATGTTCGACACTGCCCTCGGTCAGCCGCTGAGCGAGGCCACGCTTTTCCCCGAGCGAACACACCAGCGCGAGCACTTCGATCAGAACAAGCGCAGAGGCGAACCGGCCCAAGGCCTCGGCCCCGTAGAGGCGCGTGGCGATGAGAATGAAGGGGATGCGCGCCACCAGCCTGATGGCGAAGCCCATCGTATTGGTCCGCCCCCCCTTGGCGAGCGCGGCCATGTCTTCCTGATGAGAGGTTTGTGCCGCATTGTCCTGAGGCGTGATGCTGTTGCTCATCTCAGCCTTCTCGCTCTGCGGTGAGGGGGCGTGAGAGCAATTCGGCGACCACTTGTTTTGGGGCTGCGCCTTCAAGGATAGCATGAACACCGGTGACGATGGGCATCGCGATATCGCGTTCTTCTGCCAGCTGGGCGAGCACGGGCGCGGTGTGCGCGCCTTCTGCTACGGTTGTGCGGTCCGCCATCAGGTCTGCTGCACGCGCGCCTTCGCCCAGCGCTTTGCCGAGCGAGAAATTGCGGCTGGAGGTAGAGGTGCAGGTCAACACCAGATCACCCATGCCACACAGGCCCGAAAGCGTCTCGGCCCGCGCGCCCAAGGCGGTGCCGAAGCGCAGCATCTCCGCCATACCGCGCGCAATCAGCGCCGCGCGCGCATTCTGGCCAAGGCCAAGCCCCTCCACCAGCCCGCAGGCAATCGCAAGGACATTCTTGATCGATCCGCCGACTTCCGCGCCGGTCACATCGTCGGAGTAATAGGGGCGGAAAGCAGGCCGGGCGATGGCGGGGGAGAGCCGCTCCCACTGTTTCTCGCCGCCCCCGCAAGCAAGCGTGACAGCGGTCGGCAATCCAGCTGCGACCTCGTGCGCGAAGGTTGGGCCGGACAGGACGGCAATCTCGCTGCCGGGGCAGGCGGCTTTGGCAACCTCGTTCATCAGCCGCCCGGTGCCTGCTTCGATGCCTTTGGAGCACAAGACCAGATCGCGCGGGGCTGCCGGAAGGCCGGAGAGGATCGTCCCCAGCACTTGCGCAGGCGTCACTCCCAGCACGATGTCGATCCCAGCGAAGTCAGCGAGGTCGCTGGTCGCGCGGATGGCTGGGCTCAGCTCAGCGCTCGGCAGATAGAGCGGGTTGCGACGCTGCGTGTTGATCGCCTCCACCAGCTCTGCTTCATAGGCCCAGAGCAGCACGTCGCGCCCATCACTCGCGAGCATTTGTGCCAGAGCCGTGCCCCATGCGCCTGCGCCAATCACGCCAATGGTGGCCGGGCCGCTCACGCCTTCACCCCGGCACCGCGCACTTTCTCAGCATCAGGATCAAGTGGCCAGCGCGGGCGAGCCTTGAAATCGAGCGGGTCATTCTGACCCAGCGGCAGACGCTCGCAGCCTGCCCAAGCGATCATTGCCGCATTGTCAGTGCACAATTTGAGCGGGGGCGCGGTGAAACGCATATTGTGCCGCTCTGCCAGTGCCTCAAGCGCCTCGCGCACCGCCAGATTGGCCGCAACCCCTCCAGCAACCACCAAAGCGGGCGGCGTGTCGATAGTGGCGAGCGCATGGCCAAGCCGGTCTATCAGGCACTCGATCGCTGCTTGCTGGAAGCTGGCTGCGATGTCGGCGGGTTTATGCTCGCCGCTCTCATGCGCGCGCAGCACCGCGCTTTTGAGGCCCGCGAAGGAAAAATGCGGCTCTTTCGATCCTTTGAGCGGGCGGGGTAGTGGAACCGCTTTGGCATCGCCTTCGCGCGCCAATTGTTCCATTGCAGGGCCGCCGGGATAACCCAGACCGAGGATCTTGGCGGTCTTGTCGAATGCCTCACCCAAAGCATCGTCAATCGTGGTTGCAAGCCGGCGATATTCGCCGACGCCTTCAACCAGCAATATCTGGCAATGCCCGCCTGAAACCAGCAGCAGCAGATAAGGGAAGGCCAGTTCAGCATCCGCCAGCCGGGGCGACAGCGCATGCCCTTCCAAATGGTTGATCGCGATCAGCGGCTTGTCCCCCGCCATGGCCAGCGCCTTGGCGCTCACCAGTCCCACCATTACGCCGCCGATCAGGCCGGGCCCTGCGGTGGCGGCGACAGCATCAACCTCGGCCAGCTCCATCCCGGCATCATTCAGCACCGCATCAATCATCGGCGCCAAGCGTTCAGCATGCGCGCGCGCCGCGATTTCGGGGACCACGCCGCCATAGGGCGCGTGCTCGTCCTCCTGGCTCGCAATCCGTTCGGCAAGGATCACGCGCCCGTCAGTGACCAGCGCCACTGCGGTCTCGTCGCAGCTCGACTCGATCCCCAGAACAATCCTTGAAGTGTGCGCATCGGGTCCCATCACGCTTCCATCTAATCCATGCGCGGGCTAGGGCAAGCGTGACGGAAGGGAATGGGATGAGTGATCAACCGATTAGTTCGGTGAAAATCAGGCTGGGAACGCGCAATTCTCCGCTCGCCATGGCGCAGGCCTATGAGACGCGTCAGCGTCTGTGTGCCGCGCATGGCTGGTCTGAGGAGGAGGTCGAACTGGTCCCGGTACTTGCAAGCGGGGACAAGGTGCTCGACCGCCCGCTGGCAGAGATTGGCGGCAAAGCGCTGTGGACCAAGGAGCTTGACGTCTGGCTGGACGAGGGGCGGATCGATGTCGCGGTGCACTCGGCAAAGGATGTTGAGACCTTGCGGCCTGAGGCGTTCGTGTTCGGCGCAGTGTTGCCACGTGCGGACCGGCGCGATTGTCTGGTGGGGGCGGACAGTATCGCTGCCATCCCGTCAGGCGCTGTTGTCGGCACCAGCGCTCCGAGGCGGGCTGCGCAATTGCTCAATCTGCGGCCTGATTGCTCGGTTGTGACCTTTAGAGGCAATGTCGCGACGCGGCTGGGCAAGCTGGAGGCGGGCGAGGCAGACGTGACCTTCCTTGCCGCTGCTGGTCTTGAACGGCTGGGTCAATGCGAAGTGGGCTCTCCGATTGAGGTGGATGAGTGGATCCCCGCCGCCGCGCAGGGTGCGATTGCGCTGGAATGCAGGGCGGGGGACGAAGCGGCTTTGGTGGCGCTTGCCGCACTGGATCACGCCGAAACCCGCGCCGAACTAGAAGCCGAACGCGCGTTGCTGGAGACATTGGGCGGGACGTGCCATTCACCGGTCGCGGTGCTGTGCCAGCATGGCGCGCGCGATATGGCGATGCATGCCGCGATCTTCTCACCCGATGGGGCAGAGCGGATTGAGGGAGAGGCGCGTTTTGCCCCCGGTGACTTTGCCCCCGTTCGCGCGCTTGCGGCGGATTTGCTCAGCCGCGCCAGCCCCGCTGTGACCGAACATTTCACCGGCAATGGCTGACATCACCACGCCCGTTCTTGCGATCCGGCCCGAACCTGGCCTTTCTGCCACCATAGCGCTTGGGCGGCAGATGGGGCTGACGATGCACGGTTTCGCCTTGTCGCGCGTCGCTCCGGTGGAATGGGAATTGCCTTCGCTCACCCGGTTCGATGCTCTGCTGATCGGCAGCGCCAATGCCATGCGGCTGGGTGGCGAGAACCTTGCCAAGCTTACCCACCTGCCAGTCCATTGCGTCGGCGAAGCGACCGCGCGAGAGGCCCGCGCTGCCGGTTTCGAGGTGACCCATTCAGGCAAGGGCGGCTTGCAAACGGTGATCGACGCGGCGGAGGCTCCGCTTCGTTACTTGCGTCTTGTCGGCAATGAATATGTCGATCTCGCTTTGCCTGAAGGTATCTCGTTTGAGCCGATCCAGGTCTATGCCGTGCAGCCGCGCAGCTTTCTCGACAAGCCTGCGCGCCTGCTCGAAGATGAGGTGATCGTGCTGTTGCACTCGGCGGCCATGGCCCGCCAGTTTATGGCCGAGTGCGATCGTCTTGGCGCAGACCGCAGCCGCATCACCCTTGCCGCCATGGGCCCCCGCATTGCCTCGCCTGCCGAGGCTAAAGGCGCAGGCGGATGGCGCGCTATCCACACTGCAGACCTACCAAGTGACGAGGCATTGCTGGCCATGGTCCGCGAGCTGTGCCTATAGGGTGACGAGATACATCTTGCGCATCGCACCGTTTCGGTGAAGAACACACGCAGGGCATGGGATCGGATCACTAGAGGATCGGGAAACGAACACGCCTATGGAATCGAAATTTGGCAGTCGTCGCAAAAGCTCGTCCCTGAAGGGCGCGCTTATGACGTCTGCGGCATCCTTTCTGATCGGCGGCGCGCTGGTTGGTTATGTTGTCTATTACAACACCAATGGCGATGAAGCTGAGCCCGAAGCCATCGCGCAGGCGGTGGAGGCCACCAGCGCTCCCACACCGGCGGCACTTCCCAGCGCGATCATTTCGCCCACGCCTGCACAACTGGCAGAGGCTCTGGAAGAAGCTGACACTCCTGAAGAAACGGTGGAGGCGGTCACCCGTGTGGCTGAGCAACAGGGCGGGCTTGATCAACGCCTCGCAGCAGCAGAGCAACGCCTTACGCGGCTCGATCTTCAGGCGCAGGCAGCGGCGGGCAATGCAGCGCGCGCAGAGGCACTGCTGATCGCCTTCGCCACGCGCCGCCTGATCGAGCGCGGTGATGAGCTTGGCTATCTGGCGGACCAATTGCGGCTGCGCTTTGGCGATGAACGGCCCAATTCGGTCAACACGATCATCAGCTTTTCGCGCAGCGACCCGCCGATCAGGCTCGATGGATTGCTGGCGCGGCTTGATGGGCTGGGGCCGCAATTGCAGGAGCGCAGAGAGGGGCCATCATGGGAGGCCTTTAGCCGCGAATTGGGCGAGCTGTTCGTGATCCGGCGCAAGTCCACCCCTTCAAGTCAGCCCGAAAGGCGGCTGGAGCGGGCGCGCTATGCGATGGAGCAGGGCCGCTATCGCAGCGCGATCGAGGAAGTTCGCGGGATGCCGGGTGCCGAGCGCGCCGAGGCTTGGATTGCCGATGCCGAACGCTTTGCCTCGGTGATGGACGCGCTGGAGAATATCGAGACTGCCGCCGTGCTGGATCAGCGCGGGCTTCGCGACGGGTCCGGCAACCGGGTCGATCAGCCAAGCCCGGTTGAGAGCGGCGCTTCCAATTAGTTAGGCGCGCAAGAGCTCGGGTAGGTCGCCCGAAACACCGCGCGCTTCATCCATGAAGAAGCTCTTGAGCACGCCGGTGCGCTGCACACCTGCCATGCCCAATCGACGAATGGCCGATGCGCCGGGGCCGGACATGCCGAACAGCCGGGTGAGCACATCGGTAGCAAGGCTGACCATGAAGCTATCAAGCCCGCGCCAATTCTCATAACGCTTCAACAGCTGTGCATCGCCCGGATCAAGCCCCAGCCGCGCGCCATCGGCCAGCACTTCGACCAGGGCTGCCGCATCCCGCAGGCCCAGATTGAGGCCCTGCCCGGCAATCGGGTGAATGCCATGCGCCGCATCGCCGACCAGCGCCAGACGCTCATCAACGATCTTGGCGGTGTGCTGAAAACTCAGCGGCCAGCTGGAGCGGTGGCCCACACCGGTGACTTTGCCCAGCACGCCGCCCATGCGCTTCTCAACCTCGGCAAGAAAGCCCCGGTCGCCCAGCTTCATGACACCGCGTCCATCCGCTTCGGACACCGTCCAGACCAGCGAAGAACGGTGCGTGCCGTCCGCGTCATCGTTGAGCGGCAACAGCGCAAACGGCCCGGCGGGATAGAAAATTTCCCAGGCGACATTGTCATGGGGCTTTTCATGCGTGAGGCCGGCAATGATGGCGCGGTGCTTGTAATCCCATTTGGCAAGGCTGATCCCGGCTTCCTCGCGCGTGGGCGATTGCCGTCCTTCGGCTGCAACCATCAAACGGCCCTTCAGCTTCTCTCCCGATGCGAGCACCGCTGCAACGCCATATTCGGAACGCTGGCGTTCGATCACCTCAGCCTTGGAGACCCAGTTGATCAACGGCTCCTCACCGGCCGCTTCGAACAGGGCGAGGCGCAGGCGACGGTTGGGGAACATCCGGCCCAAAGTGCCCTCATGTGGTTCGGGCTGGAAATCGATCCGCCCCGGCTTCTGCTGATCGGTGACAGCAATTGCGGAGATGTCGCAGGCAAATTCTTCGAGCCCCTCAGCAATGCCGATATTGGTGAACATGTGCCAGCTCGCGGTCGAGATCGCGGTGGCGCGGTCGTCAAAGCCCTCTGCCGTCAGTTCCGCCGGGTCTGCGCGGTCGATCACATGGCTGGAAATGCCCTTTTTGGCCGCCGCCAGCGCGAGCGCCATGCCAACCAGACCTCCGCCAAGGATCAGCAGGTCGCGGGTTTCTTCGTTTGAGCTCATGTGACTTTTTCCGGGCCGATTGCGAACAACATGCGTTTAGCCCTAGAGGCATGCCCGTGATCGACGCAAGAATCTTCCCCTTTTCGCTTAAGCACTTCGCTGCATGGGTGTTTGCACTTCTCGCAAGCGTCTTGGTGACCAGCGCCGCTGCCGCTCAGGACCCCGCGCGCGAGGCGATCTTCGGCGATGCTAATATCGCGGTCGAACTGCTGGCCGAAGATCTGCCAGTCCCGGGCGAGGAGTGGATGCTCGCCTTGCGCTTCACTCCCAGCGCGCGCCAGTGGCATGGCTATTGGAAAAACCCGGGCGATGCCGGGCAAGGGATGCGCGTCGAACTTGACCTGCCAGAAGGCTGGGAGATGGGTGAGGCGCTTTATCCGGTGCCCGACAGGCTGCTGATCGGCGATCTGATGAACCACATTTATGAAGGGCAATATGTTGTCCTTCTGCCGGTGCGCGTGCCCGACAATGCGAGTCTTGCAGAGGCCTTTGGCGGCGGCGTGCCGAGCCTTTTGGGCTATGTCGATTTTCTCGCCTGCACAGACCGGGTCTGCGTGCCGCAGGATGCTGTGCTGCAAGCGGGAATTGGCCTTGGTGATTTTCCCAAATGGCGGGCGCAAGTCGCCCCCTTGCTGGACGCCGATGGTTCGTTCGAGCTCACTGCCAGCGCGCTGCGTCTGGCTGTGCCGCTGCCCCAGAGCGTGCGGCTTCCCAACCCCCACGCATTCATCGCCAATGAAGAGCTGGTCGATTACGCCGCCATCCAGACCTTTCGCCGCGACGGCGATGTCTTGACCGTCGAGATCCCGCTTAAGTTCGACGACAATCAGCCAGATGCGATTAGCGGCATCCTTTCCTTTGGCGGCGAGACCGGCGTGCGCTTTACGGCCTCTCCGGGCGATGTACCCACGGGCGGCGCAATGATTGCCGGGCCTGTGGGTGCCGAGACCCCGCCACTGTGGACACTCGCTTTGGGAGCGCTCCTTGGCGGGTTGATCCTCAACATCATGCCGTGTGTTTTCCCGATCCTGTCTCTGAAAGCACTCGCGCTGGCCCGCGCTGGGGGCAGCGAGGCTGAGGCCAAGGTCGAAGGCGTGGCTTATACCGCTGGCGTGGTGCTGGCCTGCGTCGCTTTGGGAGCGATCATGCTGGCCTTGCGTGCGGCAGGCGAGCAAGTGGGCTGGGCGTTCCAATTGCAAGAGCCTTCGGTGGTGATTGTCCTGCTGGTTCTGGCCGCCGTGATCACCGCGAATTTTGCGGGCGTGTTTGAGCTGCCGAGCATCGACACCGGGTCGGGCGCGCGCAAGGGCGCTGGCGGAGCGTTCGCCACCGGGCTGCTGGCCGCCTTCGCTGCGACGCCGTGCACCGGGCCATTCATGGCGGCGGCGTTGGGCGCGGCGCTGCTACTGCCGAACCCGCTCGCGCTGTTGCTGTTCGCCATGCTGGGGCTGGGGCTGGCGCTGCCTTTCCTGCTGCTGGGCTTTGTCCCCGCTTTGCGCAAGCGTCTGCCCAAGCCGGGCGCGTGGATGGAAACCTTCCGCCACATCATGGCGATCCCGATGGGGCTGACCGCAATTGCTCTGGTCTGGCTGACCGCGCAGCTGGGTGGGCGCGGCTTTGCGATGTTTGCTCTGGTCGTGGTGTTCGGCGTGGTCATCGCGCTGTGGGCGGTGGGCAAGCTCCAGCGCGCCGGCAAAATGGCGTGGCCCGCCTTCGCCTTGGTCGCCGCGCCGTTCCTCGTGTTTGGCGCAGTCGCGCTGCCTTACAGCTTTGAGCGGCCGAGCAAGGACTTGGCCGCATCGCTCCTCACCCCGCAGGCCTTCTCGCGCGAGGCTCTGGCCGAAGCGCGCGCCTCAGGGAAACCCGTTTTCCTCTGGTTCACCGCCGACTGGTGTGTCACCTGCAAGGTCAATGAAAGCGTCGCGATTGAGCGCGAGGAAGTGCGCGCAGCGTTTGAGGAGGCGGGCGTGGTCGCGATTGTCGGCGATTGGACCGTGCGCGATGAGGCGATCACGGCCTTCCTGACCGATCAGGGCGCGGCGGGTGTGCCGCTCTATCTTTGGTATGAACCCGGTGAGGGCGGGCGCGCTGGCGAGCCGGAGCAATTGCCGCAAATCCTGACGCCAGACATGCTCACCAGCAGGGCCAAGCGGCCCCGCTAGCGTCTTTGGGCTAACTCTCGCGGCAGGTGGAGATAAGCTCCATCGGCAAGGGGCTGGGATTGAGCGTTACCATACCAGCGCCCGGAATGGTCGCCGTCAACTGACGCGGGCCAGCCAGCGGTTCGAGCCTTGTGTCCGCCGCCAGCACTTCGCCCTGCCAGATAGACTTGCCTTCAATTTCGGTCGCATCGACTTCAATCCGCCCGATATGCCCATTGCCGACCAGCGCCAGCAGCGCGCCCGCGCCTTCATCCGCCGGACTGAACCGCGTGATCTGCACAAGCGGCGGCGCGCTTTCGGCAAGGCAAGTGAGCGCTATCAAAGCCGGCGAACCGGGCACGCCATAGATAATCCGACCGGAGTTCTGCGCGCTAACCGTCCACAACGCCCCCTCAGTCTCAGGCGAGGGCAGCGGAGCAGAGGCGCGAGGCGGTTTGGCCTGAGGCGCACCGCGATCCATACTCGCATCTGTAGGCGGCGGCTTGCACGCGGTGAGGGCGGTCAAGACAAGGATGACAGTAAGGGCACGGCTGTTCATGGGCTCTGACTAAGCAGCCAGAGCGAACAGGATCAAGGGGACGGCGTTTAGGCGTCCTCGCCGTCATCCTTCAGCGTGTCGGCATGGACTATCCCGCGTTCGATCCACCGCGCGCGGGCTTTGGCCTTTTCTTCGTCGGAGAGATAGGGCCAATCGTTTGCGAAGGCGGTTTTATCATCGAAGACTGCGCCTGTAAGTTGGGTTTCCTCATCGAGATGCGCGTCCCACAGGTCGGCGCCTTCGAGATGCGCGCCCCGCAGATTGGCGCCTTCGAGATGCGCGTGCCACAGATCGGCGCCTTCGAGATGCGCGTCCCGCAGATCGGCGCCTTCAAGATGCGCGCCCCCCAGATTGGCGCCTTCGAGATGCGCCTCCCACAGATAGGCGCCTTCGAGATGTGCGTCCCCCAGATTGGTGCCTTCTAGATGCGCGCTCCCCAGATTGGCGCCTTCGAGATGCGCGCTCCCCAGATTGGCGCCTTCGAGATGCGCGAGCGTCAGATTGGCGCCTTCGAGATGCCCCTCCCACAGATAGGCGCCTTCGAGATGCGCGAGCGTCAGAAAGGCGCCTTCGAGATGCGCGTACTGCAGATTGGCGCCTTCGAGATGCGTGCCCCACAGATTGGCGCCGATGAAGGAACATCGCGATAGGTCGCGCGATGCAATTAATGTTTTTTCAGGCAGATTTATCCCGTCAAACACTGTGTTTGGCAATGGCAGGTGCCTGCCAAAGATCGCGCGCCATTCATCGCGCACCACTTCACGCTGGGCCTTGCCCGTGCTGTCCATTTCAATGGCACTTTTGGCCTTGTAGATTTCGGCGCTCAATTCGGACGCTGGCATTTGGCCAGACGGATCGGCCTCGCGCCATTCGTTCAACCATGCGCGGATCGCCGGATAGCCCACACGCTGCGAACTTTCCTGCAGTCGCGCGCGCAGCAATTCCCAGGCTGGGCGGCGGAAGCTTTCGCCATATTCGCCTTTCAGAAAACCCGCCAATTGGTGGGTCGCGGCGACTTGCAGGCTCCTGCGCGCGTCCTCTGGCAGCTTCTCATCCATCGCTCCGGCGGCGCGCATCTGGATTTCCTGAAACTCTTTCAGGTTCACATCCTTGCGCTGGTTATCCAAGGTGTTGCGCACATGCATATCGCGAAACCACCAAAGGACGAAGGCCAGCGGTATGCCCAAGACAATCAGGACTGTCTGGCCGCGCAACTGGACGGCCTTTTGGGAATCTTCTGTGTCAGAAACAGCGTCCCTTATTCGATCGCCCAAATCCTCTAGCGGAATGCCAAACGCCTCAATCAGAGCAAGACTTGCGGCGAACATGGCAATCACGATCAGCGGTCGAATCAGATTATCCGCAAGCGATTTGCGCCAATTCTTGTGCTTCCACCAATCCTTGATCCGCAGCCAGCGCACCCTTCGCGCGATCCGGCGCTTGAACACTGGCTCGTTGCTCGGCGGCATGCGCTTTTCGGCGTGCTCGCCCGCCTTCTTCTCCAGCCATTTGATGATCGCCGCGCCGCGCCACGCAGCGATTGTCCACACAACCACAATGGCGGCAAGCAGTGCCAGCCAAAAGTAAATGCTACCAAGAAAAAGGGCCGCCCCGTCCATCGCGGATGACTATTCGGAGTGTGGACGTTTTGCGCAAGTATTACTTTGCACCGCAACGAAGTTTACGGCTTCCCCCCCATCCGTTTCGCCCGCACCTTGCCGTATCGCGTCTTGCGCGTCCCCGGTTTGCCCTCGTTCGACCTCCCCACGATTGGCGCTTTCTTCTCGCCATCGGGCAGGCCCAGCTCGTCATTCTCCAACCGCCGGATTTCGTCGCGCAGGCGCCCGGCTTCTTCGAATTCGAGGTTCGCGGCGGCGTCGCGCATGCGCTTTTCGAGGTCTTCGATATAGCTGCGCAGATTGTGACCGACCAGATTGTTGACCTCGTCATCGCCGGTATCGACCACCACGCCATCCTTTGATGCGGTGTCGGCGACGATGTTCTGGATGTCGCGCTTGATCGTTTGCGGGGTGATGCCGTGCTCTTCGTTGAACGCTTCCTGCCGCGCGCGGCGGCGGTCGGTTTCGGCCATGGCGCGCTCCATGCTGCCGGTGACCCGGTCGGCATAGAGGATCACGCGGCCATCGACATTGCGCGCGGCGCGGCCAATGGTCTGGACCAATGACGTCTCGGAGCGCAAGAAGCCTTCCTTATCCGCGTCCAAAATCGCCACGAGCCCGCATTCGGGAATATCGAGCCCCTCGCGCAATAGATTGATCCCGATCAGCACGTCATACACGCCAAGGCGCAGGTCGCGGATCAGTTCGATGCGTTCCAGCGTCTCAACATCGGAGTGCATGTAGCGCACGCGCACGCCTGCCTCATGCATGAATTCGGTGAGGTCTTCCGCCATCCGCTTTGTCAAAGTGGTGACAAGTGTGCGGTAGCCCTTCTTCGCGGTGGCGAGGCATTCCTGGATGCAGTCCTGCACCTGATCCTCTACCGGGCGAATTTCGACCGGGGGATCGATAAGGCCGGTGGGGCGGATGACTTGCTCGGCAAAGACGCCGCCGGTTTGCTCCAGTTCCCAAGGGCCGGGCGTGGCGGAGACGCAGAAAGTCTGCGGGCGCATTGCGTCCCATTCGTTAAAGCGAAGCGGGCGGTTGTCGATGCAGGACGGCAGGCGAAATCCGTACTCCGCCAGAGTGATCTTGCGCCGGTGGTCCCCGCGCGCCATCGCGCCGATCTGCGGCACCGTCTGGTGGCTTTCATCGACAAAGAGCAGCGCGTTTTCGGGCAAGTACTCGAACAGGGTGGGCGGCGGCTCTCCGGGCAGACGGCCTGTTAAAAACCGACTGTAATTCTCGATCCCGTTGCAACTGCCCGTCGCCGCGATCATCTCAAGGTCAAAATGCGTGCGCTGCTCAAGCCGCTGGTGTTCGAGCAATTTGCCTTCCGCCTCCAGCTCTTTCAGCCGCTCAGCAAGCTCGAATTTGATCGCTTCGGCAGCCTGCTTCATCGTCGGGCCCGGCGTGACATAGTGCGAGTTTGCATAGACCCGCACCTTATCAAGCTTTGCACCCGTCTTGCCCGTCAGCGGATCGAACTCGGCGATCTCCTCTATCTCGTCGCCGAAAAAGCTGATGCGCCACGCCATGTCCTCGTAGTGGCTGGGGAAGATCTCCAGATTGTCCCCGCGCACCCGGAAGCAACCGCGTGTGAAAGCGGCGTCATTGCGCTTGTACTGAAGGGCGACCAGCTTGCGGATGATCTCGCGCTGATCGATACAATCGTCCTTCTTGATGTCGAAGATCATCGCTGAGTACGTCTCGACCGAGCCGATGCCGTAGAGACATGAGACCGAGGCGACGATGATCACGTCATCGCGTTCCAGCAATGCGCGCGTGGCCGAGTGGCGCATCCGGTCAATCGCCTCGTTCACGCTCGACTCCTTCTCGATATAGGTGTCGGAGCGCGGCACATAGGCTTCGGGCTGGTAATAGTCGTAATAGCTGACGAAATACTCGACTGCGTTATTCGGGAAGAAACTCTTCATCTCGCCATAGAGTTGCGCTGCGAGGATCTTGTTAGGCGCAAGGATCAGGGCAGGGCGCTGCAATTCCTCAATCACCTTAGCCATGGTGAAGGTCTTGCCCGAGCCTGTGACACCCAGCAGGGTCTGCGTCTTGTCGCCTTCCTTGGTGCCCGCGACCAGTTCGGCAATTGCGGTCGGCTGATCGCCTGCGGGTTCGTAGTCGGAGACGATCTCGAACGGTCTGCCCGGCATCGATTTCTCAGGGCGATCCGGGCGGTGCGGAGTGAATTCCTCGCCGGTTTCAGGCTCGTCCAGCCCGCGTCTGATGATGAGTTCGGTCATGCTTGCTGATATGGTCCACCACATGCCGCTTGTGAAGCGGCGCGGGCGGCCTTAGCGTGAAAGCCACGACGAGGATGTTCACTATGGGACCGCAATTTATGAAATACGGGATTTGCATCGCAGCCTTCGCGCTGGCGCTTTCGGCTTGTGGCGAAACAACAGTGACCGAAGCGGATGCTGACGCTGATGGCGACGGCACCGTCACTGCATCCGAAGCGCGCGCTGCAATGGAAGCGGCGGCCGTCGATCTCAAGCCGTTGCCCGGCAAATATGCGACGGCAATGACGCTGACCGAAGCCAACATTCCCGGCGCTCCGCCGCAAGTGGTCGAAATGATGGGCAGAGCGATGAACCGCGAGGGCGAGTTCTGTCTGACGCCAGAGCAAGCCGAGAAGGGCTTTGAGGATTCGCTTCAGCAAGGGCAGAGCGAGGCATGTAAGATCGAAACCTTCACGATAACCGGCAATCAGGTGAATATGGCGATGAACTGCGCGCAAGACGGTATGGGCGATATGCAAGTCACGATGGATGGCGAAGTCAGCTCGACCCGTTCTGATCTCAATATGAAGATGGCCGGCACAATCCCACAATTGGGCGCTGCCGAAATGGCAATGAGCTTCACGCAGACCCGTATCGGCGATTGCGACAGCTGACCTGCGCAGGCTCTATTTGGGCCTTTGCCGCAAAACATGCGTAATAAAGGCTGCAAGAGCCGCATTTCAGCGCTCTTGCGGCCTTTCCTTTTCGCGCACCCTTGTTAGTATCTTCGCATATGCAGCAAGCTCAGCAGGGATCGGGTGTGGAACCTGGAGCCGGGGTATCCGCCAACTTCGATGAAATGACCGATGCCAATGGCGTCGTCAGGCCCGCTTATGCCAATTACAATGGCTGGCTCGTCGAACAGGATGCCGCGTCGCTGAAACGCAAGAGCGCTGAAGCTGATGACAGTTTTCGGCGCACGGGTATCACTTTCAATGTCTATGGCGAGGATGAGGCGGAAGAGCGCCTCATCCCGTTTGACATGGTGCCGCGCATCATCAGCGCCGCCGAATGGCGAAAGCTGACGCGCGGGATTGAGCAGCGTGTGAGGGCGCTTAATTCGTTCCTCTATGATCTCTATCACCGGCAGGAAATCATCCGTGCTGGCCGCGTGCCCGAACGGCTGTTCCGCCAGAACGAGGCGTGGTTGCCGCATATGGTGGGCTTCACCCCGCCGGGCGGCATCTACACGCATATTGTCGGGATTGATCTGGTGCGCACCGGGCCGGATGAGTGGTTTGTGCTCGAAGACAATGCCCGCACGCCCTCTGGCGTCTCCTACATGCTGGAGAACCGCGAGACGATGATGGCGATGTTCCCGGACCTGTTCAGCCGGGTGCCTGTGGAGCAGGTCTCGAATTATCCGCGCCGCCTTGCGCGTAGCCTTGCCGCCTGCGCGCCGCCCGCATGCGAAGGCAAGCCCACGGTCGCCGTTCTGACACCGGGTATCTACAACGCCGCTTACTTCGAGCATGCCTTCTTAGCGGACCAGATGGGGGCAGAGTTGGTCGAGGGATCGGACCTGCGCGTCGTCAATGGCCGGGTGCAGATGCGCACCACGCGCGGCTACAAGCCGATTGATGTGATCTATCGCCGGGTCGATGATGAATTTCTCGATCCGCTGACGTTCCATCCTGACAGCGTGCTGGGCGTGCCGGGGATCATGGACGTCTATCGCGCAGGCGGGGTTACCATCGCCAATGCGCCGGGCACCGGCATTTGCGATGACAAGGCGATCTATTCCTTCATGCCCGAGATTGTCGAGTTCTACACCGGCGAAAAGCCTTTGCTGCCCAATGTCCAGACATGGCGCTGTGCCGATGCCGACAGCCTTGCCTATGTGCTCGACAATCTGGACGATCTGGTGGTCAAGGAAGTGCACGGTTCAGGCGGCTATGGCATGCTGATCGGGCCAACCGCGACGAAGAAGGAAATCCGCGAGTTCCGTGCCAAGCTGGAAGCGCATCCAGAGAACTATATCGCCCAGCCCACGCTTTCATTGTCGACCTGTCCGATCTACACCAAGAAGGGCCTTGCGCCGCGCCATGTTGATCTGCGCCCGTTCGTGCTGGTCTCCCCCACGGGCATCGACATCACGCCCGGCGGCCTGACCCGCGTTGCACTCAAGAAGGGATCGCTGGTGGTCAATTCAAGCCAGGGCGGCGGCACCAAAGACACCTGGGTCCTGAAGGACTGAGGCGCCAGAGGGACAGGGACACGATGCTCGGACGCACAGCCAATAGCCTGTTCTGGATGTTCCGCTATCTGGAGCGCTCGGAGAACACCGCGCGCCTGCTCGAAGCGGCTTTGCGCATGGCGCTCACCCGCGATGTGACGACGGCAGAAGAGGAATGGCGCTCGGTCGTCTCCACGCTGGGCATCCGGCCGCTCTATCAAGAGCACCACGAGGAGTTCGACGGACAGGCCGCGTGGAACTTCGTGCTGCGTGACAAGGCCAATCCCGCCAGCGTGCGCGAAATGTTTGCCGCGGTGCGCTCCAATGCGCGGGTAGCGCGGACCAATATCTCGTCCGAGGTCTGGACCTCGGTCAATGAAAGCTATCTCAAGCTTGATCCGATGCTCGCCCGGCCTGTCTCGCAGAGCGCGGTGGGCGATGTGGTGCAAACGATCCGCCGTGCAGGCACGCGGGTTCACGGCGCGGTTGATGGCTCAATGCTTCGCAATGAAGGTTTCCACTTCGCACGCGCGGGCACCTTTATCGAGCGGGCCGAAAGCACAGCGCGCATCCTCGATATGAAGTACTTCCTGCTCCTGCCCTCGCTCTCTTATGTCGGATCGAGCCTTGATAGCGGGCAGTGGGATCAGGTGCTGCGCTCGGTTGCGGGCGCGAGCGCCTATAGCTGGCTTAACGCTGGCCAGATCGAAGCGCGCGGGATAGTCGAGTTCCTCATCCTTGATGAACGTTTCCCCCGCAGCCTTGCCTTTTGCCGCAATGCGCTGCGCGAAAACCTTGCCGCGTTGGCGCGCATGCATGGTGAGCGCGGGGCGTGTCATGAGCTGATGAGCGATGCTGATGCGCACATCAGCAGCATGTCAGTCGACGAGATTTTGGAGCGGGGCCTGCACGAGTTTCTGATCGACTTCATGTCGCGCAATGCGGCTATCGCGGATGCGATTGCCGAAGATTACCGGTTCCTCGCTTAAAGGTGGCTTGCTGATGCGTCTCTCGATCCGACACACCACGCGCTACGCTTTTTCAGAGCCGGTGGTTCATGCGCTCCAGCGCCTGCGTCTGACGCCCAAGGCAACGCAGGGCCAAAGCGTGCTGAGCTGGAACATGGGTTATGAGAACGCGCATCCCGAGCTTGAATATGACGATCAGCATTTCAATACGGTCACGCTGATTGCGGTCGAACCGGGGGCGAGCGAGGTTGTCGTCACCAGCAATGGCATTGTCGAAACGCGCGATAATGCGGGTGTGATCGGCCAGCATTCGGGGCATTTGCCACTGTGGAGCTTTCTGGGGCAGACACCGCTCACCAAGCCGGGGCCAAAACTGCGCGCGCTGATCCGTGATGTGCCGGGTCCGCAGGAAGAGGGGCGGCTCGATTACCTCCATGCGCTTTCGGCTCGTATCAGCGAGGCTGTCGCGTATGAAAAGGGCAGCAGCGTGGTCAACACAACGGCTGAGGAAGCGCTCGTGAATGGCAAAGGCGTGTGTCAGGATCAGGCGCATGCCTTCATCGGCGCGGCGCGCGCTGCTGATATCCCGGCGCGCTATGTGAGCGGCTATCTGATGATGGATGACCGGGTCGAGCAGGAAGCGACGCACGCTTGGACAGAGGCGCATATCGACGGGCTGGGCTGGGTCGGTTTTGACATTGCTAACGGCATTTCGCCTGATCCGCGCTATGTTCGCGTCGCAACGGGCCGCGATTATCGCGATGCGGCGCCGGTGACGGGCATCAGCTTTGGCCAGGCCGAACAGATGCTGACCGTCAATGTCGAAGTCGAAGAGCAAAGCGGCGATGGCCAATCGAGTTCCCAGTCTCAGACTCAGGGTAAGGGTCAGCACCAGCAATAGCGCTTTCCCCGCACGCGCACTTGGTCTAGGCCGCGCGTCCGTCCTCCTGCGGGCGATTTTACCGGAGCGATAATCAATGACCTATTGCGTTGGCATGGTGCTCGATAAAGGCTTGGTCCTGATGAGCGACACCCGCACCAATTCCGGCGTCGATAACATCTCGACCTTCCGCAAGATGTTTTCCTGGCAAGTGCCCGGCGAACGGATGATCGCGATCATGACCGCCGGGAACCTCGCAACGACGCAGGCCGTGGTCAGCCAGCTTGAAGAGCGCACGAAAAGCCCGGACGAACGCGGCAACACGCTGATCAAGGGCCCCACCATGTTCAGCGTGGCGACCGAAGTGGGACGCTTGCTGCGTTCGGTGATCGAGGAACGCCAGACCGCCAATGGCGACCGTGGACGGGGCAAGTTCACCGCGACGATCATCCTCGCCGGGCAAATCGCCGGAATGGAACCGCGCCTCTTCATGATCTATCCTGAGGGCAATTTCATTGAAGCCAGTTGGGACACGCCCTTCTTTCAGATTGGCGAGACCAAGTATGGCCGCCCGATCATCATTCGCGGCTATGATCGCGACATGAGCTTTGAAGATGCGGTCAAGCTGTTGATGGTTTCGTTCGATTCCACGCTCAAGGCGAACCTGTCGGTTGGCCTCCCGCTAGACATGATGGTGATCGGCAAGGACGACTTTGCGCCCACCCATGAACGCCGGGTGACGGGCGATGATGATTACTTCAGCGAGATATCGTCAAGCTGGGGCGATGCGTTGAAGTCTGCTTTCCACTCGCTGCCTGACTATAGCTTCGAGTCTTGATAAGGGTTGTCCCGTAAAGTGATTTGCCTGAGGGCCAACACGGATCGTGTTAGCCAATATCAGCTCCATTTCGGATGCTCGTAAACTCCTGCTTTACAAGTAAAAACCGGACAACCACTTAACCATTCATCCGTAATGGAAGGGGTCTGGCGTGAATTAATTTACAGGCTGGCGCATCAGACTAGCCATGTCACGCAAAGCAACCCTCCACTTCATCGACTCATCCAGCCGGCATCGTGCAGAGCTGGCGCGGATCGGGTTCTCCCTGGGCCACCATTCGGAAGTGTACGGAGACCTCTCCGAACTCTCGATACACCCGCCGCGAGAGGGCATCATCATTGCCCGCGACACGGTGGAGGAGGGCGGCGTGTCCGTCATTCTCGAACGGCTCAGCCGCCTCGGCATCTGGCTGCCATTGATCGCCATTGATGCGCAGCCACGGCCGGGACGCATTGTTGACGCGATCAAGGCGGGGGCGCTGGACTACCTCTCGCTGCCGCTTGATCCGGATCGGTTCGCCCGCTGCCTTGGCCGGATCGAGAAAGAGGCCGAAATGTTCGGTCAGGCGCGTCGCCGGATGATCGAAGCGCGCGATCGCATTTCCAGCCTTTCCACTCGCGAACGCGAAGTGCTCGATTGGCTGGCTGAAGGGAGCAGCAACAAGGTGATCGCTCGCGAACTCGACATCAGCCCGCGCACCGTTGAAATCCACCGGGCCAACATGATGAGCAAGCTCGGGGCACGCCATGCCGCAGAAGCGGTGAGATTGAAGTTAGAGGCCAAGCTCGAACCGCAATTGCGGGTCTGAGCACTGAATAAAACAGAGCCCCTTAGCCCAGACCAAGCACCTCCAATGCCAAGGTCATCGGGCGACCCTGGGCCCCGTATCCAAAGCTGGCCCCCGGTTTTGGATACGGGGCCAATTCTTTTGGATGCGCCGGTGGGCTAGCGGCAGAACTTTGTGCCAGTTCCTTCCAGATGGAAGTGATCCTTGTGCGCGGCGTTGTATTCCGGGCCAAGCACGGTGCCAAAGCGCTTGCAGGCGCTTTTGTGGACGATGCGCAGGAATTCGCGTTCAGCAGCGCTTCCCTTGTCCCAGTCCGACTTCAGATCAATCCGCCGGCCATCAGCCAGCACAAAGCCCGAAACATCAATCGCATTGCCCGTCGCGTGAGCAGAGCGCTGGGATGAACCGGCAATGTTGCGGCAGGCATAGCTGCCCATCGTCTCAATCCGGGCGAGCGGACTGCCAAGGATCTGACGCGCGGCGCGATCAACGCCATACCGCGCCCAGCCGCTGAACGCTTTGGCGGTGTCGCACTTGACCGGACCCAGATTGCTGATGTCGAATTGCGATCTGTCCCCGGAAAGCGCGGAGAGTTGCACGGTGCCCAGCTTGTTGCAGCCGGGCGCGGAATAGGTGTCAGGGACCGGGTTGAACTGAGCACCCGCCGCACTGAGATCTGCATAGCATGTCCGGTCGCTGGGATGCGTAGTGTAGCCGCTGGGCGCAGAGCTGATCCGCGTCGGCTGGCGGCTGGAATAGGCCGCTTGTGACTGCGCCTCGCCAGCCGAGGCAGAGCCGGGAGGCGGTGCCTCGCCTGCAGGGATCAGCCCACCACAGGCAGACAGCAGCATAGCGGCGGACGCGATGAAGGCACAACGGGCCGAGCTGGCAAGATCAAACACGCGTTTCATACCTAAGGACCTTTGCCCAATTCAGGTTTACAGGACGGCAAGGATCAGCGTTAACCGAACCTTACCTGTATCCTACGTGTTTACACTTACCGATTTGTTAACGTCTGTATCCAATTCCTTAATTTTGTGCGCAAGTCGCTCAGTTCATTGGCTTAAGGCAGCTCGTCGATCACCTGTTCCCACAGCTCAATCTTTACGTCGTTGGGATCAAGCAGCCAGGCAAATTTACCATAACCCTCGTCGGTGGTGCCGAGGATTTCGATCCCCTTGGCCTCCAGCCCTTCGACAAAGCCATCCAGATTATGGACGCGCAGATTGATCATGAACCCGCCTTTGCCTGGCTGGATATACTCGTCATTGGTGAAATGGCTGACGAGCGAATAGGGGTTTTTCATCGGTTCTTCCGACCATGCGAGTTGCGGGCCATAGGTGCCGTCAATGCCAAGGTTCTCGCGATACCAAGCGCGGGTCGCTTCGGGGTCTTTGACCACGTAAAAAACACCGCCCAGACCTGTGATTCGTGGTGTCGTACTCTCGCCCATATCGGCTCACTCCCGTCCATGATGATCCCGCCTGCCCTTGTGAGACTTTGCGGGAGGGTAGGAAAGCAGTTTGTTGCGGACGGCGTGGCTCAGAACTGCGTCGTGAACGCGATCAGGTCTTCGGGTAACAGGTCCAGCACCGCGATCTCGATTACCTTGTCGAACCCGGTCAGCACCATCAGGCCGACCACCAACAGAGCGGCTCCAAAGATCGGCTTGGCGTATTGGGCGAGCGTGCGCAGGGCTTTGCCGCGTTCCCCCAGCGCTCGGCGCGATCCATAAGCGAAGGCCAGGATCGAGCTCGCTACGCCCAGCCCGAAGACGAGGAAAATTACAAAAGCGCTCGCCAAATTCTCCCCCTGGCTCGCCGCCGCAATCGCCACGCCCAGCGTCGGCCCGACGCATGGCGCCCAGACGAGGCCGAGCAGCAGTCCAACCATGTACTGGCCAACCACTCCGTCAGAGCTGACCTTCGCCAATTGCTGATTGCCGGCATTGGTCAGCGGCGCGGCGGCCGCACTCAGAGCCGCCTGCGCTTGCGGCACCAGCAGCACCATGCCCGCCACACCAAGCAAGGCACCTGCCAACATCCGCACCAGCCGCTCATCTATCCCCAGCGAATAGCCGAAAGCGATGACGGTAAAGCCGAACAGCGTAAAGCTCGTCACCAGCCCCGCCGCCAGCGCCAGCGGCCCGCCGCGCGCCTTGCCCAGCGCGGATCCCACAAGGATCGGCACCAGCGGCAAGACGCATGGGTTAAGGATCGTCACCAGACCGGCGACGAAGGCAAGGGCAAGACTGGTAATCATCGGCCTGACACAAAGCGCGCTGCGTCCTCAGAGCGCGTTCAGCACCGTGCTGCGCAATTCAGCGCGGTTGGTTTGCGCGATTGATCGAGCGACTTCCTCCATGCCGTTGAACACCAGCACGGTGGATTGGCGCGGGATGCGGTTATCGCGCAGGAAGGCTTTCTCCTTGTCGAAATTGACTTTTACAAACAGCACATTGCTGTTCTGCTTTTCGGTGCGCAATTCTTCGAGGATCGGTGCCTGTGCGCGGCAAGTGGGGCACCAATCGGCATAGACATCGACCACAATCGTCTTGCCCTTTTTCTGCGCCATCATGAATTCGGCAGCGTCATATTGGGTCCAGCCAGAGGTGTCGGCCTGAGCAGAGAGCTGCATGGCCCCCACAACAAGCGCTCCGATAGCGGCGATAAGGGCGAAAAGACGGATCATAGCGGGCGTGCTCCAATTGCAGAATATCGGCGCAAAGCCGACGGATACACGTGGAGTTCGCCCGCGAGAGCGGCATGGTTACAGACAAGGCGTAAATTCATGCGCCGCCCAGCGCTGTGTAGTGAAGGCCCGGATCGAAGTTGACAAAGTTGACACGCGGCTTTGAGGTGTTTTGACGGATTACCCGTTGAAATTGCAGCGGAAACAGCACCAAAAGCGAAGTTGACACTTCTCCAACACGAATTGCGCCTTTTGAGAGATTTTCCGAGGGACATGTCAGGGTTGTAGCAGGGCGCGATGGTGTAGGAAAATTAGGTTTCAGTTCGCCTGTAAGCTCTCAGGTCTGTGGAGATGTTTTACCTGTGTATTGTCTGCGTAGATAAGCTGCGCCATCCAGATTGAGAGGAGCCACGATGAACGCTTCCATTCTGACTGACCAGACAAGTGAGGTTGAAGATCAAGCGGGCTTGCAGCTTGATCTCTTTGGTGCTGATGTTTGTCCGATGTCCATGGATTTGGGTTGCTCAGAGGAGCCAACTACCGTGGTGGATGCGAAATCGACTGGCCCTCGGCTCGTTGTTGTAAATGATAGCTTCCGAGCACAATGTGATAGCCTTCCGGTTCAGCTTGCTCTTCCAGAACTCTTTTCGGCCGATCATGGCAAGGTCGTGCGCCTAGTCTCATCGAGCCATTATGCTGCGATGAACCGTCACTTTTCCTCGCTCGCCCGTGGTGACAGGAAGTTGCGCAGACTTGCTGCTGAGTTGGCGCGTAAACGCTGTCTTCGTGTTGGCGAGGTTGTACAGCTGACTGACGCGCAAGTCCTCGAATGGATAGGACGCGACAAAGACGGACTAGAGCGAATCAAGAACGTGCTTGCGGGCTTCGGACTTACGCTAGGTATGGCAGCGCCGAAATGGGAGTCGCCGGGAGGATTGATTAGCTCTCAGTGGTAATCAGCCGCGGTCGATCGTCTCGCCGACAGCCGCGTGCTTAGTACCTAGATACGTTCCTTCGGTGACGCGCACTTCCATTCGGTCTTTTTCCGAAAAATCTACGTCTTTTCTGCTGCAATGGTCATAGACTGCCTTCGCAGTTCCGTACGTGACCGTCGCACCGGACGCGAGTTGGTCGAAAACCGGCGAACTGTCTTTTTGACCGCAAGCCTTTGCAAGATCAGCCCTGAAACCTTCGTCAGCCGCTTCTGCGGCCTTCAAATTCTGCGGGTTGAATTTGTTTACGTTCCAGCAAACCGGAATAGCGCTCATAAACTGATAGATGTCTTCCGGAGCGGTAACATGTGGTTCGAATATGTTCGGCATTTCCCAGGTTCGGCGGATAGACTCTTCGACCGCCACTTCGCAGCAGATAAAGATCATCATCAGTTTTGACAGGTAAACAGGCTCACCGTTGAATGCCCGATTGATTTGCTGTCTAGAGATATCTCTCCAATAGCGGGTGGGATCGCTCTGCAGGCCCGGCATTTTGCGCCAATTGATTGCGCCGCTCCTCGCTAATTCATTGAACCGTTCTAGCCCTAACTCTCGATATGCTGAAACTCGATTCGCGTTAAGGCCGGTGTTGTTGATGAACCAATCAGCTCCGCCGAGAATGAAGCGTTTTTTCGTTCCATGCTCTTGTTCCCATTGTGGACTGCTCGATCCTGGCATTGAAGGATCAACGGCAATGGGGTGCAGAAGCAAACCCTTATAATGATAGGGACGAACCGCAGTGCGGGTATGCGTGCTTACACTCGTACTATACTCCACGACTAACTAACCTCTCTGAAGCGATGCCCGTACCTTGTTGTACGAAGAGCAATTAACACTGCTTGGTATCGGGCTCAAGAGTGGAAGTTTAGCAATAATGGCCTATGTCAGGGTGTGTAACACTTAGTAAGTCTTACAGGATTTCCGTCCTGATCTAAATTTATCGAACCTCTCGGCGAGGTCGACCCCGCAACCGGGTGTGTAAGCCTTACATCGTCGTACAAAGTCGACTCGCTGCTGGCGCCAGCTTTGGCAACTTTTCAGGGGGTGCATTGCCGATTCTTGGGGCGGATTATCGTTTCAGTACAGGAGCTTGAGTGGAGTTTGGTCTTGTGCTGAAACGTGTACGGCCCGTGGGGTATTCGACACCCCAGCGGGCCGTGAACCAACGGGGTCTCCGTAGGCTCGCTCGATGAGCTTTTGCCCTTTAGCATCAAGGGCATAGAGTGGCAAGTCTGCGGAGCTCCGTAACCAAAGGAGACTTGCCATGGATGCATATGATTCTTCTAGCAGCCTTAAGGGGCGCCCTCTTGGTCACCCCTTGAACCCGGACACTGAGGCTATAGCCATTCAACCTTCAGCAGAGCTTCGCGATTCTGGGCCGAATAGTGAGGAAAGCGGGCGCATTAGCCTCGATAGCCTGCATCTGTGGTCGATTACCATCGGTGTAGGTGGCCAATTCACTGGTTTCGGGACTCATAACATCATTTACGATTTTGGCTTGGCGACACTCATTGTGATCTTCTCCGCCAAAGCAATCGAGATCTACCGGATCCTTCGCCGGTAAAGCCAACAATCAATGCATGGCCTTTTCGGGCTTGTTTCAGCTCGAAGAAACCTCGCGCCTCCCCGCTTTTGGGGAGGCGATTTTCTTTTCAGCGTCATCATAACGACGAAATGCCCTACGCTGCCCCCTTGCTGCGCTTAGCCTTCTTGCGTTCGTGCGGGCAGAGCAGGGTCTTGCGCAGGCGGATGCTTTGCGGTGTCACCTCGACCATTTCATCGTCGTCGATATAGGCAATCGCCTGTTCCAGCGTCATCCGGCGGGGCGGGGTGAGGCGGATCGATTCATCCTTGCCTGACGAGCGGATATTGGTCAGCTGCTTGGCCTTCATCGGGTTGACCTCAAGATCATCCGGCTTGGCGTTCTCGCCGATGATCATGCCTTCATACAGCTTCATCTGAGGGGCAATGAACAGCTCGCCGCGCTCCTCCAGCATGTTGAGAGCATAGGCCACCGCCTCGCCATCGCTGTTGGACAGCAGCACGCCGTTATTGCGCCCTTCGATCTGGCCTTTGTAAGGGCCGTACTTTTCGAACAGGCGGTTCATGATGCCGGTGCCGCGCGTGTCGGACAGGAACTCGCCGTGATAGCCGATCAGACCGCGCGATGGGGCTGAGAAGGTGATGCGGGTCTTGCCCACGCCAGAGGGGCGCATTTCGGTGAGGTCGGCCTTGCGGCGCTGCATCTTCTCAACGACGGTGCCCGAATGCTCGTCATCCACGTCGATGACGACGGTTTCGTATGGCTCCTCTTTCTGGCCGTTCTCTTCGCGCAGCAGCACTTTGGGCCGGCTGATGCCAAGCTCAAAGCCTTCGCGGCGCATCGTCTCGATCAGAACGCCCAGCTGGAGTTCGCCGCGCCCGGCAACCTCGAAGCTGTCCTTGTCATCGCTCTCGGTGATGCGGATGGCGACGTTGGTTTCGGCCTCGCGCAGCAGACGGTCGCGGATCATGCGGCTGGTGACCTTGTCGCCCTCGCGGCCCGCGAGCGGCGAGTCATTGACGGCAAAGCGCATGGCGAGCGTGGGCGGGTCGATCGGTTGCGCCTCAATGGGGGTGGTGACGGCGGGGTCACAAATCGTGTTGGCGACGGTCGCTTTCTCAAGCCCGGCCAGAGCAATGATGTCACCCGCCTGCGCGCTTTCAACAGGGACGCGGTCCAGCCCGTCAAAGCTCATCAGCTTGGTCGCGCGGCCCACTTCGACGACCTTGCCGTCCATATCGATGGCGTGGATCGGATCGTTGACGTTGAGCGTGCCCGACTGGACCCGGCCCGTGAGCACGCGGCCCATGAAATTGTCGCGGTCCAGCAGCGTGGCGAGGAAGCTGAACGGTGCCTCCACCTCCAGGCCGGGAGGCGGCACGTGATTGACGATCAGTTCGAACAGCGGGTTCAGCGTGCCTTCGCGCGCGGTTTCATCGTCGCTGGCATAACCATCGCGCCCGCTCGCCCAGAGCGAGGGGAAGTCGAGTTGCTCATCGGTCGCATCGAGGCTGGCGAACAGGTCAAACACTTCGTCGAGCACTTCTTGCGGGCGGCCATCGGGACGATCGATCTTGTTGACGACAACGATGGGGCGCAGGCCCAGCGCCAGGGCCTTGCCGGTCACAAACTTGGTCTGCGGCATGGCGCCTTCCGCGCTGTCGACCAGCAGGATCACACCGTCGACCATGGAGAGGATACGCTCCACCTCTGCGCCGAAGTCGGCGTGGCCGGGCGTGTCGACGATATTGATGCGGGTTACCTCGCCGCTGGTCGGGTGTTCCCATTCAACGCTGGTGCATTTGGCAAGGATGGTGATGCCGCGCTCTTTTTCGAGATCGCCTGAATCCATTGCGCGTTCCTCGACGCGCTGATTGTCGCGGAAAGTGCCGGACTGGCGGAAGAGTTGGTCCACCAGAGTGGTCTTGCCGTGGTCAACGTGCGCGATGATCGCAACATTGCGCAAGGAGGAG
>JBCBMN010000019.1:0-28089 GCA_039822745.1 Pseudomonadota bacterium | reverse complement strand
GGGATAGACGATCTTTTCACGAATATCGCGCGGAGACAGCGCGACGCCCTTGATCGTGACCAGCTTGGCATCTTGCAGCGCAACCTTGTCAGCTCCGAACTTCGCCTTGGATGGAGAGCGGATAGGATATTCCGTCGAAATCGCCTCGATAACCGCCACGTTGTGCAGATTGATCCAGAAGGCGAGCTGTTCATTGCGCGGCAGCTCGGCGATGTTCAGCGTGTTGCCAACGCTTTCAAGGTCTTTGCGATATTCGGTTAGATCGCGTTTCACCTGAGGCGGGAGCAAGGAGAACGCGATGCGGTTCCCTTCCAGCCGATATCGCGACTGATGCCCATAGACGATCCGCGAGCCGGTCTCTGGTGACACTCGGGGTGCGCCTTCGCGAACGGAAGGCCCCATGGGCACAACCATCCATGCAAGGGCCTCATCCCAATGGGCATAGTCTATGGTGTGATCGGTGTGATCGAGTGCCGGTGCAAATTGGCCGAATTCGTCATTTACCCGAGCAGAGCCGGAGGTGGCTTGCGGATCTTGATATGAAGAACTGGAACTCGCTTCGCTCGCTTCCGCGGCGAGTGGAGCCGCAGTGCCCCCAGCAGCAAACAGGCTGGCAGCGGCGAATAGGGCGATCTTGAATTGTAAAACTGAGGCATGACGCTGCATTTGCTGTCTCCCGGACTACGCATTTCACCCGTCATGCAGGAGAATTACTGAAATCGCCTGTACGGATAATGAATTGGTGCGGTTCGAGAAAAAGAAGAGCCAACAGTATCGCTACTGATGGCCCTTCGTATGTGGTCGCCTCGATGGGCGGTTGGTCAGTTCAGCCTGTTATTCGACTTCGCCGTTTGTATCTTCTTCCTGGGGCGTATCCGGTGTGAGCGTTACCGTACCGGTGCGGCCTTCGCGGATCAGCTTTTCAAACTTGCGCTGGCGCTGGGCAAGCAGCGCACCCACGCTTTGCGGGATACGGGTGCCTTGCGCCTGCCCGTCCGAGGTGATGTAGGCGTAGCTGGGCTCGCGCACTCCACCTGCAAGATCGGCAATGTCATGTTCGCGCACGCTGGCTTCGGTCCGAGACGTTTTGGCCAGAATGCCTGCCACTTCTTCATTGGCATATTTGGCGATGTGGGCGCGCACGTCTTCTTCGAAGTTCGGGAAGAAGAACTCAGCGGTTTCGGCATAGAGCTCTGAGACCTGCAGCTTGCTGCCCAGTTTCTGCGTCCCACGCAGCGAGTTCACGAAATCGGTCGCGCCGCGTTCCAGCAGGAACGGGACGTTTTCGCCATTGAACGCTTCGCGCTGCAAGGACGGACCACCGATCTCACCGCGCCAGAAGCCGTAGATGACCATCGGATCATTCCAGTTGGCATAGACGATGTTCTCACGAATATCGCGCAGGCTGAGAGCGACGCCTTCAACAGTGAGGATCTTGGCCTCATCCATCGGCACGCCATCAATCTTCAGCTCACGCGGCTGGCGCACCGGCCAGTTATTGGAAAGCTGCTCAATCAGTGCGACATTGTGAAGGTTGATCCAGTAAGCGAGCTGCTGATTGCGGCTGAGCGCCTGGATATCGATGAGATCGGCAGTCGCTTCCAGATCGCGGCGATATTCGGTGAAGCTCGCGATCACATCGTCTTCGAGAAAGCTGAACATCACGCGCGTCCCTTCGAGGCGGTAGCGTGAATTGTGGCCATAGCTGACGCGCGTGCCGAGGCTGGGCGGCGGCGAGCCTGCGGTTTCGCGGGTCGAGGGGCCCATGGATATCACGATGCCCTTCATCGCTTCGTCCCAGATTGAATAATCGATGCCATCCTTGTTGGGATTGGCGCTGGGAACAAAGGTCTCAAAAGCGGGATCGGCACTTTGAGCCGAAGCTGGAGCACTGATCGCCATCGAGGCAGCCGTAAGAGCCGCGAGGCCGGCAAGGGGGCCTGCAATGGGGGCACGCAGGGTACGCATAGGTGGGTCCTTCCTGTGTGAGTGGCCCTTCTGATTTGCGGGGGTGGGGCCTTTTTGATTTCGGGGTCTTCTCAGCAGGAAAACCTGCATTGACTTGTCGTCCTATAGCACATCAGGAGAACGCATGGGGTCCGCTATCGGTTTCCCGAAGTCATTGGTCGAAAAGGCTAAACCGCTTATCTGACTCGACGAACCGCATATTCCAGCGAAACGGGGCAAGCCGCGCTTGCGGCCTGCCCCTTTTGTTTCCTTGGAAAAATCGCGATCCGCGCGTTTATTTGGGCGCGAGCACCATCAGCATCTGACGGCCTTCTAGGCGCGGAAACGCTTCGACCTTGGCGGTTTCCTCGACATCGGTCTGCACCCGCTTGAGCAAATCCATGCCCAGATGCTGGTGCGCCATTTCACGGCCGCGGAAGCGCAAAGTGACTTTCACCTTGTCGCCCTGATCGATGAACTTGTTCACGTTCTTCATCTTCACGTCATAATCATGCGTGTCGATGTTCGGACGCATTTTGACCTCTTTGATGTCCTGCGTCTTCTGGGTCTTGCGCGCTGCGTTGGCCTTTTTCTGAGCCTCGTAGCGGTACTTGCCGACATCCAGGAACTTGCACACGGGCGGGTCCGCATTGGGGGACACTTCAACTAGGTTGAGACCCTTTTCCTGGGCTTGCTCAACCGCTTCGCGCGTGAACATCACGCCAAGGTTTTCGCCTTCATCATCGATAACGCGAACCTTGGGAACTTGAATAAACTGATCGTAGCGAGGGCCGCTTTTAACGGGCGGGGCCATCTGACGCCTAGGTGGACGGGCTATGTGTGATCTCCTTTAGTAGCCTTGAGTCTTGAGCTTATAATGTAGGGTTTCCATGCCCAAAACTCCAGATGAGTCTTAGGCCGCCCGGCGATAGAGCGGAAATGTGACCAATTTGCCCTTTGCCGGTAGGACCGCGTCGATCGTTTCAGAAGGGCTAAGCGCCTTGAGAATCTCGGGCGATCCTGCGTCCATTCCGCCTGTGTAAGCGCCAAAGGCCGGGGCAATCATGCGATCACCCATGCTGTCACTGAGGCCGTTACCCATACCGGGCGAACGGCTCACCACTGCGCAAGGCCGCGCAATGTGCCGATTGCGCACGCGCAGGCGCATCTTGGGGTGATAATGGCCTGACAGTTCCGGGCGGGTCTCGCCTGCCTTGGCTTCATGGCGAAGCGTGATCCCGTTAACCTGCAGTTCGGGTTGAACGCTGGCGCCAAAGGCACGCGGCATCTCTTCGTCATGATTGCCAGTGATCCACACCCAATCCAGTGCGCGGATCAGGGATTCCAGCATCCCGCTCGCATAATCATCCAGCCGGTGCGTCCCGGCATCGTCGTGAAAATTGTCGCCCAGAGTGATCACCCTGCGCGCGCCCGTTACCTTCACCGCATCGGCAATCCGCTCCAGCGTTTCTCGGCTGTCATAAGGAGGCAGCATCTGGCCGTGAGTGGCATACCAACTGCCTTTTTCCAGATGCAGGTCCGCCACCAGCAGCGCGCGTTCGCGCGGCCAGTAAAGAGCATTGCTTTTGAGCAGCACAAGCTCCTCGCCGGCAAACTCCATAGGCGCGCCAAGGGATGCAGAGAACGAAACAGGAACCATTGCCTGCAAATGCCGCGCTATCAGCGCTTTGGCAAGAGCACATCGAATGCAACTGACCATTGACTTGGTGATTGTCAAAGCGGATGGACACGGTGAGCTGTCATCGGGAGGCAGTGAACCGGATCGGGATGGGATCGACATCATGAGCGAATGGCAGCCGCACACATTGCGTGCGAAAGAGTGGTTTGAGAGCCTGCGGGACCAGATTTGCGCCGCGTTTGAATCCATTGAGCGTGATGCTGGCTCGGACGCGAGCTTTGCCTACACACCCTGGCAGCGCGAAGAAGAGGGCAACGACAATCCCGGCGGCGGTGTTCAGGGCCTGATGAAGGGCAAGGTATTCGAGAAGGTCGGCGTCAATGTCTCGACGGTCGGCGGCAACTTTCCCAAAGAGTTTGCGGGCAATATCAACGGGGCTGATGCTGACAATCCTGGCTTTACGGCAACGGGCATCAGCCTGGTTGCGCATATGGCCAACCCGCACGTCCCGGCGGTCCATATGAACACGCGCTTCCTGACAACGGGCAAGGCGTGGTTCGGCGGCGGCGCGGACTTGAACCCGCCGATCCCCTATGACGAAGACACCGAGGAATTTCACGCCTCCATGCGCGCGGCCTGCGCCGCCCACAACCCGACCTATTACGAGCAATACAAGAAGTGGGCGGACGAATACTTCTTCATCCCCCACCGCAATGTCCATCGCGGCGTTGGCGGCATCTTCTATGACCACCTCGAAAGCGATGAGGAAGACGCTTGGGAGCGCAATTTCGCCTTCACTCAGGATGTCGGCAAAGCCTTCCTCGACATCTTTCCCAAGTTGGTGAGGAAGCGCATGGACAGCGAATTCACGCCCGAGGATGAAGCCGTGCAACTCGAATATCGCGGCCGCTATGCCGAGTTTAACCTCGTCCATGACCGTGGCACAATCTTCGGCCTGAAGACCGGCGGCAATATCGACGCGATCTTGATGAGCCTGCCGCCTAGGGCGACGTGGAGCTGATTACTCAGCCTCTACCCCAAGCGGCTCGTAAACCCGCACCCAGTCGACATACATCGCCACTTCGCCAGCCTTGATCGCGTCCACTGTCGCTTGCGGCAGGCCCTTATAGGGCTTTTCGATGCGGCTGGTTTTGTACGGATAGGCTCCGCCCAGCGCGAAGTTGAGGATCAGGAACTTGTCATTGTCGAAGCGCCACTCGCCGTAATTCTCGACCATTGGGCGGGTGGCGCGGTAGGTCAGGCGTCCGTCGACTTCAAACAGCACCGCATTCTTGGTCCATTCCACCGCATAGACGTGCCAGTCAGTTGCGCTTTCACCGGCGGGGAAGAAGAACTTGTCGACGATCGGGGTCTCGCCCGAATAGCCTGGACCGTGGAGCGCGACCCCGGTCCAGTCGGTTTCGCCGACATATTCCATGATGTCGATCTCGCCGGTGTCGGGCCAAGTGTCCTTTCCCAGCAGCCAGAAAGCGGGCCACACGCCTTCATTGGGCGGTAGCTTGATGCGCGCTTCAACCCGGCCATGGGTGAACTCGACAAGGTCGCGCGAATTGATACGGCCCGAAATGAAGTCAGCCTTGCGGTCTTCGCGCGTGTCGACGCCGGGACGATAGACAGGTTTGAGCACCAGCGCGCCGCCATCTGCGCCCGCGATGTCATCCGCGAACTGGATCGTGTCGGGGCTGTCGAGATAAGCCTGCTGCTCGAAATTGACCCAGAAATCCATGCCGACCACCTTCCAGCTTTCGCGGTCGAGAGCGCCTGAATTGAACTCATCGGCGAAGACCAGTTCGCGCCCGGCCGTGCCGATGCCTTTGCCAGCCTCCACCTCCGCTTCCACAGCGGGAGTGCATGCCGATGCGGCAAGGATGGCGGCGAGAGTGAACAAGGCGGTTCGGAATCGAGTGGACACGTCACATCTCCCAGTGCTTTTTGAGAACGTTAACAATGCCCCGGCTCCGGGTCCAGCGCCCCGTCACAGGCCTTGCCAAAAACGAAACCGAATTTAGCGGATTGCAAAGCTCGCGGCGCGCACGCACATTGGCGTCAATGCTGCGCCAGTACGAACTTGTTGAGAAGGTCAAGGATTACGACCCATCCGCCGATGAGGCGATGCTCAACCGTGCCTATGTCTATACGGTGCAAAAGCATGGCAGTCAGAAGCGTGCCAGTGGTGATCCCTATTTCTCGCATCCGGTCGAAGTCGCCGGATTGATGACCGATCTGCAGCTCGATCAGGAAACGATCATGACCGCGCTGCTGCACGACACGGTTGAGGATACGCTGGCAACGATTGAAGATATCGAGGCGAATTTCGGGCCGGAGGTCGCGCGGCTGGTCGATGGCGTTACGAAGCTGTCCAAGATCGAATCCATGCCCGAGAATGAGCGGGCCGCGGAAAATCTGCGCAAATTCCTGCTCGCCATGTCTGAGGATATCCGCGTGCTGCTCGTCAAACTGGCGGACCGGCTGCACAATATGCGCACACTCCACTTCATCAAGAAGCCGGAAAAGCGCCAGCGGATCGCGCGTGAGACGATGGAGATATACGCGCCGCTCGCTGAACGTGTGGGCATGTATGAATATATGCGCGAGATGCAGAAGCTCGCCTTTGAACAGCTCGAACCCGAAGCCCATGCGACGATCACCAGGCGGCTGGAAGAATTGCGCGGTGAGGATGAAGGGCAGGTTGAACGCATTGCGCTGACGATCAAGCAGGCGCTTGCCGAAGCGGGGCTCCAGGTCGAAGTGACAGGGCGCGAAAAGCACCCCTATTCGATCTGGAACAAGATGTCAGAGCGCCATGTCAGCTTTGAGCAGGTGACCGACATCATGGCGTTCCGCGTGCTCACCGAAAACGAGGCGGATTGCTATCGCGCCTTGGGGGTCTTGCACACGACGTGGCAATTCCTGCCGGGGAAGTTCAAAGACTATATCTCAACACCCAAGACCAATGGCTATCGCAGCTTGCACACCTCGTTGATGTGGGAGAACTCGATGCGGGTCGAAGTGCAAATCCGCACCCACGAAATGCACCAGAGGAATGAGTTTGGGCTAGCGGCGCACTGGGCTTACAAACAGGGCGACAAACCCGATGGCGCGGTGGGCTGGCTGCGCGATCTTATCGAGATCGTCGATGCCAGCCACGATGCCGAGGAACTGCTCGAACACACGCGGATGGCGATCTATCAGGATCGTATTTTCGCCTTCACGCCCAAAGGCGCGCTGTTCCAACTGCCCAAGGGGGCCTCTTCGGTGGACTTCGCCTTTGCGGTGCACACCGACCTTGGCCTGGCCACCGTGGGAGCCAAGATCAATGGACGGCACATGCCGCTGCGCACTCCGCTGGATAACGGGGATGTGGTGGAGATCATCAAGGGTCCTTACGCTGACCCGCAATTGTCGTGGCTGGGCTTTGTCGTCACGGGCAAGGCGAGGGCGGCGATCCGGCGTTCAGTCCGCTTGAAGGAGCGCGCCGAGGTCGCGACGATTGGCTCCAAACTGTTTGACGAGATCGCCGCGCGTGTCCCGGCCAATATCGGCAAGAAGGCGATCCGCGCCGCAATCGAGCGCCTTGGCCTCGAAGGTCCCGAAGACCTGATGTTCGCGATTGGCTCTGCCAAGCTGACTGATCGCGAAGTGATGGAGGCTCTGGTGCCCGGCTCCACTGCCGAGTTTGATGACGAGGAGGAATGGTCACGGCGAGAGCATGCCATTTCGATCAAGGGTCTGACGCCCGGCGTCGCGTTCGAACTCGCGACCTGCTGCCATCCAGTGCCCGGCGATCGGATTGTCGGCCTGCGCCGCAAGGGCGAGCCGGTGCTTGTCCACGCGATCACCTGTCTGGAACTGGCCAATGGAGTCGATAGCGACTGGCTGGACCTGTCCTGGGGCAAACGCTCGCATGGGGCCGTCGGCATGCTGCGCGTCACGCTCTATGATCGGCTGGGTACGCTCGCGGAAATGGCGGGCATCTTTGCGGCGGCCAAGTGCAATGTGATCAGCCTTGATCAAACGCAGCTTGAACACCCGTTCACAACCTATGAGATCACCGCCGATGTTCAGGATCTCGCTCACCTCAGCCGCATTCTAAGCGCCTTGCGCGCCAGCGATGCGGTGGCGCAAGCCGAGCGGATCTGACCCGAACATGCGCCCAGAGCGCTTGGTAAATTCGCGGTTTACCACTCCTTAAAGCCATCCCGCGTAAGAGTTTCGCCAAACCGACAGGCTTGCAGCATTCGCGGCAGGCGAGAGGAGACGTTTGGGTGAGTTCGCTCGATCATCAGTTTGGCGGTGCCAATATACAAGAGGCCAGCCTCGCGCACGATGATGCGTCAGCTGGGAATGGTGCCAGATCGTGGTTCGACAAGTTCTCGGTCGCGGCCAAAATCCGCATTGGCATCGTCAGCAATATTCTCGTCCTTATCGTGCTGGCGAGTGTCATGATGGGCGGCACCTGGATGCTGGCCTCAATGGGCAAACAGCAAGCCGTCATCACCTCGGTGGAGGTGCGCACCGGGAACGCTGCGATTGCCATGGTCGACGTGGTCAATGCGCTGCGCGATGATGATCCTCAGGCTTTCGGGGCCAACCTTGCCAATGCCAAGGCCAATCTTGATCTGGCTGAGCGGACGCTTTTCGATCCGATTGAATATGCTGGCGAAGACATGCCGCCCGAACTCGGCGTCAAGGTTCAGGACTTTCTTGAACGGACCAGAGCGTTGCGAGACAGATTGCCACGCGCCGAGCGGGACGAGGCCGCGCGGCAGCGCCTTTTTGAGCAGGCAGACAGGCTCTACACGGATATCAGCCTGTTCTCGGTTGAATTGCACCCGGTCGCTGCAGGGCAGGGGGACCGCCTTTTTGAAACGATCAGCACGTTCCTTTTGTCATTTGCCATCTGTGTTGCCGCTGGGATCGCGATCTCTGTCATCGCCGCTCGACTGGTGATCAGGAATGTCGCGGGCCGGATGCACAAGATCACCTCGGCTATGAAATTGATCGCCGATGGGCAGACCGAAACGCATATCCCCGGTACGTACCGCAAGGATGAAATCGGCGATATGGCGCGGGCTCTCAGCGTGTTCCGCTCTTCGTCGCTTGCGCTCAGGGATTTGACCGCAGAGCGCGCGAGCGACGCTGAAAATCGACTTGCGAGCGAGCAGGCAGCCAATGCCGAAGCCAAAGCCTTGCGTGCTGAACAAAGCGCATTGCTGGGCGATCTGGCGCGCGGATTTGAGATCAGCGTGGGCGAAGTCATTGCATCGGTCCAGTCCGCCGCTGACAATCTGCGCGGCACCTCCACTACCATGGTGACACTGGCGAAAGATTCGGTCGGGCAGTCGAGCGAAGCCACCGATGCGATGGAGGCCGCCACCCGCAATGTCACCGCTGCTGCTGCTGCGACGGATGAGTTCGCGCTGTCGATCTCGGAAATCAGCCGGCAGGCCACGGCATCTGCCAGCCTCGCGCGTGAGGCAAGCACACTGGTCGGCGCAGCCAACACCAAGATGACCGATCTGAGCCAGGCCGCGCAGGAAATCGGCGAGATTGCCAACCTTATCCAGACCATCGCTCAGCGCACCAATCTGCTTGCGCTCAATGCCTCGATCGAAGCGGCGCGCGGAGGCGAGGCAGGGCGCGGATTTGCCGTGGTCGCGAGCGAGGTTAAGGAACTCGCCAACCAGACCAGCCACGCCACCAGCAGCGTCGCGGAGAAGATCGCCGCAATGCAAAGCTCAACGCAAGCCTCCGCGAGCGATCTCAACTCGATTGTCGAGCAGATCAGCAAGCTTGAAGAGGCCTCGGTCGTCATCGCGACGGCGGTCGATCAGCAATCGCTTTCCGGTGAGGATCTTGCCCGAAACATCGACACAGTGGCGGCGGGATCATCAGAAGTGAGCAACCGGTTGGTCAATCTCAAAAAGGCGAGCCACGCCACTGGCGATGCGGCGGGCGAGGTGCTGACCAGCGCCGAAACACTGGGCAAGCAAGCCGACACGCTCCAAGCCAAAGCGGGGCAGTTCATCTCGGACGTGCAGCGCGCCTCGCGCGATACAGGCATGCATTCCGACGCGGATACGCCGCCGGTCAAAGCGCTGGGCTAGAGGATCAGCGTCACCTGCGTGTTCTGGCCGTGGACAAGGCCCTGTGCGCGCATGACTTTCTTCGATACCAGCAACACCCATTCGGACTGGTGCTTTTGAGGAAAGGCGCTGGTGCGCCATTCGGTATCGCCGATGCGCGCGGTGAGCTTGATCGAGCCAAACCCGCGCCGCTGGCCCAGTTCAAGCCGCTCCATCAATGCATGCGCCGCCAAAGCCTCGGCCTCAGCCCCGGTGAAGGTCACCAGATGATAGGTCCCGCGGTCGCCTTGCCAGCGTTTGAGTGGCAAGCTTGCGGTCAGCGTCTCACTCACTCGGCCGCTTCGTCTGCATATTCAAAGCGGCGGACGGGCACAGGGATGTTGCAGATATCCGCGCCGCCAGCTGGCACAATGAAGAACGGATCGCGGCGATTGGCGCGGGCTTCGGCGTATTTCGCGAAGGTCTCAGTTTCGGTCGAGAGATATTCAAATTGCGGTTGCTCAGTTTCAGGCAGGTCACTCGCCACGCGGATTGAGAGGATGGGTGTGCGCTTGTCCGTTTCTTCTTTTGAGTAAAAGCCCAATGCCCCTGTACCCCGCGGTAATGAAGAAAGGTGCTCCATCCCCTCAATGATGCGTCCAACCAGCGCGATATTGCGATCGAGATGTCGCGGCGCATGCCCGATCACGGTGTAAAGCTCCGCGCCGGAGCCTGTGTCGGGAGAATAGTTCCGGCCGACGCCGACCATGCCGTAGCAGTGGATGGGCCAGCCCGCTCCTTTTCCGTCTCCACCTTCACCTTCCCCACTGTCAAACGCCAGCGGCCAGCCTTGGAACCAGCCATGTATCATCGCATATTGATCGCCCAGAAATGCTGCGCGGATTTGCTCTGGGGATGCGGATGAGGGGGGCGGTGGTTTGGCGGGAGCAAAACGGCGCTTAATCCAGTTCCCAAGGTTATCCTCAATCTCGCGAAAGTATTCAGTGCCTTCATCGCCTTCGCGAAAAGTGTATTCCGCCTCATCCATCACGTTCAGCCCGTCTGGCAGCGGTTTCGCCTCGCCACCGCTCTCAGGATTGTCGTAATTGGGATCGCCCCATTGGACGACGTAATTGTCCTGCACGCGATTGATGCTGGTTCCGTCATACCACTCGGCGCGGGCCAGGGTGCGGATGTTCTCGACCCAGCCTTGCGAAAAGGGCGCGGGCATCAATTGCAGGATAACTGTGCGCTCTTTGCCCTCAGCGTCAGGGGCCAGCGTCATGACCAGCAGATCCTCCGGCGCGACCACGGTCCAGTCTTCCTGACCGGCGCCATTGATAATGTCCGATGGGCCCGGAGCGGGCTCAGCTTCCTGAGCGGAAGCGGGAAGGGCAAGGGTGAATGCGGCCAGAGCCAATGAGATGTGCTTCATGCAGCATTTGGTGCCACCTCACGACTTGCGAAGCAATGCTTTCGCGTCTATCCGCGCCGCTCGGTCTGAAAGAGGCCGTGCGGAGCAGTGGCCGAGTGGTCGAAGGCGCACGCCTGGAAAGTGTGTATACGGTAACCCCGTATCGAGGGTTCGAATCCCTCCTGCTCCGCCACCCACCCCCGCGGGCACTGTCAAAGCAAATACACCTGATTGAGTTCGGGTGCTGAACGGGTAGGGCAAGGCGATGCCTAGGCGCGGCAAGCCAGCCAGTCCGTTCCGCTATTTCAACTCATCACCTTTGATTATCCGCCTGGTTATGATGATGTATATCCGCTTCCCACTCAGCTTGAGGAACGTCGAAGACTTGCTGTTTGAGCGTGGGATTGACGTTTGCCACGAGACGGTGCGTCTATGGTGGAACCGTATTGGACCGATGTTCGCTGCGGATACGCCGATCAGAGACGAGTGCGCGCTAGACTGACGGCACCGGTTTGCGCCTTGGTTTTAGAAATGCTTGAATTTCAGGCCCTGCACCTTGACCGTCTCAACCCATAGGCTCCATTCATAGCCGACGATGATACAGGCAAACTACTTCGACGATCTTGGCGAGGAGATCGGAAAGGAAAAGCGCGGGCGAAAGAAGCGTGCGACGGCGCAGCGCATCTTCGTCTCCGCTATCGACCTTATGAAAGAGCAGGGCTTTGATGGTGTTTCCATCGAGCAGATTTGCGAGCGCGCTCAAATTGCCCGTGCGACCTTCTTCCAGCACTTTCGAAGCAAGGCGGCGCTTCTGGGATTGTTCTCTGAACTTGTCTGCCAAAGCATTGAAAAGGAGCTGGAGGCCAAAGACCTGTCGGCGACTGAACAGCTCGAACTGGTCGCTGACCACCTTCAGGGTCTCGCTAATGAGATGGGTTCGATCTTTCCCGATATGCTTGCCGCCTTTACGGCCGAACCGGGCGCAGGCTTTCGTGTGGATGATCCCGATACCGGGATTACGCCGTTAGTGGTGCAGATGATCAAATCCGGGCAAGCCGACGGAACCTTCGCGGAGCACTTGCGGGCTGAGGATATGGCGATCAGTCTGGTGGCGGCATGGGTGGCTCTGGCGCGCAACAGCATATCGGATCCGCCGCGCCATACAGGCGACCGCATGCGGACTATCCTGCGTTTCTATATCTCAGGGCTTTCCGCGAGCTAATCCAAAGGTCTCTTATCCCACCCTGATGGCGCGGCCACTTGCGCTCACTTTTGCCTTGCCAAGGAGTGCCTGCTTACGCTTTATAGGAAAAATAAGACTATAGTCTATTTTGGCGATCATCGAGATCGGGAGGGGTTGGGAAAATGTCCGCAATCAAGGCAATTGATACAAGGGTTGTGCGGATACCGTCGGGTTCACCCTATCAGATGGGTTCGATGGAATCGGGCGCCAGCCATGCCATGTCTGTCATCGTCAGGGTCGAAACCGAAGAGGGCGTTGAGGGCTGGGGAGAGACTTTTCTCACTCCGGGTTGGTACGGGGCGGACACGCCCGCCAGCATGCTGTGGCTGATCAATGGGCCTTTCGCCTCGCGACTGAAGGGGGTGAGCGTCTTTGATATCGAGACGATTGAACAGCGCATGCAAAAGGCATGGCAGCTGGGCAACTGGTACGCCAAAGGGGTGATTGAAATTGCCGTTCGCGACGCTGCTGCTCGCACAGCTGGGTTGCCCTTGCACGCCATGATCGGCGGGGCTTTGCGTGATCGCTTTCCCATGTCAGGCGGCATTGGCTCCGAAACGCCCGAAGTGATGGCGAAGAAAGCGCAAGCGTTCAAAGAGCGCGGATTCAAGACTGTAAAGCTGAAGATCGATTCCGTCGACGATCTCCCTCTCGATGTTGCGCGCGTTAAGGCTGTGCGCGAAGCGGTGGGTCCGGACATGAACATTCGGCTCGATGGCAATGGCGTTTACACGGTTCCCCAAGCGGTGAAGCTGTGCCGCCATATCGAGGATTTCGACATTGAAAGCCTCGAACAGCCGGTTCAGGCTCACAATCTCAAAGGCATGGCCGAAATCCGCAACAAGATCGGCATCCCGCTCATGGCTGATGAAAGTGTCGAGACCATGCGCGATGCAATGGCGGTTATCGAGCATCGCGCAGCGGACATCATCAAGCTGAAAATCAGCAAATGCGGCGGGATTGGCCCATCGCGTCGGATCGCCGATCTCTGCGCCGCTGCGGACATCGAAGTGACGGTTGGCAATGGCTTTAACACCAGCCTTCTAGCGACCGCAGAGCTGCAATTGGCTTGTTCTTGCGCGGCGATCCTGCCGGCCGGCGAGTTCATCGGGCCTGACAAGCTGCTCGACGACATTTGCGAGACGCCAATGACCATAGAGGATGGCGACGCCATCTTGCCGCAAGGGCCTGGTCTTGGCGTTGAGATCGACCGTGAGAAACTGGCCAAATACGAAACGGATATCACCGGGGGCGGCCGCGCATTTAAGTAGGCTGGGCGGGTTGAGTCTCACTCAACCACTTGTGTGCGAACTCTAGATCTGTGTAGCGGCTGGTCCGAAGTTCCCTTGGCTTTCTGAAGACAGCCAAGTCGGCCAAAGCAGCGATACCTGCTCATCACGGCATTTGATCCTCGCGCCGTCCGCAATGGCTTGCCGCCATGGAGCGATGGTTATGATCGCGACCGCGCAGACCCCTTCGTGATCGAGCACGCGGCCAATCTCGACACCATCGGCCAGGATTGGCTCGCCTGTCATGGGCGCAATGGCGCTGCCGCTCGGTTCGACTCGCATAGGCAAAATGCGCCGAGCAAGGTCTGGCACCGGATCTGCGTCTTTGCCGCCCAGAAGACGGTGGAAACCTGCCTCGGCTGGGGTGACCTCCTTGCCAATCAGACAGCGATGATCTGGCACAATGCCAAGGCGCATGGCATGGCCGTCCCATTTGCGCGAGTGCCGCCAGTCAAAGCCTTCAGGCTCTGCCGCATCGCGATAGACCCGCGCGCCCAGTTCGCGCCGACGATTATCGGCAAATCGGATCGTCTCAAAACCGGTGTCCTGCGATTTCTGATCAGGAAGCTCACCAAAAACCCGCCAGCGTCTCGCCGCGGACCGGTCGACGCCAGTGACCCCGTCCAGCTGCACCAATCGCCCGGCTACGCCATCGGCCAGCGCGCTATGCACGTCGATCAGTACGCCGTTCTCTAGCGGAGTGATGAGCAGGTCTGCATCCAGAAATCCGTCTGCTGAAAGCAGTGAGACAAAGCGTCCCTTCTCCCCGGCTTTCGGCGCAGGTCCGGTCGCGAAGGTCTCCAGACCGGAAAGATCGCCATCAATCTGCACGATCTCACGTTCACGGAAGCAATGCGACGTGTCTTCAAGAAGCGACTTCGGCTTCAAATTGGTTACGGCCGCTGATGCCTGAATATCCTCTTCAGACGCGCTCATGAACGGGCTGCCGCCTTGGCGAGAAACTCTTGCACGCCGGGGGAATCCGGATCAGCGGAAAGCGGCGGGCCGCTTGTCTCCGAGTGGCGCGTCGCGACGCTGCAGGCCTTTTGGCACAGGCCGCAATTGTCGATATTGTCGCGGTAGAATTTGCAGCGCGCACCATCGACTTCATAACGCATGCCGGGGCCGGGAGAGCTGATCGCGCCCACCGGACACACTTTCACGCAGTCGAGGCAATGGGTGCAATCATCGGTCGGATCATGGCGCATTGTGGTGGGGATCGGCGCTTCGGTGAGCAACAGGGCCAGCCGAACGCGGGTCCCGAACTCTGGAGTGATCAGAAGCGTGTGCGTGCCGATCGTACCCAGCCCAGCGGCTTCGGCGATGTGGCAATAGGAAAGCGTCGATTTCATCTGCCCAGGGCGCAGCGGAATGCGGCGCGGGAGCGAAAGACTGCGATAGCCCTCTTTGCGCAAGATCTTGGCCAGCTGAAAGTTGGCGATCTCCAGCTCTGAAGACACATGATCAACCGCGGGCGAAAGCAAGGCGCCCGTCTTGGGCTTGCCCATATACTTTGCAGGATGCTTGACGAGGTTCATCGTCTCCGACGGCATTTCATTCATGATGATGATGGCCGACTTTGCCTTGGGCAGGAAGGATTTCACGCCAAACAGGAAGTCGGGGTGCGAATCCGGCTCCACGGCAAGAGCACCAATGATGTCGACGCCAATCTCACCCTTGATGCGGTTCAACCAGGCCTGATTGAACTTTGACGAATCAGGAGCGAGTTTCGACATTTCGTTCATTCTTCATCCCTCTCTCACATGCCCCTCAACACCCACGAAGAGCAGAAGTGGACCCTAGTCTATTTTTGAAGGCCGCTCAAGCCGGAGCGAACACAAGACTCATTTGCCAATTGGTAACTGTGCACTATGGTCACCGAGAAATTTTAGGGTAGGGGAGGCTCACAATCATGCTCACTTGGGCAAAGCGCTTTGGTTCGGTTCTGGTAGCAGGTTCGTTGGCACTGGGGCTCAGCGTCTCGATCCCAGCAGCTGCGCAATCCGATGACGACAAGAAACCCAGCGCGCTCTCCTCACTGCCGCTGCGCCTGATCGGACCTGCCTATCCTTCGGGACGCATTTCCGACTTTGCCTTCTTTGGCGATGGTTCGCATCACTACCTCGTCTCTACCGCATCGGGCGGCCTGTGGGTGACCGAGAATGCAGGCGTGACGTGGAAGCCATTATTCGACAGCCAAGGCTCCTATTCAATCGGCGTGGTTGAGATTGCGCCATCGGATCCCAAGACGATCTGGGTCGGCACGGGTGAGAACAATGCTCAGCGCTCGGTCGCCTTTGGCGATGGCGTTTATAAGTCGACCAATGGCGGCAAGACCTGGAAAAACATGGGCCTGAAGGATTCCGGCCATATCAGCCAGATCTGGATCGACCCTGAAGACGCCGACACCGTGATTGTCGCTGCGCAAGGCCCCTTGTGGTCCGAAGGCGGTGATCGTGGACTCTACAAGACGAGTGATGGCGGCGCGAGCTGGGAGCGCATTCTGGAGATCGATGAGCATACCGGGATCAACGAATTTGTCGTACACCCCGATAACTCTGATCTGATCGTTGCATCTTCTTATCAGCGCCGTCGGCATGTCTGGGTGCTTATCAATGGAGGTCCGGGTTCCGGCATCCACCGCACGGGCGATGGCGGAGAAAGCTGGACCAAGGTCACCACAGGTCTGCCGGGCGATGACATGGGCCGCATTGGTCTTGCCATGGCGCCTTCCAAGCCGGACATGGTCTATGCCATCATCGAAGGCCAGCCCAAGGAACAGGGCGTCTATCGCACCACCGACTTTGGCCAAAGCTGGGCCAAACGTTCGGGCCACATCACCACCAGCCCGCAATATTACAACGAGCTTGTGGTCGATCCCAAGGATGCCGACACGCTCTATTCACTCGATACGTTCTCCAAGCGTTCGACCGATGGTGGCAAGAGCTTCACCAATCTGAGCAATGCAGCGCGCCACGTTGATGACCATGCGCTTTGGATTGATGAGGACAACACCAAGCACCTGCTGATGGGCGGCGATGGCGGCATTTATGAAAGCTGGGACGGCGGAACGCTGTGGCGGCACATGGACAACCTGCCGATTGTTCAATTCTATCGCATCCAGCCCGACAATGCCGCGCCGTTCTACAATGTGTGCGGCGGGACGCAGGACAACAACTCGCTTTGCGGCCCTTCGCGTACGACCGTGGTGCATGGCATCACCAATTCGGACTGGCACATCGTGCTGGGCGGCGATGGCTATAAGCCGCAAATCGACCCGCGCGATCCCAATATCGTCTATACTCAATACCAGTATGGCGGCCTTGCCCGCTATGATCGCCGCACGCAGGAGCGGGTGTTCCTGACCCCGCAACCCGAGGCGGGTGAGCCAGCCTATAAGTGGAATTGGAACACGCCGATCCTGATCAGCCCGCACAATCCTGATCGGATTTATTACGCGGCTGAATATCTGTTTGCCTCCAATGATCGCGGCAATTCGTGGGAAAAGATCAGCCCTGATCTGACCCGCGGAGTTGACCGAAACGCCTTGGAAGTGATGGGCCGGGTGTGGAGTGTCGATTCGATTGCAAAGAACGATTCCACTTCAATCTTTGGCGCGGCGATTGCCGTGAGCGAAAGCCCGATTGCTGAAGGTCTGATCTATGTCGGGACCGATGATGGCGTCATCTCCGTGACAGAGAACAATGGCGCAGACTGGCGCCGGCTGGAGACGGTGCGCGGGGTTCCGGATATGAGCCTTGTCGAGGATATCGTCACCTCGCATCACAGTGCTGATGTCGCTTATGCCGTGTTCGACAATCACAAGCGCGGCGATAACAAACCCTATGTCTATCGCACCTCGGATCGCGGTCGGACATGGTCGCCAATCTCCGGCAATCTGCCAGAGCGCGGATCGGTCCACACGATGGCAGAGGACCATGTTGATCCCAACCTGCTGTTTGTCGGAACCGAGTTCGGGCTGTTCTACACGCAGGATGGCGGCGAAACGTGGAACCCGATGAAGGGCAAGTTCCCCACTATCGGTGTTCGCGATCTGGAGATTCAGCGCCGCGAGAATGATCTGGTGGTCGGCACGTTCGGGCGCAGCATCTATGTCCTCGACGATTACACACCGCTGCGCACCAGCGCAGACAGTGTGGCCAGCGCCGAGGCGACGTTGTTCGGCGTGCGCGACCCATGGCTCTATATCGAGGGCGATCTTTGGGGCACCTATGGCAGCGCGCAAGCGTCCAATGGCAACAACTTCTGGTTTGCCGAAAACCCGCCCTTTGGCGCTGTCTTCACCTACACTTTGCGTGATGGTCTTGCGAAACTTGCACAGACCCGTCGCAAGGCAGAGCGTGAGATCGAGAAAGAGGGCGGCGATACGCCATACCCCTCTTGGGAGACCTTGCGCGCAGAAGACCGCGAAGATGAGCCAGCCATTGTCTTCACGATCACTGATGCCGATGGCGCGGTTGTCCGCCGCATGACAGGCCCGCACACCAAGGGTCTGCACCGCGTGGCGTGGGACTTGCGCTTCGGTGCGCCTGATCCGGTTAGCCTGAAACCTTCCTCCCCATCGATCTTTGGCAGTGCGCCAAAGGGACCGCTGGTTCTGCCCGGCACCTACTCCGTCACAATGGCGAAGCGCATTAATGGCGTGGTCACTCCACTGGGCGAGCCGCAGAGCTTTACCGTCAAGCCGCTCGAAAACAGCCCTGAGATCGCCACCGACCGCGAAGCCGTGCTGGCCTTCCAACAGGAAACGGCTGAGATCGTGCGCGCTGGCATGGGCGCAATGTCGGCTGCGGGCGAATTGCAGAACCGTCTCAACCACCTGAAGGCTGCGATTGAGGCCGTCAGCGGTTCCAACGATACGCAGCGGGCCAATGCTCAGGCGATTGAGCGGCTGATTGATGAGGTGCGCGTGGCCATGTTTGGTGACAGCACGGTCGCCAGCCGCAATGAGCCGGTGCCGTTCTCGATTGCGCAGCGTATCGGTCAGATTCGCGGCTGGGGCTGGGATCACCAGTCTCCAGTCACCGGCTCTGACAAGCAAGCGCTGGAAATCGCCCAGACCGAGTTCGCTGCCGCGCTTGAACAGCTGCGCGACATCGAATTGCGGGTTGAGGCGCTCGAGCGCGAGCTTGAAGGTCTGGGCGCGCCTTACACGCCGGGTCGGGGTGTTCCGACCTGGCCAAACTGAGGCTCCGCGCAAAACTCAATCAGACGGGCGTATTTCGCCAAAACAAGAGGGCCAGATAATCGCCACGATGGTCTGGCCCTCTCGGCGTTCGTGCGGTCACCTTGACTTCACCGATTGTTGCCGGGCCGTACACATCGTTACCCATTTCTGCTTGTGAAACCTGTTAATGTCTCGCATTACACGGGCGATTTGCTGTCGTGTGCTGGGAGAGATTTTCGATGTTGCGTGTCGTTGGACTGGGTGTTGGAGCCATATTGATTGCGGTGCTGGGTGTGCTGATTGCAGCTCTGACCATTCGACCTGCAGACTTGCATGATTTTGAGTCTGACGATTTTTACAAGACCAGCGCGGCGCAGACCGATCCGGGTGACGCCACACTGCTCACGGGATGGAGCTATGATCAGTCGCTTGGGGGGGATTTGTCAGAGGTCACCGGATTGGACATCCATGTCTATCCCAATTTCCTGCCCGAAGTCCGGCGCTATGCCTGGTATCCCTATCGCAGCGATGACAGCCTTACAGTCACCCCTCAGTGGTCTGCAGAGGTCGCCTCTGTCACTGTAAACGGTGAGGCGCATGAGCCCTCAGACCCCATCTCCTTGAGCGCTGAAAATCACGGCAGCGAAGTTTCGATCACCGCAAAGACCGCCGATGGCGCGCGCGTTGCGAACTATGTGATCCTTACGCTGCCATACAATTTCCCGCCGCTGCGCACCAAGATCACTGATCCTTCGCAGGTTTCACCCGGCATGATCACCGGCATGCAGGCTGCGCCCAATAACGAGACATATCCGCGGCCTAAAGTGATCCATGCGCTGCTCTACAATCAGGGTATTGCCGGCGCATTGCAGATGCTGAAGAAGGCGCAGAAGAAGCCGTATGACGACTTCGTCAACGTGCAGCTATGTCGGAACCTCGACTGCGAAAATCGCGAATATCTGCCGTTCGTGAACTTTGTTCTCGATAAGAATGGAACGCCGCTCAAATACAACAACACATCTCCGCGGACCATCTTCCTGCCTTTCACGACCGAGGATGATGGTGGCCTGCTGCCCAAGCATGGCTTTGCTTACAAAGAGATCGTCATGAATGATGAGGCTCACTTTGCAGAGGCTATCTCGCGCAGCTTTGTTGCTCCGATTGGAGAAGCGTCCCGCATGGAAGTGCCGCGCCATCTCGATCAGTTTGACGATGGCCACCACATCACAGTGACCCCGCATGGCACGTTACAAAACCTGTTCTACCGCATGCATCCCAAGGGCACGGTGATCAAGAATGGCGATGTTCTGGATGTGAATGTCACCAGCACTTACTTGTACGAACTCAATGATGAAGGTGAGATATCTTGGGAATGGGACTCAATCGATCACTTCCCGCCTTCCAGCACTGGATCCTACCTGCCGAGCGACCGCTATCATTATTGGGACTACTTCCACACCAATGGCGTGCGCTTTGCACCGGGCGGCGATCAATTGCTGGTGAGCGCACGTTACCTGCGATCGATCGCCAATGTCGAATACCCCTCGGGTGAAGTGAACTGGGTGCTGGGCGATCCCGCTGGAGCCATCAACCAGTTTACCTATATTGATGATCCGCTTGGCGGCGTCAGTTCGCTCCACGCAGCTGTAATGCGTTCTGACGACGAGATCCTTGTTTTTGACAATGGGCATTATCCGACATCGGAATTTAGTGAAGGGTCGGTCCTGTACGATGCGCCCATCCAAACCCGTCATGAATATACCCGCGTGGTCAAATACAAGCTCGACTTTGAGGCGATGACAGCGACCTATCAGCGCGAATGGACCTATCCAGAATTCATGGTTCGCACCGCTGGTTACCTGATGTTTGTCCCGCGCCAAGAGCAGGGTGACGATGGGGACACCGTCGAAACCGAGAACCTGCTTATCAGCTGGGGATCAGGTGGTGCGTTTACGGAATACAATGCTGAGAATGAGTTGATCCTGTCAGCGGACACAGGCGGCATGACGTACCGCTTCTACAAATATGACCTTGATCACTGGATGAACCCCTAGGGCGCTCACCCGATCCGGTTTGCGCGCCGCAGCTTAGTCCATCGCCTGGAGGAAAGCTGCGGCGGCACCGGTGAGCCCCGGTTGTGACTGCGCTATCATCTTTACTGGCAGGGTCATCATGTGCTCGCTGTATCGGCCTTTGGCGGTAAAGCGCGCTTCAAAACCAGACTTCAGCAGCGTCTCACGGATGCGGAAGCCGAGGCCTCCTGCAATCACCACGCCTTTCGCCCCGTGGCTGAGCGCCAGGTCACCAGCCACTGATCCCAGCGCCAGGCAGAAGCGATCCACCGCCGCCGCCGCCAGACTGTCTTCGCCGGAGAGGCCCAGTTGCCAGATCGAGATATCGTCCAGATCGGTGATGGCGCGGTTCTCCATCGCCGCAAGCGTCTGATAGATATCGACGATTGCCGGACCCGCGACCACCCTTTCTGTCGAGACGCGCGAGAACCGGGTGCGCAACCGGGCAAGGATGGCATCTTCGATCGCGTCGAGCGGTGCAAAGGCAGAGTGGCCGCCTTCGGTTGCATGGACGCGGTAACGCTGTGTGGAATCGCGGTGGAAGTGCGCTACGCCAAGCCCTGTACCCGGTCCGATCACGCTGATGATGCCATCTGCAGGCAAGTCGATCTGAGGCCCGGCGAGATGAACGAATTGATCGGGCGAAGCCAAAGCGGCGGCGTGAGCGATGGCTTCAAAGTCATTGACGATAACATGCGTCGAGCAGCCAAGCTTTTCGGCAATCAGGGCAGGGCGGATGATCCAGGGATTGTTCGTGAACCGGATCACCTCCTTGTTGACGAGGCCTGCTGCCGCAATCGCGACAGCATTGGGCAGTGCGCCGCCCATATGATCGCGATAATGCTCCCACGCTGTCTGGAAACTGGCATGATCTTTGGTGTGGAGCGTGGTGGGCTCGCTGAGCGCGATCTGCTTTGTTGGTGAGATCGAGGCGATAGCAAAGCGCGCATGGGTCCCGCCCACATCGACCGTAACAATATCCTGAGTTGCCGCCATGGTCTTACAAGCCCGCGCTGGTCAGCATAGCAGAGGCGCCTTGCTCCGCGCCATCGACATGCGACTGCATCATGCGGAACAATTCGCGGCCCACGCCCCATTGCGGCGCCGGTTCAGCAGCCGCTGCACGCGCTGAGAGGTCAGCGTCGGTGGACAGCTTGCCAGTCTCTGCGCAGACCCGGACCACGTCCCCATCCTTGAGCAGCGCAAGCGGTCCTCCTCCGACGGCTTCGGGTGTACAATGGATCGCGGCAGGGATCTTGCCGCTTGCGCCCGACATCCGCCCGTCCGTGACCAGAGCCACCCGGTGACCGCGCCCCTGAAGCACGGCGAGCGAGGGCGTGAGCGCGTGCAATTCGGGCATGCCGTTGGCGCGCGGTCCCTGGAACCGCACCACCACCACCACATCCCGGTCAAGCTCGCCTGCCTTGAACGCGGTGATCACGTCACCCTGATAATCGAACACCCTGCAACGCGCTTCAATTGTCCAAAGCTCGCGAGAGACGGCAGAGGATTTGAAGCAAGCTCTGCCAAGATTTCCTTCCAACAGGCGCATGCCGCCATCGCTCTGAAACGGATCGCCGACAGGGCGCAGCATGGTCTCATCGCGGGTCGGGCCCGTGTCCTTCCAGCTGAGCTGTTCTTCGGCGTCCAGCGCCGGACCTCTGGCATAAGCCGCCATCCCGCTTTCCCACACGGTGAGAACATCGCCATGGGCAAGGCCAGCATCAAGCAATTCGCCGACAACGAACCCCATGCCGCCAGCCTCGTGAAACTGGTTCACATCGCCCGATCCATTGGGATAGACCCGAGCCAGCAAAGGCACCACGCCGGAAAGCTCGGCCAAATCGCTCCAGTCGAGGATGATGCCAGCGGCGCGCGCGATGGCGGGCAAATGGATCGCATGATTGGTCGAGCCGCCGGTTGCCAGCAGTCCGACAACCGCGTTCACGATGGCCTTTTCATCGACAACCTTGGCCAGCATCCGCTCGCTCGTGCCCGACAACTCGGCAAGGCGATGCACCGCGACGCGGTCTAGCGCTTGGCGCAGCTTCGTCCCCGGCGTCACAAAAGCCGCGCCCGGCACATGCAGACCCATCATCTCCATCAGCATCTGATTGGAATTGGCGGTGCCATAAAAGGTGCAAGTGCCCGGTGAGTGATAGGAGCCAAGCTCGCTTTCGAGCAATTCTCCGCGGCCGATCTCTCCGGCGGCGTATTTCTGGCGGGTTTCCTGCTTCTGCTTGTTCGAAATTCCCGATGGCATGGGGCCGGAGGGGACAAAGATCGTTGGCAAATGGCCAAAGCGCAAAGCGCCCATCAGCAGGCCCGGCACGATCTTGTCGCAAATGCCCAGACACGCCACGCCATTATACATCTGATGGCTGAGCGCGACGCCGGTTGCCATGGCAATGTTGTCGCGGCTGAACAGCGAAAGCTCCATCCCGTCCTCGCCCTGCGTCACGCCGTCGCACATGGCTGGTGTGCCACCCGCAACCTGCACGGTGGCTCCGACTTCGCGGGCAAAGATCTTCAGGCGATCAGGATAGCGGCCATAGGGCTGATGCGCGGACAGCATGTCATTGTAAGCCGTCACGATGCCGATGTTCGGGCCGCGCCTATTCTTCATCGCATCCTGATCCTCAAGCGCCCCGGCAAAGGCATGGGCGAGGTTCGAACAGGCGATGTCCTTGTGCTCAGGCGCGCGATCGGCTTCGCGCTCCATCAGATCAAGATAGGCGCTGCGTCCCGGTTTGGAGCGTTCGATAATGCGCTGGGTGACGCGGTGAAGCGTATCGTTGAGATTACTCATGCCAACTTCTCCCGTCGCGTTCGGTCAGGGCAATCGAAGCACTCGGCCCCCAACTGCCTGCGGTGTAGGTCTTGGGTGTGACGCCGTTGTCCTCCCAACCGGCGCGGATGGCGTCAATCCATTGCCATTGCGCTTCGACTTCGTCGCGGCGCACGAACAAGGTCTGATCACCCTTCACCAGATCGAGCAAGAGCCGCTCATAAGCGATCCGGCGCTGCGCCTCTGAAAAGGCGTCGGGCATGGCGATGGCGAGCGGCACTTCGCGAAGGCGAACACCGTCTTCGTCGAGGCCCGGCACCTTGGCCATCAGAGTGAGAGTGATGTTCTCTTCGGGCTGGATACCGATCAACAGCTCATTGGGCTGCATCATTGGTCCTTGGCCAGCACCGCTGCCCTCAAAGATTGAGTGCGGCACATCAGCGAATTTCACCACGATCTCAGTGACTCGCTCGGGCAGGCGTTTTCCGGTGCGTAGGTAGAAGGGCACGCCCTTCCAGCGCCAATTGTCGAGATGGGCCTTGATCGCGACGAAAGTCTCCGTGTTCGAAGCCTTGCCCAACTCTTCGTCATAACCCGGCACCGCATTGCCCGTGATCGCGCCGGCCCGGTATTGGCCGGTAACCGTCTCGCCAAGGTCAACCGGACGCAGCGCGCGCAGCACTTTGACTTTTTCATCGCGCACAGCGGTGGCGTCAAAGCTGGTGGGCGGCTCCATCGCAACCAGGCTGAGCAATTGGAGCATGTGGTTCTGCACCATGTCGCGCAGCGCGCCGGCATCGTCGTAGAAATCGACACGGCCTTCCAGCCCGACGGTTTCTGCAACGGTGATCTGGACATGCTCGATATAGTTCGAATTCCAGATTGGCTCGAACAGGATATTGGCAAAGCGCAGCGCGAGCAGGTTCTGCACCGTCTCCTTGCCAAGATAGTGGTCGATCCGGAAAATCCGGTCTTCAGGAAAGGCCCCGGCCACCGCATCATTGATCGCACAGCTTGACGCCAGATCATTGCCCAGCGGCTTTTCAAGGCCGATGCGAACCGTCTCGCCCGTTAGTCCGGCATGTTCGAGCCCGGCAATCGTGGGGCCGAAAAGGCTGGGCGCGGTCGAGAGGAAAATCGCAAGGCCATGCTCTGGTTCACCCACTTTGGCAGCAAGATCCGTAAAGCCTTCCAGTGTTGACGCATCAAGCGGCTGATAGCTGAGCCTCGCCAGAAAGCGCTCCATCTGTCCGCGCCGTGCTTCGCCGAGGAATTCCTCCAAAGCGGCCCGTGCCATCGCGCGATAGGCTTCATCATCGAGATTGCTCCGCGCTGTGCCGATAATCTCCAAATGAGCAGGCAGCAGATCGTCTGCATCCAGCGCGCAAAGCGATGGCAAAAGCTTACGCCGGGCAAGATCGCCCGTTGCCCCAAACAGCAGCAATTTGTCGGCGACGAATTGGCTCATACGCTCAGTCCCCTTACGCTTTTCAGTCGTCCCGTTGGTTAGCCTTGATGATCAGGTAAACGCATAGGGAGAAGTATCCATTTTGGCGCCGTCGGAGCGTCAGGCCGCTTTCGCCGGACAATAGCGCGCGAGATAGTCCCCATGGCCTGGCATGTTCTGGACCAGCCAGCGGATTGATTGCTCCATCTCGTCCACTTCCTTGCGCGTCTTGGGCGTGTCGAGCACTTCTGCCATCGGGTTGTGATTGGTAAGCGTAATGCCCTGACCCATCATTACCGCAGCCCAGCTGGTTTCAGTGAACAGCTCGTCCTCTTCGCGGAAAATCTGCCCATTGGCTCTGAATATCTCGACCTTTTCCGTGAGCGTGTCAGGCACGTCCATTGTTCGCACATAATTCCAGAACTCCGAATCATCCCGGCTGGTGGCGTTGTAGTGGAGGATCAGAAAGTCCCGAATACGAGCATATTCGCGGGCCGTCAGGCGGTTGAACGTGTCTTCCTGGGCCTGCGTCACCCCTTCTAGCGAGAGCATCGACATCAACTTGTCGATCCCGGTGTTGATCAGGTGAATAGAGGTCGATTCCAGCGGCTCCATAAAGCCCGCTGAAAGGCCAAGCGCGATCACGTTCTTGTTCCAGAATTTCTTGCGCCGTCCGGTCACGAACCGCAGATGGTTGGGTTCCGCCTGAGGCTTGCCAGCAATGTTGCCCAGCAGGATGTCCAGCGCCTCATCGCTCTCCATGAACTGACTGCTATAGACATGGCCGTTGCCATTGCGGTGCTGAAGCGGGACTTGCCATTGCCAGCCAGCCTTATGCGCGGTGGCGCGGGTAAAGGGCGGAGGCGGGCTGCCATCTTCGCGCTGGCAGGGAAGCGCCACGGCGCGGTCGCAAGGCAGCCAATGCGTCCAATCCTCATATCCGGTTTCGAGCGCCTGTTCGATCAACAGCCCGCGAAAGCCCGAACAGTCGATGAAAAGGTCGGCTTCAAGCACACTGCCATCATCCATCGTCACCGATTGGACGTGGCCGTTCTCTGCATCGAGCGTCACATTGTTTACGCGACCTTCCTTGCGGATCACACCGCGCCGCTCGGCATATTTGCGCAGGAAAGCCGCATAGCGGCCTGCATCCAGGTGATAGGCATAGTTGATCGGCGGCAGGTCGTCGCGTTGATAGTCCTGTGTGCGGGCAAACTTGCCGAAATAGGCTGCCATGGTTTCGAGGTTGAACACCTGAATGGGGCGATTGTCGCCGCGCTTTGCAAAGGTGTGCCACAGATGGTGGAACGAAATGCCGCCCATCGAATAGCCGTAGGCGCCGAATGGGTGGATGTAGCTGTCGCCGATCCGTCCCCAGTTTTCGAACTGGATGCCCAGTTTAAACGACCCCTGAACCTCTGCCAGCAGCTCTCGCTCGTCGATTTCGAGCAATTCGTTGAAGCCGACAAAGGGCGGAATCGTTGCCTCGCCGACACCGACAGTGCCGATCTGCTCTGATTCGATCAGAGTTATGCCCAGATCGTTGCCTGATTTGAGCCGCGACATCGCCGCCGCCGCCATCCAGCCAGCGGTCCCCCCGCCAACGATGATTATCTGTTGAATTGCCATTGTTTCTCTACCTTTGGCCATCCCCTCGCCATTGTCGCACAGCGTAGCGGAATGCTCTCCCATAGTCTCGCCCCAAGACATGCAAAATGACGAATATATTGCAAGTCTTGAGAACGCTAACAATCTCTGCTAGCACGGTATGTGATGAGCGACAAAAATGTCGCCACTGGGGAAATTTGGAGGGGATCTTTTTCAATGAATAACGCCCGAATTGCGTCCTCGCGAAGTCGCGCAGCTTTGTGCACCGCTTCGGGTCTTGCGCTCTCGATTGGGCTTGCAAGCCCAGCCTTGGCGCAGGATCAGGAAGTTGAGACCGCAGACGAAGAGGCCACAGAAGAAGTTTCAACTGAAGCTGATGCTGTTGATGGTCCAGTCATCGTCGTCAGTGGCTTTCGAAAGTCGCTTGAAAACGCACAAAACCTTAAGCGCGATTCTGACACATTCGTTGACGCAGTGACCGCTGAGGACATCGGCGCACTGCCGGATCGCTCCGTTGCTGAAACTCTACAGCGTATCCCTGGTATTGCGATCGGCCGTTTCGAAAAGACCACTGACCCTGACCGTTTTTCGGTTGAGGGTACTGGCGTCATCATCCGTGGCCTTCCTTTCGCGCGGTCCGAGCTTAACGGTCGCGACATCTTCTCTGCTACTGGTGGTCGCGTCCTTAGCTTCAATGACGTCTCCCCGGAGCTCTTGGGTCGGGTCGAGGTGTTCAAAAACGTCACCGCTGACATGATTGAAGGTGGTCCGTCGGGTACCGTCAATCTTGTTACGAGAAAGCCGCTTGATAATCCGGGTACCCATTTGGCCGGCACTATAGAAGCGAACTATGGTGACCTTCGTGAGGAATGGTCCCCTGCATTCTCATTGCTTGGTTCAACCACGGTTGAGACTGATGCCGGTACGCTTGGCGTCCAGCTTTCTTATGCTCAGTCAGAACTGCGCAGCCGCACAGATGCCTCACAGATTGCTGACCCCTGTTATCGTGCGCCATCACTCGACGGTCCATGTATCCGCGCAGTGTCAGTTGGCTCTGGTGGCTTTATCGGCGACCCGAACTTTGACGCATCCAATTTCCCGCCCGAAGGGTCGCTTCTGGTTCCGAAGGGGGCAGGGGTTCGCACCACCGATCTTGATCGTAATCGTGAGGCATGGTCAGCAGCGATCCAGTACGAGGATCCCACCGGCGATTTCATCGCGACATTCCAGTGGCTGCATGCGTCCACCACATTTGATACCGAAGAATATGCGCTCATCTCGCGTGTCGATGATGAGGCTCTGTTCCCGGTTCCAACCGCTGCGAACAATCTGGTCTTCGACGAGAACGGCATCTTCCAGAGCGGTACT
>JBCBMN010000018.1:0-28232 GCA_039822745.1 Pseudomonadota bacterium | reverse complement strand
CTTCGATGGTCGCGGCGATTTGCGGGCTGATCGATTTGATCGCGAGCTGAAAGGCGAAGCCGAGCGCATTGATGTGTTTTCGGGTTCGTTTTCCTTCATCAACACCGATGAAATCGTCGCGATGTTGAAGGCCACCGCCAACAATGCGCTCGGCTTCGCCTTTCAGCTCGCGATCAAATCGATCAGCCCGCAAATCGCCGCGACCATCGAAGAGATGGCGCAGAAGGCCCAGCAGATGAACCAGTTCAATATGAACAGCTGCGAGGTGGCGCAGAACCTTGTTGGCGGTCTGTGGGGCAAGTCCGACCGCATGTCCTCGGAGATCTGTAAATCGGTCGGAAACAGTCAGGGGCTGTTTTCCGATTGGGCCAAAAGCCGCCATGAATGCGGGACCGGTGGCCAGCGATCTTCGACGATCCAGGCTAACAGCGATCCGACCATTCCGGCTGAAAGCTACAATTTCACCTGGGAAATGCTCAGCGACAGCTATCCGAGCTTCTCGGTCGAGTTCCGCGAATATCTCATGACCTTTGTCGGCACGGTCATCTTCTATCAGGACGGCGATCCGAGCGGGAAGAGTGGCTTCCAGTTCGTCGGCAACGCCAACAGCGATCTGCTTACCGCGCTGCTGGATGGCGGCAGCGCAGTCGAAATCCTCGACTGCGACACGCCCAACAAGTGCCTCAATCCAACCAAGCAAACCCTCACGATATCGAGCTCCGAGGCGCTGAAGCCGCGCGTGCGGGCCATGATCGAAGGGATCAACACCAAGATCCGCACCAACGCGGCTCTCTCGGGCGATGAGATCGGCTTGCTCGGCGCGACCACCATTCCGCTCTACAAGATCATGACCGTCAACGCGGCGGCCACCCTGGGCGGCATGACCGGCAATGATATGAACGAGCTTGCTGAAGTCGTCGCGGTCGATTTGCTCGAGACGCTCGCGCAGCAGCACTATAATCTGGCGATCCGCGGGGTTGGCTCGTTTCAGAACGGGCAGGAAGACGCGGTCGAGCAATGGCGCGAGCAGATCGCGGTCGCCGGCGAGGTCTTGCGGGATAATTCGGAAAAGATGACTGCGCGCCTCAGCCGCACGCAGATGATCGTCGAGCGCGCGGTCTTCCTTGAAAGCACTTTGCGCAACAATCTCTCTCCGCAAATGTCGGCGGCGCTTTCGTTCAGCACTGCGTTGTCGAACCAGGGCATTCAATAGGGGCGAGTGGCGATGCTCGAGATCTTCACCACTGGCGGCGGCGAATACATCGTCAACGTCTTCAACGCGGTGAGCGCCTGGACCGGGGGAGGGGGCTTTCGCGCGCTGATCCGCGTCGTGATGGTGATGGGCTTAATTTACAGCTTACTGGTCGTCGCCTTCAGCCTCAACTGGCGCGCTTGGCTCAACTGGTTCCTTGGCGCGACTTTGATGTTTGGCGCGCTGATCGTTCCGACCACCACGGTAAAGGTGACCGATCGGCTCAATCCCTCTCTGGTGCCCGCCACGGTTGCGAACGTGCCGGTGGGTCTGGGGCTGATAGCCTCGATCAGCTCGACCGCAGGCGATTGGCTGACCCGCACCGCCGAGACCGTGTTTGTGATGCCAGGTTCGCTGCAAATGTCGAACAACGGCATCATCTATGGCGCGAGACTGTGGGATCGCACGCGCGACTTCCAAATCAAGGATCCGCGCATCAGCGCCAATCTCGACGAATATTTCCGCCAGTGCCTGTTCTACGACATCCTGCTGGGCTTCGAAGACTTCGAGACGATCGCGAATTCCGACAACATCCTTGTTGATATGGGCCCGGGTTCGCCCGCCCGGGCCATGACCCAGATTCCGGTGTCCGGACCTTCCACCATCGTTACCTGCCAGGCCGGATACACCGAATTGCAAACCGCGATCGCGGCCTACACCGAGTTGGGTCTTGAGGAAGAGGGGCGCAAGCTGTTTCCCGGTCTCACGCCCGTGGCTGCCAAAGCCAAACTGGTCGCCGATCTGCCGGTGATCGCAGGCCACTTTCATGGCAGCTCGCAGAGCGCGCAGCAGGTCTTCCAGCAGCGCTCGCTCGTCGATGCGTTCCTGCAGGCCCGTGCGAACCTATCCGCCGCCGATGGCGACACCTTTGCCATGCTGCGTGCGGAGGAACAGGCGCGCAACACCTATTCCTCGATTGCGCAGCAGGCGATGACCTGGGTGCCGCTGCTCAACATCGTGCTGACGGTTGTGTTCTACGCGATGTTCCCGGTGATCTTTCCGCTTTTCCTTTTTCCGCGAACCGGGGTCACGGCCCTCAAAGGCTATGTCACGGGCTTTTTTTATCTCGCCGCATGGGGACCGCTTTATGTCGTCCTGCACATGTTCATCATGGACCGCGCGGCGGACTCGCTCAACGCAACTGCGCCGGGCGGCATCACCATGGCCGGCATGGCGGGCATCGACGCGGTCAACGCCGATACCGCGACCATTGCCGGCTTTCTGATGATGTCGATCCCGTTCCTCGCCGCCGGCATGGCGCGCGGGGCGATGGCGGTCTCAAGCCAGGCGACCTCGATGCTTGCGCCCGCGCAGGCCGCCGCCGAAGCGGCCGCCGTCGAGCGCACCACCGGCAATTATTCCTATGGCAATGAGAGCTTCATGAACCTCTCAAGCTTCAACAGGCAGTCGAACCAGTGGAACACCGCGCCGTCCTACACCGGCGGCGCGGCCATGATGAGCACGGTCAACGACAACGGCACCTTCACCAAGCGCACCGCCGATGGCTCGACCGTGTTCGACACATCGCCTGGTATGAGCCGTCTCGCCTTTGGCGCCTCGCTCAGCCAGTTTAACAATTCCGAGCGCCAGCAAACACTCTCCGAGCTGGAAACCGCGCGCTCGACGCTCAGCGAGGAGCGTTCGCGCGCTCTGTCTTTCCTTGATCGCACGTCTGGCCGCCAGACGAGCGGCGTGCGCAATTCGAGCGGAACGGAGAGCACAGCCGGATTCCGCTCAGGCGAAAACCTGCAGCGCTTCGATAATCAGTCGCTGGATTCACGCGATGGGGTCAGCGAGAGTGATCGGGTCACAAGCTCACAGGGCAATCAGCAGACGAACACTGATCGCCTTGAAACGACGCGATCAGGCAGTGCTGGGCTTTCTGGGGCCGTCGGAAGAGGCAATTCCCAGGGAACTCAAGGCCGAGGTTCAGGCGCTGGCCTCAATGGAGGTGTGAACGCTGGCGTAAGTGGTGGGCGGCTCCGCACTGACAGCGTCACGACGGGCGGCGAACGCGTTGCATCCAAAGGCTTTGATTCTTCGACGTCTGATAATCGTTCCAACGGGTCGAATGCCACGCAAGACGCTGGTAGCTATTCGCAGAGTGGGAGCTTCAACCGCAGCGAAGGATACTCTGACAACTCTTTCTCCCGCGAGCGAGCGCTCGAGGAAGTCCGTCGCATTGACGAACGCATCGCAGCAATCGATGAGCTGTCCACTTCGCTCAGCAACAACACGTCGTCGCGCGATGGCTATGGCTCGAATGTGAGCTTCGACATGAGTCAGATCGTCGCGAGCCGCTATCAGGAAAAGGCGATCGAACTGGGCATCACTGCGCCGAGCCTCGCCAGAACGGATTACACCCCGCAGGAGCAGGCCGCCTATGAACTCGTCGCCCGCGACATCATTTCGGACTATTATGATGAGCGCGTCGCTCCCTACCGGGATCTTATCCCTGACGAAGGCAGCGTGGTTAGCAACGTATCCGGCCCGGGCCAATTCAGCGAGGCGGACCTGCGCGCAAGCACGCCTCGGCGCTCGCATCGAGGCCCGCGCAACCTAGTAAGCGGTTCAAATGACGGTTCGATAGGCGAGCGGATTGATGAAGGCGCGGAAGGATTGGGTGAGCGCTATGAGAGGAATGGATCGCGCTATGGCGAGCGGCGTGAGGAGTTCGATCAGGAACGTGAAGGACTAGGTGGAGCAAGCGACAGGTTCGATGAGCGCTTCTATGATCGAGATCAAAGGCAACGCAATCGCCTGCAACGGTCCCTTCGCGGCGACGACGAGTAAGTTACCAGCTAAGAATCGCTAGGAATAGAAATGCGGCGCTCAGGATCAAGGCTAGAAGTCCTTGCCCCAAGCCACCAGCGGATTCGCTAGACGGAATGACATACTCTTCGTCGCCCGGCTTCTGCCAATACCATTCCGGGTTCACGCCACCGGACGGATCCCGCTGGGTGATAGCCTTCAGCTCAGCCGATTCAGCTGGGTTTCTATCGAAATCATCCAACTCACTTCTCCTAGATGGCTATTACCATTTAGGGGCGCCAGACACAATTACTGGCGGAATTCTTCGAAAAGACAAGGAGAGCATCGCGGCGCGCACTGGTGTCAGGTTTGGCCCGTGTGATTTGTTGCAGCACTCGAGGGGGTAGGACATGCCGAAAAGGGAGGCGCGAACCGCTTCCATAGGGCGCTCCAAAGCCTCATCCTGCCCCATTCACTGCCTCAGGCGCCAATCGGGGACGACTTGCGATGAGACTAACAGCACTCACTCAGTTGCCTCACTAAAGGCTCCGAGGCTAACCGGATAATTTCTTCTTGTATCTCTTGCAGCCTTACGAAATAACGCCGCTCCGCTTACACGGGGGCTTAGAATTGCAAAATGGTTTAGAGGCTATTGTTCTTAGGGTTACAGGCTTGGCCAAGAACTCACAGCCTTTCTCTGAAGATGAGATAGATGCCCTGGAGACATATGTTCAATATCGCGAACTTATCGAATTAGGCCTCGCCACCGGCGCGCGATTTTCCAAGAGCGGTTATCCGGGATATTTGTCGGTCCTGGTGGAAGGCAAAAATTGGTACGTCCCATGCCATCTTGCTTCCGTCTTCCCTCCCGGAGATGTTTGCTCCCAGTTAGCCGATCTCGTGGGCCTTGTGGCGCTCGACTTCGATAACGCTGTCTGCTTGAGCGGCAGCGCGACGTTTCTCGGCGAATTGGGAGCCGTCGGCGACATCGATTTTTGCGAGTATGGTGAAGCGGAAGGAGCCGCTTTGGCAAAACGCGCAGCGAGAAAAACGCGCGTCATAAAAGAGGCGGTGCTCGTTGAGTGTAAGTGCGAAGACGACGCTTATTCGGCGCCATGGGACAATTTCGAGTCGCACCTGAATGCCGCTCTGTCGTCACATTCAGAAGCAGGACATGGGAAGTCCTTCAAACTGGATTTCGTAACAAACACGACTATCGGCTTGATGCCAACGACCGTTATGGTGCTGACAATCGTAAACGCTCAGTTTGAAACAGGAAACGCGCTTCGAAGTCATCCCCTGCAGGAAGCGGTCATCTCTGGTATAAACCCGCCGAGGCTGCTCACCGAGATCGAAAACTTTGGCCGGTATGCAAGCTTTCTGATCGATGAGGCAGACGACCTGTTGCACGGCCGAACCAACAAGTCGGAAGCGGCAAGCATCATCAAGGCCCTGAAGCGAATCCTATCATATGTGTTGCTTTTGGGAGACACTCAACTAAAAGATGAAGTTATCGAAGGTTTGGGGAAAGATGTTATTGAGAGTATCGTTATAGAAGGACGCAAGGCAGAGCTTGGCGAAATGGTGCGGAAGATCGAACAGACGGATCATCCAATCGTTAACGAGACGGCGAAGCAAGTTCGTGATCTTGCCGCGCAATCGTCACCTATCGATTTCACAAAACGCGAAGTCATCGAGGCGCTCGCCAGCGTCAAGCAAATCGCCGTTTCATTGCTCGACGAATTGCAATTGGACATTCAACATTATGCAGGTTCTGCATAGCTATGGCAGATAAGCCTAAAGCCATTGAGAAACTGGCTCGCCTGGCCCCGTCAGGCCAAGCCTATCAGGAAGCAGCCGTTCAGGCCTTGTCGGATCTAGACAGCGAGAGTTTCGAGCAGCTGAAATCCAAGCTCGAAGCTGCAAAGGCGTTTTCTCGCAGTCTTCCAGCTCCCTCGAAGGAACTCGAGAAAGCGCGCGAGAGCTTACGCAACCGTCGCAAAGAGGCGTACACCCGCTTGGCGAGCCTGGCCAAAACGGCGAGGAGCCGCCGCGAGCCTGCGATGGTAGGGGGACGCAAAGCGCGGCAGCCTGGCTCGACCAGAGCCGCCTCGACGGTCACCATGCAGCAATTGATCGAAGCCGGAGCCCATTTCGGGCACCAGACCCACCGCTGGAACCCGCGCATGAAGCCGTATATTTTCGGCGCGCGCAACGGGGTTCACATCATTGACCTCTCGCAGACCGTTCCGCTCTTCGCGCGTGCGCTCGATTTCGTCGAGCAGACCGTGCGCGCAGGCGGCAAGGTCCTGTTTGTCGGCACCAAGCGTCAGGCGCAGGAGCCGATCGCCGAGGCCGCGCGCGCTTCGGGCCAGCATTTCGTTAATCACCGCTGGCTGGGCGGCATGCTCACCAACTGGAAGACGATCTCGGGCTCGATCAAGCGGCTCAAGACTCTCGAAGAGCAGCTTTCGGGCGACACGAGCGGGTTGACCAAGAAGGAAGTTCTCAATCTGACGCGTGAACGTGAGAAGCTGGAGCTTTCGCTGGGCGGTATCCGCGACATGGGCGGCGTTCCGGACGTGATGTTCGTGATCGACGCGAACAAGGAGGACCTTGCGATCAAGGAAGCCGCTGTGCTCGGCATCCCTGTGATTGGCGTGCTCGACACCAATGTCGACCCGAGTAACATCGCCTTCCCGGTTCCTGGCAATGACGATGCGAGCCGCGCGGTGCGCCTGTATTGCCAAGCGATTGGCGATGCGGCATCCGCCGGTCGCGGGCAGGCCGTGGCTCGGACCCCGATTGATGATGAGACAGAGGCAGCGGCCGCTGAACCCGCCGCTCTAGGCGGAGCTGTAGATGAGGGTCCCGAAGCTGCGGAGGGAGCCGGGTACTATTATTTGAGCGAGGCCAGTCAGGCTGAGAGCGCATAAAGGCGCTGTCAGACCAATCTGGCAGGCGAGGGCGTGCACTGGTCGAGACGGTGAATAAGGCGGCGCGATGCTCACATCGTGTTTTGGCGCTTGCGCTGTTTACCGAGCCCATTTTCCTTCTTCACAAAGTGATCGATCCCGCGCTCGATCCCCGACAGCTCGATGCGGATCTCGCGGTCGGAAACACCGTACCCTTCCTTGACGCACCTCTTGCTGCGGGTGACCGGTTCCGCGCTGATATCGAAAGCGCGTTGGCGGACCTTTGAGCCGACTTAGATGGGGCGGGTTGCGAACCGTTGCCTTGTGTCAGGGCTGGCGCAAAGAGGTCTGCACCGATGCCTTGCGCATGGAAAGGAAGACGCACCCCAGCGCGTTCCGATTGCAAAAAAGTGCGGAGCCGCTGTGGGTTTCGCAGTCGCCGAAGTTGCGGCTCTGCGCCCATTTTAGTATAGCAAAAATGTTCCTAGCGGGAGCGCGCCGCCCGTCGTTGCGAAGCTGTTGACAGCACCGCATTGCAAACACGTTCCTTTCAGCATTTTTCCAGGCTTGAAAGGCGGTTGACGGGCGACGCTTTATCCAAGCCGGGAGAAAGCTATGTTGAAGCCGAACATCCGGCCGTCCACGATCGACGGCATCAAGCGCCTAGCCAAGCAGCTCAAAAAGGACAGCGGTACGCGTCACGCCGCAGCCTTAAATGCATCAGCGATAAAAGCAGGCTACCAGAACTTCGCGCATGCTAAGAACGCGTTGGTGAACCAGTCACGCGGGCGCCCCTATCCCTTGTATCTTACGCGATACTGGCATGATCGCGACACCCATCAGATTGGACGTGAGACGCTCAGGATTGATCTTACGATACCCCTTCTCGACTTGTGTCCAAAGCGCGACTTGCACCTGTTGCGCGGGCTTGGAGGCCGTCTCGTGGCCGACGATCATATAGTGAGCGATCGTCTTAATCACTCACAATGGCGCGCGCGCGAAGAAATCTGCAAGGCGGCCCGAACGCTGCAGTTCATGGAGGCCACCGGCCTTCAACCCTCTCGTGATTTTGACGCCGCCTATCCCGACGGGGCTCACCGCAGCAAGCTGCCTGGATGCGACCATGTGACCGAATGGATCGATCCGGGCACCGGCCAATTCATCCTCGCCGACGAACCCTATCCAAAGGCGCATTTGAGTGATGAGCGTGCGCGGTGGGCGCTGACGCATAACCGCCATATCCGCGCTGCGGCGTGGCCCGGCATGTATTATCCCTACGCGACGAGCCTGTACATCGTCACCGACGCTTCGACCGGCTTCGATATCGATGGGCTGATGACCAAGATCGATCGCTTGCCAAAACCCGTGATCGCCGAAGAGTGGCCCGGCGAATCCGCGCCCGATCACTCGACCTTTCTCAGTCCGATGGCGAAGGATGCCAACAGCGTCAGGCGTGCCAAGTCGAAGGCCACAATAGTGTGTCGGCCGACCAAGTTGACCGTCCCCTATGGCGGAGCTTTTGGAAACCAGCCTCGCAAGCCGCGCGCGGCCATGCCGCTTGCCGCTCATATTCAGGCCGGGTCGATCATCAAGGCAGTGTTGAGCTCGGCCGAGAAGCCTTGGAGCGTTAACAGTCGCATGGATAAGATCCGGTCCCGGCTTGAGGACTGGATGGGCGTCGAGTTAGGCCGCAACGAACCTGAAGGCTTCGACTTCTTCGCTGTGTATTATCACGATCCAGAAGAGCATGGCCGTTACGCCGATGCAGCGAAAAGCAGCCGCGGATTGCTTGAAATCCTGAACGAGTTGAGCGCCTTGCTCCAGAAGCACTATCCCGACTGCGCGCCACTCAGGCAGGAGCTCGGCCGGATCGAGACAGCCAATCGGATCATCGAGTCGTACATCGCCGGCCAGACCAAAACGGCGTAATTCGAGGAGAGACGCTTTACGCAAAGCGCGTAAGGCGTCTCTTTGTCGCTAACCAAGTGTTCGACCGCTCATTCATTTCTTGAGATTGATCCGCCTTCCTCTTGTCAAATTGTGCCATTAAGGTCGGAGAGTGTTATTCAGGGGGAGGGGTTTATCATGCGAGCAGTATTCGGAGTCGTTTTGTCTTTTCTGACAATTATGTTGGCTGCCCTCATGCCGGCGGCGGCATCAAATCATGACGAAAAGACGATCGTTCGCGTCGCGCTTTATGAGTTTATCCCCGGGTATGACATTGATCAGCTCCAGGCCTTGCGTGTGTCGATTAAACAAGGCTTCGAGCAGGCTCATCCCCAGTATGAACTGGATATCAAACTCACTCCTAATCGCTTCGATCTCTATGACCTCGAGAAACTTGAACGGTGGCTCACCGATGAAACCGCTGATGGCTATGATGTTCTGGAAATTGACACTCTGTTGCTCGGCGAATTGGTCAACACAGGAGCCATCTCTCCCTGGGTAGACGTTGACGAGGATCAGTTTTTCTCCGCAGCGCTTGATGCTTCGAGGGTGAATGGACGCTTTTATGGAATTCCGCATCTGATGTGTGGCTATTTTCTCTTCACACGCGATGCGCAGGTTGCCGAGGCAGAAACGGTTTCGGAACTCGTGGCGGCGGCTAGGGGAGAAAACAACGACACAGTCGACCTGGTCGGCGCGTTCGAAGGGAGTTGGACTATTCCCTCCCTTTATCTTGATGCGCGAGTGGATACAGCTCCGCAGGCGGCGCCAAACGTCCTCTGGGAAGAGACGGTCGCAGCGCTTGATCCTGAGACGACATCCTCGCTTAGAACGCTTTTCAAGCTCTGCGACGCAAACGGGCTCAACGCGTGCCTTCGCGAAGAGCGATACGCTTTAACAAACGCGTCCGGTTTTTCGGGGCTCTTTGCCATGGGCTTTGCCGACAGCTTGATCGGCTATTCGGAACGCTTCCACTTTATCAAGAAAATGCCAGGTTGGGAAACCGTGAAGGTGGGCTCAGCCCCGCTGGGAGACGGCAACGCGCCGCTGATGTTTGCAGATTCCTTCGTGCTTTCCGAACGGTGCAACCGCACCGCGCAATGTCGCGACGGGGCTCGTGCCTTCGCGGACTATATGAACCAGGATGACGTCTTGGAGCCCTACCTTCTGGCCCGCGATTTAAAGGATGCCTGGGGCAGCCCGCTCCCGCCGCGCTACCTTTTGCCTGCGAAGAGATCCGCCTATGGCTTTCAAGCCATCAAGAGCGATCCGATTTACAGCGGCTTTGAGCAAGCGCAGCAGCGGGCGGTCGCCTTTCCGAACACCGGTTTTGGTCCCAATCGCAAGGCCGTTCGCGACGCCATCCTTTGTGAGATGTTTACCCAGTCCTGCTCGAATGTCGATTAGGGTTGGGATCCGCTGAAAGGTCGGCGAGACTGTCAACGGCCCGCCAAGCGCGCTTGGCCCGCTGCTAGATATCGATCTGTGCCTCAATCATCTGCGCGACGGGCGTGTAGACATCGATGTCCTGCGATTGCGTCGTAAGCGACACGATCAAGGCATAGCGCGACAGCGACTCCAAACGGCCAAGATGCGGACGTTCCTTCCACCAGCCGGACCTCGGGAAAACGCCGATCAAGTTGCAATTGCGCGCCTCGACCGCGGGCAAAGTGATCCAGTCGCGATGGATCGAACCGTGCGAGCGCCCCTTTTGTGGCCCGATAGACCAATCAAGGCTCGATCCACCATAATCCCCGTCATCGACGCGAACAGCCTTGTTCAGACGCAGGACAAACTCCTCATCGCTTTCCGTCGGTTTCTTCATGTTGAAGTCAAGACCGTGCGAGCGGTACTTGTATTTGTCTCGCCAACCCTTCTCGCCCGGCGCAGGCTCAACATAATAGGACAGCGTCGCGTTAATGGTTACCTGCGCGTTGTCCGGCAGCGCGTCCAGAGCGGCAACAGGCCAGGGCAAACGAAAGAGATGCATGTCGTTGGCGCGTTCTGAGTTTTCGCCCTGCTCGAAAGGTTGAATGGTTTGCTGCGCGATCAACGTAAGTGAGCTCGTCGCGGACTGCAGCGCTCGAGTGAAATCGGGCACTCCATAGCCGCACATACGCAGCAGATTGGCAATGTTGTCAGTGGGCGTCGCCGCCTCAGATGTGAGCTGACTGATCATCGCATCGGTCCACTGCGCTGAATGCACCAGCAGCGCTCTGATCGTTTCCGGCCAAGCGGCGGGATACGCCTCCCAGAGCCTTGCGCACATTTCGGTCGCCAACCCCGCTGCCGCGCTTGTGGCAAAATTCGCGTTCAGCAGGGCGTCCTGGGGCCGATGCCCAACCGTCAGAATCGAAAGATCATCCAGCTGCGTCGCGAAGCCTGTCTGATCAAGGGCGACATTGCCGCCTTCAAGAACGATATCGGGCTTGTTGGGCCAGCGCTGCTCTGTGGCCCAAGTGCGAGAGGAGGTCGAATACGGCGAGATCTGCCCGCGCGAGGCGACCGGTTCGAAGGTGTGGGCCAGGTCAGGGTCGGAAATCTCGTCAAGAAAGGTCGCCGCACCGACCGTCAACGCGTTCCAGGCTTGCCCGGGATCATGGATCGAATTTGTGAAATTGGCGTCAGGGTAGATGCGCCATTCATTGGGATCAGCTACATTCCCGGCGGCGACGATGCAGAGCTTCTGTTGATCGTCGCCAATGCCGAAGATGGCGTTGTCGAGCGCACCTGACCACGAGGATGGACGACCTTGATCGCGACCATCTTCGCTCGTAATGGCGAGACAGTGGACACGGAGCGCTTGCGGATCGAAGAGGGTGCTTCTGGCAATCGCTTGCTGTGTCCGTTCTCCGTAAAGGCGGGGATCGTTGTGATGTCCAGGCCGGGGGATCAGCTTCACGGATTCGATGCGAAACGGGATTTCCACCGCTGTGTCGGTTTGCAAATGCTGCGAAAGCCGGTCCCCAAAGGCGACGGTTCCACACATCCCTGTCCCGTGGCCATGATCATCGCCATTGCCCCACGCCGCATCGACGCTGTCGCAGCCCTCTATCGCAACAAGTGGCGCAAGGAGCGGATGGCCATTGTTGACACCGGTGTCGATCACGCACGCGGACACGGAAGTGTCGGGCGTAACCGCCAATCTGGGAGCGAGTTGGCCGACCCAAGCCGCCTGTTCCGCGTTGGGCATCTCAGTCCAGAACGCCGCTGTTTCCTTGGCGCGTCGAAACTCGGCAACATACGGAAGCGCCGAAAGCAGCTCGGCAAGCTCATCGGACGTCGCGTTGACCAGCAAAACTGAGCGTTCGATAAAATGAAGAGCGCCCTCTTGCACGCCAATGCCAAGCGCGCCCGCAACCGCCCGTGTCTGCGCTTCAACGTCCTCACGATTGTTTTCTTTGGCGACAAGCCAGAGTTCACACCACTCACGCGCCTCACCGGCAGGCAAGAGTTCGATCGGATCGTACCAAAAGGATTGGACGACCGCTCTGCGAATGTTTTCGATGCTCTCGACCAGCTTTTGGTGCTTGGGTCTGCCCGATTGGGTCTCCTCATCGCGGTAGCGCTGGAGCTTGTTGATCAGCCGGACATGCTTCCCGTTGGGAATGAATAGGGTCGCCCGGGTTACTGGCTGCCCCGCGTCGTTTGCGCTGTCCTGGACGTTCAGCAGTTCAATACCCGCGCCGCGATCCTCAAGGCTCGCGGTTCGCAGATCATAGCCTGGCGCGCTTTCGAGCTCTATGAACGCGCCGTCTTTTGTCGGCAGCGAGACCGCTTGGCGTTGCCCACGCTCAGCTTGCGCTGCGACCCACGCCGCGTCCAACGCTTGCCTGAGGCGATCCGCGTGCGCGGTGCGGGGGCGATTGGGCGGCAGATCGAACTCCCCGCCACCGCCAATTGGATTGCGGTAATCGATCGCATCGGGCGCATTCGGCAAGAAGAGGTGAGGGAACTGAAGCTCAGGCATTCTGACTAGTCCCCGCTTACATAGGCGCCCTTGCGATCTCGCAGCGCAGCCACGAGCGACTTTTGTGTGACCGTCGATCGATCCGCGAGGATCGCTTCTTTGATCGCATCGTTGCAAGCCTCTGTGATTTCAGCGTGGCTTAGCCCGGTTGCGACGCCGATTACAGGGGCAAGCTTAAACCGGCCCCGGAAGGTCGAAAGCCGGTTTTGCAAGAGCGCTTCGATCGCTGAGCGGTCGGGGTGACCGTAATGCAGGATGTCGTCGAAGCGGCGAAACAGGGCGGGGTCGAGAGACTTGGCCGTGTTGGTCGCTGCAACGATCAAGCCCTGCGAGCGGTCCTCTTCAATGAACTGCAGAAGCGCATTCAGGACCCGCCGCATTTCGCCCACATCGTTCTCGCTGCCTCGGGCAGAACCCAGCGTATCGAACTCATCGAAAAGGTAGACTGCCGGACGCTCCCGGATCACAGCGAAGACCTGCCTGAGCTTCGCGTTGGTCTCGCCCAGGTAGCGCGTAAAAAGCCGGTCTATCTGAACGACGAAAAAAGGGAGCTTCGCCCGGCGCGCCAGCGCCGAGGCCGTCATCGTCTTTCCAGTGCCCGGCGGGCCCGCGAGCAAGACTTTGCGGCGGTTGGTCATGCCGAATTGTTCCAGCTTCGGCGCTTGGCGATATTCAGCAATGATACGAGCAAGTTTCTCCTCAAGCCGATCGGTGACGACAAGCGAGGAATGATTGGCGACTGGCTCTTGCTCAATGAGGAGGTCTGAGAGCTCGGGATTGATGCTGACGAGTTTAAAAGAACGCTGCGAGCGGCTGTCGACCAGCTTGCGAATATCATCAGCAAGGACTGCATGGCCGCGTTTGGCTTCCGAAGCGGCGAGCTGAAGAGCAATCGTCACGAAGCGCTCTTCATCCTTCTTCAGATGTGAAGAGATCAGCCCCTTAATTTGCTCAGCTTTTGCCATGTATTTGCACTTCTTTGATCCCTTAAGAAGCCAACTCAGGGTTTGGTAATCCTCTTAAGCGAGTTCTGCCGCATCCCTTGAATGAAACCGGTACTTTGCCCGGATGTCCGTGAATGAGTCATTTTCAGGCAAAACGCAACCACGCAAGGGCGGGTTATCCCTTGGCGACCCTTCGCGGGTCTGGCTTGTTTGCGGACCATGAGCATTCACGCCAGTGGAGGCCAATCTTTATCTAGCGCAAGCTACGGGGCGATGATGTGCGGGCGGTGCTGACTGAGCTGCTCAAGCCGCATGCCCCGCCTGATCACAAAAGCAGCAACAATGGCGCAGAGTGTACCCCACATGCGGTGCGCGACTGGCTCGGCAGGATCGGTGTGCAGACGCCCTATAAGGAGCCGGGCTCGCCTTGAGATAGCGACTACAACGAGAGCTTCAACGCAAGGGCTGAGGGATGAGTTGCTCATTCGCTAGATATGCTGCAGCCTGAAGGAATCGGTCATCCTTATCAAGCGCTGGCGCATCCATTAAAACAACGACGAGCCGGCAATTTCCAGAGGACATTGCCAAGCGCTGAGGTACACCGCACTCATCACTTGGCCACCAGCCGCCGCCACCAACGACGTTCTTGCACCGCCCTACTGGAACGCCTTACGCTACGCTTCAGGCCGCGCAGCAGGGCGACCATACCCGCCCCAAGCTCCCACTTTACAGGCGGACCACCCTGATGGGGCAGGCTACAATTCGTACATTTCTGGGCCGGTTGCCGACTGTCAGCTTTCGGCGATGTAGGGTTCGAAAGCAGATATTGCGATTAGGCCCAGATTTGGACTTTCACTCAGCGACCGGCAACGGGCGGAAAGGACACTCGCGGGTCGGCCACTCGATTTTCGGAACCCTCTATGAATAGCTCATACCCTTTCAGGCGCAGATGTTCTTCGACCTATTGCCACCTGCTGGTTTGAAGTCTCCGATTTTAAGGATGCGGCCGACCGACAGGCGGTTGCCCAAATCCATCTGCCAAAGCGCTTTGACCAGTTCACGAAGCGTGAAATGGTTTTGCGTCGCATCTCGCGCAGGATTTTCGCAGATCGCGAAAGCAGGGATGCGTGCAAAGACAAGTTCCGACAAACATCATTGGCACCACGCAATGCCACCAGAAGGAACGCTTTTCATGAATACCATTCGTTCGACGATTGCTGCCACATTGGGCCTTGCTCTTCTGATCCAGGCCCCGGGCCTTGCAGCGCAAGACGCGTCCTCGCCGCCGTCACCATCTGACCAGGCCGAACCGACGACTGATGGGGTGGTTACCAACACCACGACGCTGGAGGTGACCTTTGCCCAGATCGCCGATCCGACAGGCCAGATCCTGCTTGTCTTGTTCGACAACAAGGAAGCCTATGACACCGGCGCCGCGCCCGTCCGGGCGATTTCCGTCCCGGTGAAAGGCGAAACCATCACAGCCATTATCCCCAATGTCCCGCACGGGCATTACGGCTTCAAGATCGTCCATGATCTGAACGGAGACGGGGCGATGAACACCAATCCTTTTGGGATGCCTATCGAACCTTTTGCCTTTTCCAACAACGCCGTGGGCAACATGGGCCCTGCGACATGGGAGGCGGCGGCGTTCGACATCACAGGGTCGACTGCACAGACTATCGCGTTTCGTTGAACCCATTTTACCAAGGAGCATGGTCCATGATCAGCCTCAACGCCAACGCCGATCGCCGCCAGTTCATCACCTCGTTGTTGGCGGCGGGCGCGGCCAGCGCCATTATCACTCCGGAGCGCCTTTTGGCGGGGGGCGCGCCTGCGAACTGGACGCGGGGCGTTGCCGACGTCGAAGCGGATATTGCGCCTCGCGCGCTTACTCCGATTGCGGGACGCGCTCCTGCGGATTTCGCGGGTGTCCTCTACCGCAACGGCCCCGCCAAGTTCCGGCGCGGCGGATCAAGCGCTGGCCATTGGTTTGACGGGGACGGATTGATCCGCCGCTTCCAAGTTGCCAATGGCCGCGCCAGTCTGACGGCTCGCTTTGCCGACACGGCCAAGCGGCGACTCGAAACCCGGCTCGACCGGATAGTGATGCCCGGTTTCGGAACGGCGCAAGGGCCCGGGGCCGAACTAAGCAACAACGACGATGCCAACGCCGCCAACACCAATGTGCGGCTTTTGGGCGGGGAATTGCTCGCTTTATGGGAAGGGGGATCGGCGACACGGCTCGATCCTGAAAGCCTCATGACCGACGGGATCAAGACCTTCCGCGACGATTTGCGCCATATGCCCTTTTCCGCGCATCCGCGGGTGGAGGCCGATGGTTCGGTCTGGAATTTCGGCGGCAACGGCAAGGTCACAGGGCTGTGGCATGTGGGCGCTGATGGAAAGTTGCTCGACTTCGCAGTTCTGCCGCTTCCGCGCGCGAGCTACTTCCATGACTTTACCATCACTGCGCGACACATCGTGATCGTGCTGCAACCCTGGCTGCAAACCCGCTTTGGTTTTCCGATCAGCACCACCATGGAATGGCGGCCGGAAATCGGCACGCAGGTGATGGTTGTCGCCAAGGATGATCTGAGCCAACGGCGCATTTACGAACTGCCCGCGTTCAGCGCCTTCCACTACGGCGATGGTTGGGAGGAGAGCGATGGCACGATCCGATTTGCCGGGTGCCTCGAAGCGGATCCCACATTCGGCCAGACCAGCGCCAGCGCGTTGCTGCGCGGCGAATATGTGCCACCTCCTCGCGCGCGGCTGCATCAGATCGCCCTCCATCCCGATGGTAAGGCGGAACTTTTGGAGACCGGAGTGGAAGGTGAGTTTCCTTCCAGCGACCCGAGGCGCGTCGAGCGGTCGCACCGCCTGACGGCTCATGTCACCGGCTATGATGATGACGGACCCTTCCCCCATGCAATTGCCACTTGGGACTGGCACAGTGGGCGCAGTGACAGCTTCGATTTTGGCGAAGACCAGTTGGTTGAAGAGTTCCAGTACGCCCCCGGCGCCAGTTCGCGCGAAAGTGATGGCTGGTTGATTGGTTCAACTCTCAACTTGAAAGCTGGCGCAAGCGAACTGCATTTGCTTCGGGCTGGAGACATTGCGGCTGGTCCGGTTGCAAGCTGGCGCGCCGATGTGGCGCTGCCGATCAGCTTTCATGGGATGTTCGTCAAAGCCTAATGACCAAGCATCTTTGAATTCGACAAGAAGGCTTTTCAGCATGCCTGAGGCGACGTCAAAAAGTGGGTCTTTGTGTATCCGAAAACTGCAAACCTAGAGTTAGCGTATGGGCCGTTAGGACAGTCCGGTTTGGATAAGCTGACTTAGAAAAGCCAATGTTCGGCTAACTGCCCACAAACCAACCTTGCTAGACCCGGCATGGCGCAAACCTTTTTGTGACGGGTACTGAGCCTCCGTGTTTCCTCCTGAAGTCCGCACCTCCGGGTACAGCGCATTCTACAAAAAGATCGGCCCAATCGATATTCTTTCGATCTTGAGGCTCGCGTGCTTTGGTTTTGTCCTAGCGCCTTCGAATGCGAACCGTGATTTTGTCTGCGGCCGCCCTTGCGCTGGCCTCGTGTGTTTCTGGACTTAATGGCTATCCGGGCGATCCCCGGTTGCGGATCGCTGAGGATCTGGCCGCCATCGCCTCCGATGAGACGCAGGGCCGAGTTGCAAGTTCAAAAGGGCATCGCAAAGCGGTGGATTATGTTGCCCAGCGCCTTCGTGCGAACGGGGTCGCGTCGACTACGTTGCAGCCTGTGCCCTTGCGCCAGTTTTCGCGCGATTGGGACCGCGCGCGCTTAGCGGTCAATCGGGCAAGCAAGGCGCGGGTTTTCGAACCCGTTGAAGAATACTTTGTCGGTACCTCTCCCCTCGTCAAATCCTGCAACGTGAAGGGTGAGGCAGTCTTCGTTGGATATGGCCTTGATGCGCCCGAACACGGCGTAGACGATCTTCGATCACGCGATCTGAACGGCAAGATCGCCATTATCATGAGCGGGACGCCATCCGGCCTTGCTCCATACATCGCCGCGCAGCTCGAAGCGGGCAAGTTGGCTCGCCTCTCTCAAACGGGCGCGGCGGGCTATGTGCGTGTCTACAGCGGTGCGGGCGAGCGTCGGCTTTCTTACGAAAGGCTCAAACGCGCGCGCGATTTTGCCGGGATGGCTTGGACCAACGCGGCGGGCGACGCGCAATCGACGTTTGGATCGATAGCGTGCTCAGCTACGCTGAACCCTCACGTTTCGGACGAGCTGTTTGATGGGGCACCCTATTCCTACAAAGAGCTGCGCCAAATGGCCAATGAAGGAACACGGCAATTGCCCGGTTTCGAATGGGGCGCGAATGTGTCAATCGCAGCGCGAAATCGGTTTGATGATTCCAGCAGCCCAAACCTTTTGGCGCGTTTGCCCGGCTCTGATCCCGATATGTCGGGCGAGACCATCGTTCTCTTGGCCCATTTGGATCATCTTGGCACCGATGCCGAGGGCGGCGTCTTTAATGGCGCTTATGATAACGCCTTTGGAGCGGCGATCTTACTGGAGGTGGCGAAGGAGCTCGCCAAAGGCCATGCTCCGAAGCGCACGATCCTGTTCGCTTTCACCACGGCTGAGGAAAAGGGGCTTGTCGGCGCTGACTACCTCGCAAACCATTTTCCAGAAGAACTCGAGCCGGTGGCCGCGGTCAATGTCGATATGCCGCTTGTGTTCAACGGGTTGCGCGATCTTGTGGCTTCAGGCGAAGGCGTGTCGACGCTCGGCGAAACGGCGCGGGCGGTTGCTGCAAAACAAGGCATCGCCATTGTTCCGGACCCCAATCCGGAGTTGGCCTTGTTTACCCGGTCGGATCATTACCGCTTTCACGCGCGAGGGGTACCATCGCTTTTCTTGCTTGCAGGCCCGGCAAGCCAAGGGGAACAAGGCGCCCAATTCATGGCGATGCGCTATCACCGGGTAAGCGATGATCTCTCGCAGGACTTCGACTACGCCGCAGCCAAAGAGTTGGCGGATTATGTCGCACAACTTACCCGCCAGATCGCCAACGCGACGGAAAAGCCACGGATGCTGGCGGCGCCCTAAAACCGTTTGCGAATATCCAACCGCACGCTGCGTCCAAAAGGATCGAGCAATTCGGGTAAAAAGTTATCCGGCGTGCGCCCTTGCGCATCGGTTACGCGCTGGCGCTGATTGAAAAGGTTGCCGACGTTGAAAGCCACCAATGTCTCTTCGAGGAAGGGCAGCTTGGCCAGGATCGCGTCGGAGTAATTGAATTCGTAGGTGACGCGCACACCGAAGGTGGCAAGGTCGGAAAAGCGCAAATCGCCGGAAGGATTTTCAACCCGCGTTGCGCTTTGATACCGGGCGGCCGCCGCCAAGCCAAAACCGTATTTCCAGCGATAGAGCGACAGGTCAATCTGATGGCGCGGCGTGCCGCCCACGCGTTCAATGGAACCGCCGTTTAGCAGGTCGAGCCGGGGGGTATCGACGCCCTCGCCCAGCTGCGCTTCATCGCGCAGGGTCAGGCGGTGAACCGCGCTTATCCTCAGCGAACCGGGCCGTGGACTTCGACGGCGCTGTGTTGGCGGGCCTTGCGCGCGGCGGCGCTTGCGTTTGGATTTCAAGCGCTGTGAGAACGTAATCGCCGTTCGCACTTCGTCGCGCAGCCCCCGTGCCACTTGCAGCGGGCGAATGTCAAAGGCGAGCAATTGTCCCGCCGCATTGCGCGGGACCCGGTTAGGAAAGGCGTTTTCAAGTTCCTGCGTCAATAGCGCAAAACGGCGCACTTCATTATCGATCCGAGAGGTTGTGTAGTCGACGTTCACGCCGATGCGAGGCTCCTCGCTCGGGTTCCATTGCACACCCAATTTCACCGCGCGGCGATTATCAGTCACCAGATCGCGATTGCCGCCCGTGATCAGGGACGCAAGAGTGTCATCGCCTGAGGCAAAATCGAACAGCCGCGCATCTGGCGTCACCACAAGCGGGGCGCCCAAGTCGTTCAACGCCGGTGCGCCTTCCTCATGGGTGACCGAAGCCAGCAGCCGCACGCTCGGCACTGGCTTCCAACGCACCCCATAGCCATAAGTCACCAGCCAGCCAAAGTCGGAAAGGCGGCGCAATTCGACATTGCCGTTCAAGCTGAAGTCGCCCGGTATCGGCGCGGGGGCAAGTATGGGAACCTCCAGATTCAGTCCCCCTGTAAACGTGTCGCGGGCGATCGCGCTTTGGTTCTGCGCCAGGCCTTCGAGGATGGTGGTATCTTGCCGTTCCAGACGTGCATCAAACGACGCGGTGAGCGTCATGGGTCCGGCCGCCAGATCCGCGAGGCGCTGATTGAGCAACGCATTGGCCTGCCAATTCTTGCGCGACAAGTCGGTCTCACGCACGACGCCCGTTAAAGCCGCAAGGTCTGTGCGCGTTGCTTCGCCGATATCCGAATAGCTCGCCGTCAGCGTCCAGGTGGACGGACCCAGACCGCTCGCCACGGTCAGGCCGGCATAAGCATCTTGAGTGTCGACGATTTGCGCTAAAGCCGCGCCGGTGGTGGGATCGCTGCCAAAGCGCGCCTGCGTGCGGCGGTCTTCGAGCGAACCGGAGAGTGTCACTACGCTTCCAGCGGGCAACCCAAGACTGGCGGAAAAGCCTGCGCTCCATTCGCGACGCTCAGGAGCCAGCGTACGGTCAGCAGCTCCGGCGGAGCCATCGGAAAAGACCAGATTGCGTTCATCCTCAAACAGGGCGTCCGCGCTCTCTAGAGTGCCATCAAGGCTGAAACGCCGCGCGCCATCAACCTTGAGGAATTGTCCGTCCAACTCCCCTGACAGCCGCCCGCCTTCGGTGGGCGTGCCAGCGCGCGCGGTCACAGTTGTGATGTTGACATTGGGCTTGAGCACGAAATTGAGCACGCGCTGATCAGCGGCAAAGCCAAAAGCGAGCGAGGCCTCTTCGGGCAGGACTTCAACCCGCTCCACCGCGCTTACGGGATAGCGTCCCACCTCGCGAAAGCCCGAAACGCGCCGACCGTTGATTAACACCACCGGCTGACCCGAAGCGCGACCTCGGCCGCTGGAGGTTTCCGCGAGGATCAGGTCGACCAATTCGCCCAGCGAACCTGCGCCATAGGCCGCGATATCTTCGGCAAATAGGGTTTGCTCGGGCTCATACCCGCCAATTGTGCGGCCTCGGATGAGGTTGCCGCGCACAATGATTTCAGGCTCGTTTGGGTCGCGGGTTTCCGTCTCAGCCTCGTCTGGCTCGTCCGGATTTTTGTCGGCTGGTCCATCCTGCGCCGCCAACGCCGACGCGCTGAGGGCCAACGCGCTGGTGGCGGTTAGGGAGCCGCAGCGGCGCAGGAAGACGAGCAAGCGAGGCTGACTCACGGCAATTCGACCCGCCGCAGCTCGATCGTCAAACTGATGGTTTGCTCCGCCTGGGACTGCGGACGCACTTGAAATTTGGTCTGATCGAAGGTCGGCGGGCCGAACTCGCCGACCGCGTTGCGGCTGTTGCCGATCGCTTCGAAAGGAACACCCTGATCGTCAAAATCGAGCCGACCGTTGTCGTTGACATCGTGGTAAACGCTGATCACGTAGACGCCAGGTGCGTCCGGGATGAAGGTGTGCTGTGCGCCTTCCATGGCTGGGATCTGCGCATTGTGCGAACAGCCGCCTTGCGAAATCTTGGGCACCTCCTCGCGGGTGCACAAACTGATCCAAAGTGTCCCGGCCTCCGGTTTGATGCCGGTGAAGCGTACGTTGACGGGTTGGCCCGTCTCTGCCTCTTCCTGTGCAAAGGCCGGGGCACCTACTGCCAATGTGGCGGTTGCAAGAGTGGTCAGTACCAGTCTCGTTTTTTCGTGAAACTTCATACCCTTTATCCTCCTCGATAGATCTTGGTCGTTCGCCGAGTGGGCCTTGTGCCCAGTGGCTGATGCGCCCTAGATTTGGCTCGCTCGACGCAAGGAGAAAGCGGCAATGAAAGAACGGTCGACAGATTTTCCCGAACGGTCGCAAGAGACCGTTCATCCCGCACGAGCGGTCGACAAAAGCCGCGACTGGTTGGTGAACAGCGGGGCTGGGCGCTGGGTATTTGCGCTGATTCTTGGCGTGGGATTGGCGCTGATCGGGCCGTTCGGCACCTTTGGCACTATGGCCTTGCCATTTCGGTTGGGCTATTGGATCGCGCTTACACTTGGCAGTTTTGCGATATGGTGGCTGATTGAAATTGCGCTCGCCAAAGCGTTTGGACGGCGTGGGCTGGTTTTTGAGCAATTGACAGTTCTAGTCCCGTTCGCTGCGCTCAATTCGCTTTTCCTTGCCGGGCTGCACACAGCGATCAACAACGCGACCGGGCTCAGCATTCCCGCCTCCTGGACGTACTATTTCGTGAGCCACCTTATCTTGTCGTCTTTGGTGATCGCACCGCTGATATTGTTGACGCACACACTGTTGACCCACGTTCAAAGCCGCGCGAGCAGCGACACGATCCAGTTTCTGACATCGGCCCTTCCTCCCGCTTTGCGAGGGCAGACCCCTTACGCTCTCTCCGCAGAAGGGCATTATGTACGAGTGTACACGCCCGTGGGCGAGGCGCTTATTACGATGCGGTTTGAAGACGCCTTGCGCGCGCTGGCTGGGGTGGACGGTATTCACACGCACAGGTCCTGGTGGGTGGCGCGCAACCAGATCATCGATGTAAAGCCGCTGGGTTCAGCCTATGAGGCAACACTTAGATGCGGTATGAAAGTGCCGATCAGCCGCCGCCGCAAAGCCTCGGTGTCGAAGGGCTTGGACAGCGCTAAAACGGCGACCGCATGAATTTTGAATCCAAGGCGTAGACGGCTCAAATCATAAATAGTTGGAAGCTGTGTTAGGTTTTGGGCATTTAGGTCGCCTCGCCATAGCCCTGCCGTTAGCGCAGGCGCTATGTTAACACATCATAGAAGACATTCAGGCGATGCCTGAGGGATTTGAACAGCTTACGTTGAACTGGCGATCGGCCTTGACCGGGTCTATCATCCTGTGCTCGCTTTTGGCTGCCGCGTTTTTGCTGCGACGACGCGTAGAGCCGACGGCCAGCTTGGCCCTTGCGACCTTTGTAGCGCTCTCCTGCCTTGCTGCTGTACCGACACTGATCGGCTTTGCGGGGGCTTACGGTATCTGGCCGGGGCTTACCTTCCTGCCGACCGAGACATTCCTGTTTTTGGGTCCGCTGATCTTGATCCACGCGCATTCTTTGATGGTAGGCCCGCCGACACGTGTCCATCTCTGGCTGTTGGCTCCGGGGATGGCCTATTGGCTTTACCAATTCTGGGCCTTCACCATGTTGGGCGATGCCGAAGCGAAATGGGCTTATGGACGGGCCTTCCATGCCCCTTACGTTTTCCCGGTTGTCACCGCGTTGACCTGGGCGATGTTGGCCGGGTGCGTCGCCTATGTATTCGTTCTTCGTCGGCGATACATCGCCTGGCTCAAAGACAATCACGCTGATAACGAACCCTTCGACCCCACATGGCTGCGCCATTTCGTCGCAATAGCGGTCGCGGCAACGGTGTACTGGATCGGCAAGTCCGCCGTTTCGATCTGGTATGAACTCGGCTTTTTCCAGAATTTTGCCTGGGACTTTATCGCCTTGTTCGTGGTTTTTCTGATTGCGCTCGAAGCGCTGGTAGGCATCCATCAGAGGTTTCCCAAAATGGCCCTCGACCCTGCGCCGGAACCTTCTACCACCGAACCAATAGCCGCGCGCGACTGGACCGCGGAGGGGGAGCAAGTTCGCAAGAGAGTAATCGAGAAACAATGGTTTCTGGAACCGGGTCTTTCGCTCCAAATCTTGTCACGGCGTTACGGCATGAACCATGTCTATCTGTCGCGCGCGATCAACGATGGATTGGGATGCAATTTCAATGGCTTTATCAACAGTCTCCGGGTCGATCACGCCAAGGCCTTAATCGAAGCGGGCGACCAGCGCTCGTTGACAGAGATCGCTCTCGCGGCAGGCTTTGGCTCCAAGGCGAGCTTTAATCGGGCGTTCAAACTTCACGCCGGGATCAGCCCAAGCGAACACCGCAGCATGGCAGTGTCAAGCTAACTGGACATACTCATTCGTTCGTCTCAAAGGACAAAATTTTTCCGCCTTTCAGGAATTTGAGGCGAAGCGCATAGGGTCGACATGGCAATGGCGTTCGCCACAGGAGGTGTTGTCCATGAAGTTTGCCTTTTCCCTTGCCGCTCTCGCCGCTGGCGCAACGCTGCTTTTCACGGCCTTTTCCGGCAGCGGAGCTCAGGACCAGCCGGCCAAGATGACGCACGTGCCAGCGGACGCGATCATGACACCCGAACAAGTCGCCCGCGATCTGGCGTTGGCGCAAGAGGCGTTCTCACGCGTGCATCCGGGCTACACGCGCTATGCAAGCGAACAGGACATGCAAGAGGCCTGGGCGGCGATCCAAGCCCAGGCCGATTCGGGACAGGGATTGCCGTTAGGCGACTTCTATCTGGCGGTGAATGAAGCGCTTACCAAGATCCGGTGCGATCACACCAAGGCCGAGTTGCCGCGGTCGATCCGTTCCCAGCGCAAGGGGCAACCGCTCTATCTGCCTGTCCGGTGGGAATGGATAGAAGGGCGCGCCTTGATCGAAACTGCAGGGCCGGGTGTTGATGCGCAGCGTGGCGACGAGATCCTCGCGATTGACGGACGCGCGATTGGCGACGTGGTTCAGACTGTGTCACAATACATCCCGGTGGATGGCTACACAGAATGGTCGCGGCGCAGCGGGATCAGCCAATCGCTTGAATTCATGGGGGGCGGGGTCGATCATTTCGGCGCGCTCTTATGGGACATCCCAACCGAGGCCCGGATCACTATGCGGACCGCCGATGGATCGCAAAGCGAGGTCACAATGGACCGCGTCAGCTTTGCAGACTGGCGCAAGCTTGGCCGAAAAAGCGAAGCCAATTTCAAAGATGCCGTGACCTTCAAGACGCTTGCCAAAGGCGTGGGCTATCTCAGTGTCGACACTTTCGTAAACTATCGCGATCCGGTGAAGCCCAAGAAGGTGTTTCAACCCGTCTTCAAGGCCATGCGTGATGACGGCTTGGAAACACTGATCCTCGACCTCAGGCGCAACGGTGGCGGCTCGGGTGACGCGCAATACGAGCTGCTCGCAAATCTGATTGATCGACCTTACAAACCGCTAAAGGAGATGCGGGCTAAGACGCTCGATCTCGATGGTATTCGGCCCTATTTGTGGACTTGGGATTCGCGCGCGCTCGACCCCAACCCGCTGGGTTTTTCCAAGAACGATGATGGGACTTACGCGCTTCGCCGTTTTGTGAGCTCGGATCTCAAGACCGTAAAGCCCGCGAAATACGCCTTCCAAGGCAAGCTGATTGTGCTCACCAGCGACACGAATTCATCGGGCAGCACCAATATGACCGCATGGCTCAAAGAACTCGACCGAGCCGTACTGGTGGGAGAGAAAACCGGTGGAAGCGCCGAGGGCGTGACTGCGGGTCTGCAATTCACGCTAACCCTTCCCGAAAGCGGCGTGCGGTTGCGGTTGCCATTTTTCTACATGATCAACAACGTTTCCAGCTTTCAGGAAGGGTTGGGCATGACACCCGATATCGCTGCGCCCATGACCGCAGCCGCGTTCCGCGAAGGCAGAGACCCAGCTATGGAAATGGCAAAGTCATTAGCGCAAGCCGCAGACTAAAAGCGCCACTCCAAACCGATATCGATGGCCTCTGATTTGGCGTAAGTGTATCCCGCACGAATTCCTAGGTTACGAGAAAAATACCATTTTGCCCCCGCCCCGATCGCGGCAGAACGTTGCTCCACATCAAATGTGGATTGTTGACTTGGAATTGCGACATTCACTCGGGAGTCGACGAGACCAGTGCGCGCAAAGATTTCGAGACCGTCTGTGGGCTCAATCCGCGCAGTCGCAAAAATTGCAACGGATCGATCCAATTCAAATGTCACAGAGTCTTGGTTGTCTTCGCCGGTAGGCAAACTGATTTCAGCTTCGACGCCAAAGTCGTCATCAATGTTCCATCCAAGGCGGCCGGTGAATGCGTCGAGGTCGAACTGGTCGTCTGAAATTCTTGTGATAGCCCCGTTTACATAGACCTTCGCTCCGTCTTCCTCGTCATCAGTCTGCGCAACAGCAATCGATGGAGCAAGAAATACCGCGATTAACGCAATCCGCAGTGGGGTGGAACAGAAAGAAAACGGTTTAGTGCTGTGCATGGAGAGGTTCCTCATTTGATGTTTTGACATTGGCTATGATCAGCCAAAATTGGGACTATTCAGGGGATCTTGGTGATCAGAAATGCATGCTGGATCGCGACTGAAGAGCGAGATTTTCGTTCAAAAGTCGTGCCTGGTGTCTTGGCGGTAGCCTGTGGACCGCGGTTCTACGGCGTCCACAATGCAACAGGGTCATTGTCCTGATTGAGGTCATTTCCCATCAGTGGAGAGGAGGAAATCGAAATTCGCCTCAATATCTTCATGCAAGCAAAAATTTGCGAAATGCAGTGCCGACTAGGGCAATAGTGGGCGGCCGTTGATAGCGGCTCTGGGATTCATTCGTGGAAATGATGCGCGTTAAGGACTCTTTTCATGCTCCTCGCACAAAGCTTTCGTCTGCGTTTGAGGAAGCTCTCGGGACTGCTGGCTTAGCGCTTGTCCGTCAATTGCCTTGAACAGTTTGAATGTGGTGCAACTGATTTGATCCGCTGGTCGCAGCGACTGTCAAACGACAACATATCAGATGTTTGCGCGGCTAGCCGTTTGGCAGCGAATCAATAAACTGCGGGTGGCTCGCATAAGTCGGATCAATTTAATATCCGCTAGTGGAAACACAGGAGTCTAAGGCTTACGTCGTAAACTAGGGCGCATTCCTGCCCGGCTGAAATTGGGCCGAATGCTGATTGGCCGCTCTCGGCGGTTCAGAGGTCTAAAGCGGTCATTCCGCTATCGACCCAATGCGAGACCTCTACGCTAAGTCGTCCGAACCCGAAAAGCGGACGGTAGGGAGCCGTGGCTTGCGATTGCCTATTCAGTGAGCATCGGGACAACATCAACTAAAGCGACATCACGCATTTGGGAAAGATAAGCCTCGTAATATGCTTTGTGAGAAGCCCCTACTATCGAGAGCATTCTTGAGCCAGGCGACCTTCCTAGCACCTCGCGCATATTTGCAACCATGCGCAGATTGCGAGTTTCCCAGTAGGCCACGTACTTGCGACCATATCTCCCAGAAGATGGTTCAGTTAGTGCCGCACCCCAGTCACCTGCATAGGCAAGAGAAGCATATTCGGGGGCGTTGTAAGCGCGATACAAAGCCAACAGTTCTCCAGGCTCCCCAAGTGCTAAACTTAAGGCTCTATCTCGCTTCAATCTCTCGGAAACTGACGGATTGTCCCAAGCTGCTGTGAGCGCTGCTGCATAGGCGGCTTCGTCACCATCACCGGCATAATAGTCTTGTGCGTCGACGCTCCATAGGCGTTCCAGACCCGCACGCATGGCTATCGGCGCAGCGATCAGGTTGACTTCGTTTACCCGAGTTCGACTCTTTTCGAGTTCAAGGACGAGTTCTTCGGTGAGGCCGTCTGTCGCTATGCGCTCTTCCTCTTTTAGATACAGCCATTGAACTAAAGCAGAGCCCGGTTCGCCAGCGGCGAGAAACAGTAAAGCGTTGCGTCTGCGTTCGGAAGGCGATCGTTCCGCATCCAAATTCTCAAGCCGCTCCTGGATCTCGGCGACTGCCTCAAAAACACTCAACCCCGAAGCAGCTTCGGCCGCTGTTGTGTCATAGCAATATCTCGATATTTGTGATGCAAACCTTGTGGGCATTTGCTTCATCGCTGCGCACCGCAGTCCAGACATGTCCTCGACCGCAATAAATTCTGGCTTCCAGTCGGAGAACCGATCAACGACTGGATTGACCATCTCAGGTTTGAAGTTTTCAGGCAGACCGCTGAGGTGTGGCGTGCCCAGAACAACCACTTGATTTTGGGGACCAGCTGGTTGGTCTTGCAATTCATCAGGTCGGAAAGAGGGTTCATAAGACTGAGCGTTTAGGGATGTCATCTGTAGCCACACCGCCAAAAAGGACACGATAATTCTGACCATTCCACCCGCCTTAGTGAACTAATACACTGCGTCGCTACGGGAAACAGTCGACAACGACAAGCTTATTGTGATTGTTCGCGTGATCGAATTGCGTCCGCTTCTTTACCCTGACACCCAAAAGCAGACAGACCGCTCACACCCCCACTAGCAGCCTTTCAACCGTCCAAAGAGGAGCGCCGAAAGCAGTCTTACCGCTTCAGCAAGCTTTCAGCCAATAGCGGTTGGTCAGCAAACGACCCACATCGAGCCATACGAACAGCGTCCTTTGTTGTCCTGTTTAGTACCCGGGGTCCC
>JBCBMN010000017.1:0-28348 GCA_039822745.1 Pseudomonadota bacterium | reverse complement strand
CGAGCAGATTGCCCTCCCGGTCGCGCTTGAAGATGCCGCGGAAGTTCCAGCCATGACCGTGATAATCGGCGAATTGCGTGTCTTTGAGTTCGGGGTTCAGATCATAGACATTGCGCAGAAAATCGAGGTCTGACCACTTCCCACGCGGCGCGGCGCCTTCGGGATTGCGCTTGATCACTTCGCGCACTTCGGCGGCGGTGGGGTATTTCTGCTGTGCGGGCCACATATGCGGCGCATCGCTTTCATAGTCCCACATCGTGTAGCCGAGATAGGAGTTCAGGAAGATATTGGGCTGGTGCATGTGGCAGTTCATGCATTGCGCGGTCGGGATGGCGCGGGTGAAGACGTGTTGGAGCGGGTGGCCTTTTTCCTTGGGCTTGCCATCGGAATTGAGCAGGCCGTCCTCGCCATTCTTCATACCCCCGGCGGCATCAAGCGCAGGTTCGGCCTCGTAAGCGACGCCCGGCTGTTTGACGCCCGCATGGCCTGACGGTTTTTCGCTATGGTCGTCCCCATAGTCGCCCCCATAGTCGCCACCGTGACCATAGCCCTTTTTCTCATACTTCTCGGCGATGGTGGGATCGACAGTGATGGTCTGCCCATCGCGACCATATTTGGCGTAGATCAGCGAGTGGCGCGGCTCGCGATCATTGGCGTAGATCACATGGCAGCTCGCGCAGCCCGAATGGCGATAATCGCCCGGCTGATCATTGGTGCCCATGAACCAGGTGAAGGGATCGTTGAGGCGCGTCTTGTGAATATTGAGCGCCGGGATCGCGACCCGCAAGCCCGTGCCAGGCCCGCGATTGGATTGCTTCAGATCAGGGCGGCCCGGCTCTTCCAGACGTTGAATCTGGCCGGTCGGGTTGGGCAGGCCAATCTCTGGAAATTGCGAATTGATCGTGCGCCCGCCACGCTCAAACACGCGGAAGATATCGCCCGGCGGGATCACATGCCAGGTCGGCAGCGGATACATGGTGGCCAGCACGCCGCGATCCTTCTGCTTTTGGGTCAGCCCTTCGCCCGGTCGTGTCGGCGTATCCAGCTTCGCCGGAGCACCATTGCGGGTATAGGCCTCGCCCAGCAGATAATTCTTGAAGGGCAGGATGCCATTATTGTAGCTCGCCCCGCCCCACAGCATCGCGCCGGTTGCCATGATGGAGCGTTCGGCCGCTTCAATCGCCTGAATATGGCACGATCCGCAGGCCTCACGCGCGACGCGATAGTCCGATGGGTTCACGAACTTCACAAATTCCGGCGATTCCTTGTTGAGCAAGGCATAGGAGCGCTTGGGATTGGCTGACGACGGGAAGTGCCAGCTGTCCGGCAAGGTTGGCAGGACGTGAGCCGTGTCGCGCGCCGCGATGTAATCAGGATGGTCATGCGGCAGCTGCGAATTTCCGCGAATGGCCGGGTTGCCGCCATGGCAATCAACGCAGCCCAGCCGCACCGCAGGGGTCACATGCATAGTCGGCGCGTCGGTCTTGATATGGCAGGTGAGGCAGCCTTCTGACTTTGCATCCATATCCGCCACCGACTGATTGGCTGGAGCAGGCGCAGCGAGCACACCCATTGCGGCATAGTCACGCTTGATCTTGGTCTCCTTGTCCGCCGCCTGCGCGCTTGGCAGTGCCAGCGCAGCACCAAGGAGGATAACCGCCATAGCCAAAGCCAAGTGCGCCAGACGCGAGAAGAGTTTTGCGTGCATCATCAGTAGGTCAACGTCACATTGGCGAGGATGGAGTAGAATTCGTTCTGGTTACCAAGATTGTCGAACAGGTCCTGAAACCCATCGCCCGCAATCAGGGTTGCCGCCGACAGGCGAAGAACAATGTTCTGGTTCGCCTTGGGCCGCCAGATTGCGCTGGCCGACAGGTCATAGCCGATCTCTTTGGGGATCGAGCCTTCGACCCGCAGGGTTTCAAGGCTGGACGTATTCTCAAACCACAGGTGATTGGCATTGCCTGTCAGGCGAAACTCAGGCGTCAGATCGAAGTCGAACCCTGCGCCGACCAGCATCGTGCCCGGATTGTTGAAGTTGGACTGCCCCTGCTCCTTGGATGGGCGCAGCGCGTTCAGAATGCCGTTGCGATTGTTCAGCGAGACCGCGCGCCCGCCACCGGCAAAGGGGATGGTCTGGCGGATCCAGTACGACGTGTCCGCGCCTGCAAAGACGGGGTTTTCGAAAATGGCGTCAAAGCCGCCCTCGACATCGTCAAACGGATCGTCATCGCCGCTGGCATAGAGGCCCGAGAGGCGGAAGCGCATCCAGTCCTTGTCATAGCTCAGCTCCGCTGCGGCAAAGGTCGCGTTGATGTCCGCCGGACGATCGGTGAAGAAGTTGTTGCGGTCCTCTCCCAGCGCCCAATAGGCGCTTGCCGTCACGTTGATCCGCCCGATCCGTCCATCAGCGTTATAGCCCAGATAGAACACATCATATTCGCGCCCACGAAGGTTACCGAGCAGCGCGGGGCGCACCGGGAAGCCATTGTCGTCAATCTCGATGTCGTCAGCTTCACGGTTGCGATTGTAGGCCAGCGTCACCTGACTGGTCAGCGCAGGGATCAGGAAGTCCTGACGATAGGCATTGGCGATGAAAACGAAATCATCGCGCGGGCTCTGGACGACCGAGTTGAGCCCGGAATTGGTGTCCTTCTCCAGCCGCCAGAACGCGCCGAGATTGAACTGGAAGCGATTGTTGTCGCGATTGCCAAACAAGCGCACGCCCAATTGCTGATCCTGAAAAAGGAAGCCGCGAAAATCGGCCTGAAATGGCTGGATGCCAGCGCGGATCGAGACAAAGTCGAACCGGTCATTGTCGAGCGCCGTGAAGTGGTAATCGACAAAGGCTTCCTGCACGCCAAGGAAGTGATCGAGCCGGTCTGTGCCTTTGGAGGGCTCAACAAACAGCACGCGCCGCTCCGGCACGGTCACATAGTTTACATTGTAGGCGAGTGTGACGCGGTATTCGACGCTGGGCGGCTTATAGGCCGTGCTCCCTTTCAACAACGCTGCGCCTGCAATGAAGGTTTGCGAGAAGACATTGCTGAAGTCATTGCCGAACACATCGATCCGGTCCGGGTCTTCGGTGGTCTGTACGCCGACAGGGATTGGGAAAGTGCGCGGTTCATAGACCGTATCGCTGATGACATTGGCGACAAAGAACCAGTCATCCCCGGTGATCGGCAACCACGGAACCTTCTCGCGGTTGATCGGACGGTCGCCCTTATACGTGTTCTGATTATAGGGATCGAGCGTCTTCTCGGTCACCAGATCAAGGCTCTGGATCAGCCTCCAGCGATCCGGGATCGGCACTTGGTCTGTCGGGAAGGCTTGCGGCGGCGGGGCGCGCACGGCGCCCTGGTTGGCCTGATCGACCTCTTCGGGCAGTTCCGACTGCACACCGGGACGCTCGCGCCCTTCGATATTTTGCGGCTCCAGCGGATCAGGCTCCGGCTTGGCAGTCGTGTTGAGACCTTCGCGCTCCTCGGGCAACGCCTGCTCTTCTGCCGCCGCAGGGGGTGGTGGCGGGGCTTGCACCTCCTCGGGCGGCGGTGCGGCCTGAAGCGCGAGGCTCAAGGGCATGAACATCATCGCCATCGCCTACAGCCCCTCACAGACATTCTGATCGTCAGTGTCGAGGAACGGCGCAAACGGGCAGTTGATGTAGCGCAGGCGAACCTCGCGGCTGCCGACCTTCACCACGATCCTGTCTGCGCGAATGTCTTTGGGCGCGTTGCCGATGCCGCCCACACTCAGCCCTGCATTGTTGAGGCCCAGAAAGCTGATCATGTCGTCCTGATCGATACCGTCGCCTGAAACGCCAAGCCCGCCGACCAGCTCGCCGCCGCGATAGACCGGGACAGAGCCGGGGAAGATCTGAATGCCATTATCCAGCCGCGTGCCCCCCGAAGGCGTCTGCGGCAGAGCCGTGCAGCGGCGCGGTGTGTCCTGCATATTCGTGCCGTTTACGAAGCCGATATGGTCCGCGATATTGCCAACGATCAGGTTTGATTGCAGCCCGGTGGAGAATGGATTGAACTGCTCAATCGGGCGCGACAGAGGCCCGTTGGGTGTGCCCACCTCACCATCGGGGAAGTACGGCCGTGAGAGGTTTCCGCCGGACCGGTCAGCAAACGCAAATGTGCCGGTCAGCGCAGTGGGATCATCCAGAAAGGTGCGAACCGCGCCCACAAATGACCCCGGACCAGGGCCCGCAGCGTTCAATTCCTGGCCTGCAAAGGCGCCGGAAAAGAAGCTCGCCGTGCGCGCCTTTTGCAGGCTCACATCGGTCCCGAAAATCGGAGCGTCAGGCGACCGGACAATACCCAGAATGCGCCCGCGCGTATCGACGAGACTGATTGTCACCTGCGCCCGGCTATCAAGCGGCTGACGGATCTGAGCGCGCGCGCGGCTCATGATCGTGAAAGCCTCTTCCAGAATTGCGCGCGCCTCGGTCTCTCCGATGGCGGTGCTGACATCATCGCCATCGGTCCCGCCTCGAACGGGATAGCGATTGGTGCCTGCGCCGTCGGTCAGCACAAAGGCATCGCCATTGGAGAACTCGGCAGCTGTCGACGCGCGAATACCCGATGTCTCGCTGCCATAGGCCACCCCTGCGCGCAAAGTGCCGTCCGTATAGCCGCGCACCGCCATCAGCGCGCCTGCTGTGCTCGCAAAGCTCGCGCCGGCCACATTGCCAACCTGATTGAAGTCAGCATCCGAGAACCGCAGCTGTGTTCCGTCAACGAATATCCGCTCAGCCCGGATCGACACCGGCGCTTCGAAGCCGACCGTTCCTGCCAGCGCGATCACTTCGTCAGTGTCATTGTCAACGTCTAGGATATTGGGATCGAACCCATATTCGCCATCAGCCATGACGCCCACTCCGCCGACCACGACGCCGTTTTTGTAGAGCGGAATGCCACCCGGATCAGCCGCTAGGCCAAGCGGCGCGCGCTTGGGCCCGATCATCCCGTCGCCAGCGCGCGCCGACAGGTCAGAGCACGGCAGTTGGCTGAACTGCACACCGAACAGCGGCCCGCTCTCAAGCCCCAGGGTGGTCGGCGCAGGCGGGAAATGCTCCTGCACGATCTGGCTTGCCGTGCGAGAGGTGAAAGCATTGCCCCCGCTCGACAGATAGGCTCCGGTTAGCGCCTTGGAGATCGCTGCAAGGCTGGAGGGGACGGTGATGCCCTGCGCGTCCACATTGCCCCCATTGGGCGCTTCGGAGATCATGGCCGTTCCAGCCGCCCCCGGCATAGCGAAAACGGCGAGGACATTGCCCACCCGGTCCACCACGGCAATCGTGGCTGCGGCCCCTTGTGCGTCGGCTTGAGCGGCGGCTTGCGCGATCACTTGCTGAACGTCGGCTTCGCTCAGGCTCTCCTGCGCTGGGACCGAATAGAGATTGCCTGTGGGCGCAGGAGGAGGTGACGGCGGCGATGTCGGCGGGTTACCCGATCCCGGTCCGCCTCCGGTTGGCTGCGGGCCGCTCTCCCCACCGCCACACGCGGTCAGGATCAGCACGGGAGCCAAAGCCCCAGCCGCTGCCAAACCTTTCCATCCCCCTCGCATCACTCAGCGCAGCCTTCCAATGGCGGAGGATGCCGAAGTAAGGGCAGCACGGAAGTCCGCGGGCCTGTAAGCGTTGGGTTCTGCCACCGCCTGATAGGCTTTGTTGATGTCGGTGCGAATGCCCGCTGCCGCGCCCATGCTCACCCGGCCTTCACGCACCAGCGAATTAAGCAAGGTGTCAATCGCCATCACGGCCTGCACCGAGCCGCTGTAATCCGTGAAGCGAGGCTTGGTCGCTTTGCCAGAGATCATCGCGATCACTCTGAAGGCATCGACATCGGCATAGGCACGTTGGCTCAGCGCATTGGAGAGCGCTCCGGCTCTGGCTGCCAGCGCCTTGGCCGCCGCGCGCGCTTCGGGTCCGTTGGCATTGCCCATCGCGTTATGGAAATCACGGCTTGCGCCCAGAAAATCATCCGCCTTGCCCGGCACCAGCGCCTTGGCGACCGCTGAGAGCATAATAACGTTCTCATCATTGAACGGCGGGCTGCCAAACGGGATCGGGCGCTCAGGGTTTGTCTCGATGGTCAGCGCAGGCGTATCACCATCGCTGATCGTGCGGTGGCAGCTGTGGCAATCGTAGAAATAGAATTGCGGGAAAGCGCCATCCATACCGTATTTGGGATCAGCGAACAGGCTCGTGGACCGCTTGACCGCTTCGGCCTGTCCCACCGCCCAGAACCGCACCGAATTCATGCGGCCTTTGCGGCGGCGGTAATCGTCATCCTCATTATGATGCTGCTGAAGCGCGCTGAACAGATCAAGTTCAAAGGATACGCGCGGATGCCCGGCCGCCATCATCGAGTGAGTTACGAATTGGCCCCGATTGGTCGAGCCATAGTGGCAATCGAGACAATTGTTGGCGCGCACTTGCGGCTGGTCGAGCGGGATCAGGCCATCGGCGATGTTCGAGGAATGAGTGGCAGGCCGGGCATAGTGCGAGGCGAGCCAACCCTCTGCCGGACCGTGGCAGCTTTCACAGCCGACGCCGTCGGAAAGCAGGAAACGAGGGCCGCGATTGGCTTTGGGCGCATAGGTTGCATGACAGCCAAGGCAGGCAGAGGCCTGTGTTGCCGGACCAAGGCCAAGACTGTCCGCAATCTGCTGACCACGACGCCCGGCCAGAACTGCAAAGGCCCGGCTGTGCGCGCCGCTTTGCGAGGAAGGGTTTTGCCATGTCGCAATCTCATCCTGCCGTACCACTGCCCCATTGCCTTCGGCGCGGCCATGACAGGTCGATCCTGCGCAGGTCGCTACGCCTTCATACCGGGCACTTGACGAGAGTGAATTGCTGTTGGCTCCGGCAGGGAAAAGGAGAGCACCAAAAAGCGCAACGCAGAGGAGGAAAGCAAGGCGAGGAAATGCCCGACCGATTGCAAGCCCTACCGCAACCAGATCTCGGTCTCTCTCCAGACCATCCCCAAACTGACCGGCAAGCGCCGATGCTGTCTTATGTGTCATCTCTTACCCCCAGCGAGATGCCGTCGTCTTATCGTTCTTTACACATGCATATGCCGATCAACGCATGTCATTGAGCGGAATGCACAATTTGCGAATATGCTGCGATACTCGCACCTCAACACCAACAAACGAAACCGAACCCTAGCAAAGGACCAGTGGCTGCAATTGTAAAGTCCCGTCACTTGCGAGCCACAAGGCCCGACTCTTTCAACGTCCCGACAGCGTTGTCCCAATCCTGAAGGGCAGATGCAACCGCGAATCCTCGCTGTCCCCGAAATCCGATCTCAGACCCGCTCAGGGCTGGCTCCACATGCGCACCAGATTTCCCATAGATTTATCGAGCGTCAGCAGTTCCGGCGATTGCGGATCTAGCTTCTTGCGCAGGCTGGTGCGCAGGTTTTCCATGTCGAACAGCACTTCGCGTTGCATGGAATCAGCAACCATGCTTTCGATCCAGCCTACGCACACGATCCGCTCGCCCTTGGTCACAGGCTTCACTTCGTGGATCGAGGTTGAGGGATAGAGCACCATCTGGCCCCAATCACCCTTGATTGCCTGCGTGACACCGGCATTGTGGACGACCAGTTCCCCACCCTCATAATCGTCGGCATTGCTCAGGAAAAGCGTGAAGGAAATGTCCGTGCGAATGCGGTTGGGCGCCCTGCCCATCAGCGCATTGTCGACATGCGGGCCGTAATGCCCTCCATCGGCAGTCTTGCTGATCATCAGCGGGGAAACGCGGCTTGGACGGGCGGCAGCTTTGAGCACCCGGTTCTCTTCGATCAGCGGGCGAAGCTCTGCACTGATAGCCTTTCCGGCCTGTGAGTTCACCACCGCTTGAAGATTGCGCTTTACCTGCTTGGCGACCGATCCCGCCGTGTCGCGCCCATCGCGCCATTCCAGCTCACCCAGCATCTTCTTAAGCTCGGCGATCTGCGCATCGTCGGTGAAAGCGGCAATTTTGACGATCATCTGAAGCTGTGTCCCTGCCCTGCTGGTGTCAGGACATAGAGGCCCGCAGAGCGTCTAGGCAATGGCGGGTTTCAGCTCAGGCGTTTTCCTGTGCGGCAACCGCAACGCGCGCTTCGGTCAGTCCTGCATCGGTGACCGCGCCGATCAGGATAAGCGCCGGCCCTTTGCCAAGCGCCGCTTTGGCCGAAACCGGCAGAAGAGCCAGTGTCGTGGTAAAAATGCGTTCCTCAGGCAGGCTAACATTTTCAATGAGCGCCACTGGAGTCTCAGGCGAGAGGCCCGCACTGATCAGCCCGCTTGAGACACTCGCCGCAGCCGCCTTGCCCATATAGACCGCGATCGTGGCTTGCGGATCAGCCAAGGCCGCCCAATCAAGCGCTGGTGCCTGTCCCTTGGCTGTGTGAGCGGTCACAAAAGTCAGTCGGCGCGCAAGACCTCTTGTGGTGAGCGATGTTCCTAGGCTCGCCGCCGCCGCGCTGGCTGTGGTAACACCTGCGCAGATCTGAACCGGAATGCCATTGGCACGGCAGGCGTCGAGTTCTTCATTGGCACGTCCAAAGATCGACGGATCGCCGCCCTTCAACCGCACCACACGCTTACCCGAAAGTGCTGCCTTCACAATCGTATCGCAGATCATCGGCTGCGGCACGGAGTGACGACCGGCGCGCTTGCCCACCGAATGCCGTTCACTGTGCGCCGGGATCAGCGCGAGGATATCTGCGCTCACCAGCGCGTCATAATAGACCACTTCAGCAGCGCGCAGCAGGCGCTCAGCCTTACGAGTGAGCAGTTCAGGATCACCCGGCCCTGCGCCAACCAGCCAGACGCTCGCGGGCGGGAAGTCGTGCATGGTATGGCTCATTCGGCGGCTTCCTTGATCTCGGCGTCCCATTCTTCGAGCATGCGCGCCAATTCCGGACGGCACGATCCGCAATTGGTGCCCGCACGGCAGGAACTGCCAATCGCTGCTACCGTACCCGCGCCTTCGCTGATCGCTCCGGCAATCTCGCGCGCGCCGACATCGTGGCACACGCAGACAATCGCGCCTCGGTCTGGTCCCGCCACGCGGGGGCGTCCAGCCAGCAGTTCCATCGGGTCTTCCACCGTCCGGCCCAGTTGCGCCGCCAGCCAATCGCGAGCAGGAAGATCGCCAGTGCGCGTGATGAAGAGCGCCGCTGCAAGCCCGCCTCCCTTATCGCAAAGCACATATCGCTGCATGCCCTTGGAAGGGTAAGCAACCTCGCTCACCTCACCTTCGGGCAGCAGAGCAGCGAAGTCGATTTCGGCCATTCCGGCAATTTCATAGAGCCACCCTTCTTCGACCCGGCTGCGCACCCAGTAATCGCATGGGGTAAGGTCAAGTGCCTCGCGGCTCACCAGAAATCCGCGCCATTCCGGTTCGATTTTGGAAATGCTGGCGGGCGCGTCCTTGAAACCCGGCTGGCCTGAGAAGGGATCAGTGTCTGCGCTGGCGAGCAGGCCTGTGCGCCCCGTCGCCGACGAAGCGGTGATGTCAGTCCAGTGCATCGGCACGAACAGCGCGCCTGCCTGTTGTCCGGCGCTCAGGTTCGCGCGATAGATGCTGGTGCCCTGTGCGGTTGACACTTCGCAAAGATCGCCTTCAGCAATGCCTTTGACGGCAGCGTCTGCCGGGTTCACTTCGACCAGAGGCTCGCGGCGGTGATGTGCAAGCTTTGGCGCGTAACCAGTGCGCGTCATCGTATGCCATTGATCGCGATAGCGCCCGGTATTGAGTCGCATGGGAAGTTCTTCTGAGGTCGCAAGCGGCTGCGGCGCGCTGACAGAAACCAGATGCGCTTTGCCTGATGGTGTCGGGTAGCCCTCAGCCAATGGATGCGCGCCGCCCCAGCGAAACGGGGTCATGGCCTCATACGCCGCATCGGGCGCCTCGGCCCAGCCGGTGATATCGAGCTTCCTACCACGCTCAGCAGACAAAGCCGTCATCGCCGCATATTCGCGAAACACACTGGCATTGCTGGGAAAATCAAACGCCGCGCTATGCCCCATCGCCTGCGCCACATCGCACATGATTTGCCAGTCAGCGCGCGCCTCTCCAGGGCCGGAGAAAAGCGCGCGCTGACGGCTGACGATCCGGTCAGAATTGGTAACCGTCCCGTCCTTCTCCCCCCATCCCAGGGCAGGAAGCCGAATATGCGCCAAGCGGCCCGTGTCCGTGTCTTCCAGCACGTCGGACACCACCACCGTCTCGCACCGGGCCAGCGCCTCGCGCACACGCCCCGCATTGGGCATAGAAACCGCCGGATTGGTCGCCATGACCCACACGAACTTGATTTCGCCGCGATGCATGGCTTCGAACAGATCAACCGCTTTGAGGCCCGGTCCCTTCGTCAGACGATCAGTCTGCCAGAACTCCGCGACGGCGGCGCGTTCTTCCTCGGAAAAGCCCAGATGGCAGGCGAGCATATTGGCAAGCCCGCCTACTTCGCGCCCGCCCATTGCGTTGGGCTGGCCTGTGATGCTGAATGGCCCTGCGCCGCGCCGGTTGATATGACCGGTCGCCAGATGCAGATTGATGATCGCATTGCCTTTGTCGGTGCCGCTGCGCGACTGGTTCGCGCCTTGGCTGAACAGAGTGATCATGCGCTCCGAACCTGCGACCAGACCCGCCAATTGGGTGAAGAGGACAGGGTCAATCCCGTGTTCGACCGTCCGGCGATCCCAAAAGCCTTCAGGCACCTCGCACATTTCCTCGACACTCGTACGGTCAATATCCTGCGTCGCCAGCAGCGCATCGAACAGCGCGACATCGCCATCAGGCGCAATGGGAACGTGCAGATCAGCGCGCTCGGCAGTCTCAGTGCGGCGCGGATCGATCACGACAAGCTTGGTGCCGCGCTCATCGCGTGCGCGCTCGATCCGCTGCCAGATCACCGGGTGGCACCAAGCGGTGTTCGAACCGACCAGCAGGATCAGGTCCGCATGGTCGAGATCGTCATAAGTGCACGGCACAACATCCTCACCAAAGGCCCGACTGTGCGCTGCGACCGCACTCGCCATGCAAAGCCTTGAATTGGTGTCTATATTGCCGCTGCCAACAAAGCCCTTCATCAGCTTATTGGCGATGTAATAGTCTTCGGTGAGAAGCTGTCCCGAGACATAGAAGGCAACGCTGTTCGGCCCGTATTCGTCGATGCAGGCCTGCATGCGCTGTGCGACCTGTGCTGTCGCTTCGTCCCAACTCACGCGGCTGTCGCCAATCATCGGGTGGAGCAAGCGATCCTGCAGGCCCACCGTCTCGCCGAGATGCGTGCCTTTGGAGCACAGCGCGCCTTCATTAGCCGGATGCGCTTCATCGCCTGCGATGGTGACCGACCTTTCCCCCGTCACCTCAGCGCGAACGCCGCAGCCGACACCGCAATAGGCACAGGTTGTCTTGATCGAACCCACAGCGCGCAGCCCTACGCTGTCTGACGCGCCAGAATTGCGGCCCGATCGAGCCAGATGCGGTCGGCTTCAACCTTGAGCGGGATGGTGGGCGTGCAGCCCTCATCCTCGCCCAAGGCCTCTCCCGACTTCAAAGAGATGCGCCAATTGTGCAGCGGGCAAGAGACGCTGTCGCCATGCACGATTCCCTGCGAAAGCGGGCCACCTTTATGCGGGCACTTGTTGACCAGCGCGTAGAAATCACCGCCGATTGTGTGGAAGATCGCGATTTCATCCGCGCCTTCGACCGGCACGGTGCCTGCCATACCCCGCTCAATCGCACTGGTGGCGCATACGCTGACCCAGTCCGCACTCATTCGGCCGGCTCCACCGCTTTGATTGCGCCGTCAGCAGGAGGGCCCGCGCTTATGGTTCCGACGTGGCTATGCAGGTCAGCGCGGTCGCCATCTGCGCGCTGCGCCCATGGATCATCCTGACTGAAGCTTTGCGAATAGCGGAAGCGTTCGGCCAAAGCGGGTACAGTTGCCGGGTCGTCGAAGAGCTGCGCCTTGACCCACTCAAGACCCTTGCGCTCTACCCATGGCGCGGTGCGCTCCAGATACCACGCATCCTCACGGTAGAGCTGGACGAAGGCGGCAGAGAGCTCCAGCGCTTCCTCTTCGGTATCGACGCGGGTGAGCAGATCGGTGACGCGCACCTTGATCCCGCCATTGCCGCCAATGTGGAGTTCGTATCCTGAATCGACGCAGATCACGCCAAAGTCCTTGATTGTCGCCTCGGCGCAATTGCGCGGGCATCCGCTGACAGCCATCTTGAACTTGTGCGGCATCCAGCTACCCCAGCTCATCTGCTCCAGCTTGACGCCAAGACCAGTGGAATCCTGAGTACCAAAGCGGCACCATTCGGAGCCGACACAGGTCTTCACCGTGCGCAGCGCCTTGCCGTAAGCGTGGCCAGAGATCATGCCCGCCGCGTTCAGATCGGCCCAGACTGCGGGCAGGTCTTCTTTTTTGATCCCGAAGATATCAAGCCGCTGGCCGCCGGTAACCTTGACCATGCGGGCTTCGTATTTCTCGACCACATCGGCAATCGCACGCAATTCGCGCGGATTTGTGATGCCGCCCCACATGCGCGGGACGACAGAATACGTGCCGTCCTTTTGGATGTTGGCGTGCAAGCGCTCATTGACGAAACGGCTCTTCTGATCGTCGATATATTCGCCAGGCTTGGCGCAGAGCAGGTAATAGTTGAGCGCTGGGCGGCATTTTGAACAGCCATCGGGCGTGGACCAGTGCAGCTCCTGCATAACCTGAGGGATCGACAAAAACCCGTGTTCAACGATGGCCTTGCGCACATGATCATGGCCAAAGCTGGTGCACCCGCACATAGTCTGAGCGCTTTCTTCAACCTCATCACCCAGCGTAAGAGCCAACAAGCTCTCGACCAGATCGGTGCACGACCCACAACTGGCGGACGCCTTACATGTCGCGCGCACCGCATCGACGCTGTTCGCGCCCTCTTTGATGCAACCGATAACCTGACCCTTGGACACACCGTTGCAGCCGCAGATTTCTGCGTCGTCCGATAGCGCTGCAACGGCGGCGTTAGGGTCCAGCGCGCCACCTCCCGAAGCGAAGGCCTGCCCGAATATCAGCGCCTCCCTTATGTCGGAGACATCCTCTTGGTTCTTGAGGAGGTCAAAGTACCAATTGCCGTCCTGGGTATCACCATACAGGACAGCGCCAATGACCTTGTCGTCCTTGACCACAACGCGCTTGTATATCCCGCGAGAGGCATCACGCATAACGATGTCTTCGCAATCCTCTCCGCCGGAAAAGTCACCTGCAGAGAACAGGTCAACGCCCGAGACCTTCAGCTTGGTCGAGGTAACCGAGCCCTCATACCCCTTTGGCTTTGCCGCCAATCCAGAGGCTAGTGCACGGCACATCTCCCACAGCGGCGCGACCAGGCCATAGCATTGGCCTCGGTGCTGAACGCATTCACCCACCGCCAAAATGTTGGGATCAGAGGTGACCATGTCATCGTCAACGACAATGCCACGCTCAACGTCCACTCCGCTCGCCTTGGCCAGAGTGCCATTGGGCCGAATTCCAACCGCCATGACAACCAGATCGGCTTCGATTTCAGTTCCGTCCTTGAGCTTCACGCCCCCGACGCGGCCGCTTTTCTCGACGATCTCGCCAGTATCCGCGCCGGTCATGATCGTCATGCCCCGGCCTTCCAGCTCTGCCTTCAAAAGATAGCCCGCCGCCTCATCAAGCTGACGCTCCATCAGAGTCGGCATTAGGTGGAGGACAGTCACATCCATGCCGCGCAGGCTTAGACCATGCGCCGCTTCCAGTCCCAGCAGTCCGCCGCCGATCACAACCGCCTTCTGGCTGGTCTCAGCCGCTTTCAGCATGGTCTCAACATCGTCAAGATCGCGGAAAGTGACGACACCGGGGAGGTCTTTCCCCGGCACCGGAATGACAAACGGATCAGAGCCAGTCGCAATCAAAAGCTTGTCATAGCTCTCGATCCGACCGCCCCTTGAGACGACCTGACACGCCTCGCGATCAATATGGATCACCGGATCGCCCGAGACGAGCGTGATGCCGTTTTCCTCGTACCATTCGGCCGAGTTGATCACGATCTCATCATAAGTCTTCTCACCCGCGAGAACGGGTGAGAGCATGATCCGGTTGTAGTTAACGCGCGGCTCTGCCCCGAAAATCGTGATCGCATAACGGTCAGGCGCCAGAGCGAGGATTTCCTCCACCGCCCGGCAGCCCGCCATTCCATTGCCAATCACGACAAGACGCGTCCGAGTGGCTTCTGTCGAGCCTTTCTCAAATCCAGTCTGCGCGTTCACTTATCGTCTCCGTGTGGGTGGGTTGAAGGCGTCGATCAGAAGCTGATGCCGGCCTGAACAGTGAAGCGAGTGGTGTCCGGACCAAAGCCGTCTGAAGTGTAGTCACCATACTTCGCCAAGAGTGCAACCTCGCCGACCTTGAAGCTGACAACCGCATCGATTTCAGTGCCGTAGTCAATATCACCAAAGTCGCTCTGGAAGTCGTGATAGGTCAGCTGAACGTTCACACCGCTGGGCAGACCATCGAACTTGAACTTTTTGCTGATGCGCACATTGGTGTCTGCCAGACCCGTTGCGGGTGTTACAAGAAACAGGTCGGCATAACCGTTGAATTTGTGCGCCGTCGCAAGCGGTGTCTGGAACGCCTGGATGCCACCATCGCTGCCCAGCACTTCGTGCTGACCGCGCAGGGTGAACCCTGCCACCGTCAGACTGGCTTCAGCGAGGTAGTAGTCGGCGGTGTAATCCACAGTGTTGCCACCCGTGTCAGACTGCGTGGCATACGAACCCTTGAGGCCGATTTTGACGGGTCCGGCGGGGATCTTGGCGGTTGCCGTTGCTCCGTATGTCTCACTGGAGAAAGCAACACGCGTGTCATAGTCGTACTCATATCGGAACGCGACGATCTTGACCGGATCGATGGGCAGCGAGACATTGGTAAAAAGGAAATCGCCTTCAAAGGTACCATTCGGGCTTTCGGAACCAAAAATCGTATTCTGTTGAACCGCATATGTCTGATCGACAGTCACTGGTCCCAGGGTCACCGAAGCGCGAGCAGCATCAAAGGTCTGCTCATTCTGACGCCAACCGACGTTCCCGATAAAGCGCGCATCGTCGAGGATGATACGCTGGCGACCAAGGGTCCCTTTGAAATCCTTCGTCTTGTATTGAATGCGGATACGGTTGAGTTCGATGCTTTCCGGGTCAGCGATCACAGGGAAGGGTTCAACGCCATTACCCGGGATCGTATCATTGTAGTCGTCATCGATCTGGAACGTGCCTTCACCCTCCACCAGGAAAGAGAAATTGTTCCACTTGATGTCAGCACCAGCACGGGTACGCACAGTGATCGAACTTGCTTCTTCAGGGAAACTGGACTGGTCCGCAGTTTCCACACGCAAACGCATGTTTAGGAGCGGATCAAGAGTGACACCATCTCCGATTGCGACCGGGTCGAACGGCCTTGGTTTCTTCTCTGCTTCGTCCTGAGCGAAAGCGGGTGCTGCACTGGTAAGACAAGCAAGAACGGCAAGAGTGCTGATAGTATAACGCATTAAGACCCCCTTATTCGTCCGGCCTGAGACCGGGCGTTCTTTTGGTTGGGAAGCCGAGCAACGTTGCTCGTATTGATACGGCGCGGGCGCCGCAGGAGAGGTGTGGCGCGGTGAACGAGGCACCGTTGCCCCGCTCTTGCCACGAGCTTTCGATCAGGCCGCCTTGGCGTCCGGACCGTGATCATATTCGGCAAGGAAGTGGAGCACTTCCTGCCGGTACTGATAGAATTTGGGATGCTCGAGCAGCTCTTTACGGTCGCGCGGGCGAGGCAGATCAACCTTGAGGATCTTGCCAATTGTCGCCCGCGGGCCGTTGGTCATCATGACCACTCGGTCTGCCAGCAAGATCGCTTCGTCGACATCGTGGGTGACCATGATCGCAGTGACCTTGGTGCGGTTCCACGTCTCGACCAGCACGTCCTGCAAATCCCAACGGGTCAGACTGTCGAGCATGCCAAAGGGTTCGTCCAGCAAAAGCAAACGAGGTGACAGCGCAAAGGCGCGGGCAATGCCGACACGCTGGCGCATGCCGTTTGACATTTCAGCAGCGAGCTTGTCCTTGGCGTCAGTTAGGCCGACGCGATCCAGATAATAGTCGACGATATCGCCACGCTCGGCCTTGGAGGCGTGAGGGTAAACCCGCTCCACACCGAGTGCGACATTCTGACGCGCGGTCAGCCAAGGCATAAGACTGGGAGCCTGGAAAACCACCGCTTTATCGGGGCCCGCTGTCTCGATCTCGCGGTTATCGAGAACGATGCCGCCGCCGCTGATCTCATTAAGACCCGCCGCCATGGTCAGCACTGTAGACTTGCCGCAGCCCGAGTGGCCGATAAGCGAAATGAACTCGCCCTTGTCCATCAGCAGGTTGAAATTCTCAACGACCTTGAGCGGGCCTTTGGGGGTTGGGTAAACCTTGTCGAGCTTGAAGAACTCCAGATAGCGTTTTTCGACCGCGCTCTTGGCCGCATCAAGATAGGCTTGCGGGGGCTGTTCTTTCTTCTTCGCCAGAAGATCAAGCGGAGTGACATTAGGCAGATCAATCGCGCTCTCACCCACAGTTCCGCTTTCAGCGTTAAGCGAACCGAGATAGCCGACGATTTCCTTGCGCAGCTTCTGATAGTTCACATCCTCGTTGATCGCTTCCCGGTCGCGCGGGCGAGCAACATTCACATCGTAGACCTTGCCAAGTTTGGCAGCGGGTGCCGGTGTCAGCACTGCGATGCGATCCGCCAGCAGCAACGCTTCGTCCACGTCATTAGTGACGAGCAGAATGGTGCGACCTTCTTCCTTGCGGATGCGCTCAATCTCATCCTGCAACTTGGCACGGGTCAGCGCGTCGAGTGCCGACAAAGGCTCATCAAGCAGCAGGATTTCGGGCTCCATCGCAAGTGCGCGAGCCACAGCCACACGCTGGCGCATACCGCCGGAAAGCTGCGCAGGCTTGCGATCCATCGCGTGATCCAGACCCACCAGAGCAACTTTCTGCTGCACCAGTGCCTTGCGATCCGCCTTGCTGCGATCCTTGTGCACGGCGTCCACGGCAAGCGCGACATTCTGCTCCACGCTCAACCATGGGAAGAGCGAGTAGGACTGAAAGACCAGCCCACGCTCGCGATCAGGGCCATCGATAGGCTTGCCGCGCAAAGTCATTGTGCCGCTATCAGGCTCAACCAGTCCGGCAATCGAATTTATCAGCGTCGTCTTGCCAGCGCCTGAAAAGCCCAAGATTGCGACAAACTCTCCCTCTTTCATTTCGAGGTCGATGCCGTCCAGCACATGGGTCACTTCGCCGGTCTTGGCGGTGTAATCCTTGCGGACGCCTTTGAGGGATAGGAAGGGTACTTCGGTCATGAACCCCTCCCTCAAACCGTGCGGTTCTTGGAGACAAGCGCTTGCAGGCTCATCATGCCGCGATCGAGCAGGAAGCCGATCAGGCCAATAACGATCACAGCAAACATGATGCGCGACAGACTTTGCGAGCTGCCGTTCTGGAACTCGTCCCAGACAAACTTGCCCAGACCCGGGTTTTGCGCGAGCATTTCAGCCGCGATCAACACCATCCAACCCACACCTAGCGACAGGCGCATGCCGGTAAAGATGTAAGGCAGCGAGGCAGGCAGGACGAGCTTGGTCAGCTTGTCGAACCACCCCAGCCGCAGCACCTTGCCCACGTTGAGCAAGTCCTTGTCGATGGAGCTCGTACCAACTGCGGTGTTGATCAGCGTCGGCCAAAGCGAGCACAGCATCACCACCAGCGCGGAAATCACAAACGCCTTGGGCAAAAGCGGGTCTGAACTGGTAATCATGGCCGAGATGACCATGGTCACAATCGGCAGCCAAGCGAGCGGGCTCACTGGCTTCATGATCTGCACCAGCGGGTTGATCGCCGCGTTGAACCGAGTGCTGAGACCCGCCATCAGGCCAATCGGAACTGCAAAAACCGTGGCAAGGAAGAAGCCCAGTGCCACTGTTTCCAGCGACGTGATGATCTGATCAAGGAAGGTTGGCGGACCTGCATAGGTAAAGTCGCGGACTGCGCCCGGATTACCCGCAGCAATCGCCGCTTCGTTATTGGCTTCCTGCTGCGCGTAGAAGGCAGCTTCCGTCTCTTTGGCAGCGGAGTATTCATCGTACAGGCCAAAGCCAGCCTCAGTCACTTCAACCGGGCCGGGAAGCGTGCCAAGCGAGGTATCAACCTGCGGGGCAAGGACAGCCCAAAGGCCGATAAAGGCGGCAATGCCGATGATTGGCCAGATCAGCCCAGTCAGCGCCGCCTTCACCTTGAGCGCCAGCGCGCTTGGCTCTTTCGATCCCTCTTCTTCAACAGGAGCAACCACCTTGGCCGGGGCCTCGCTCACGGGGCTGCTCACAGCCTCGCTGGCAGAACTTGCGGTGTCTGCGGATGCATTCTGGTCTGCAAATGCGGTGGCCATGATGGCGCTCCTGTAAGGAAGTGTTTGAAGTGGGATCGAAGGGTTCAGGCTTAGTTTCCGCTCACACCTGCTGCGGTGACCGAGTCGCCCTTCTTCAGGCCAATCGGGAACTTGGCGAGGTAATCGTTCGGCTTCGAGCCATCATAGGTGATGCCGTCGATAAAGCCTGCCTGTTCGCCGCGGAAGCCATCCGTCTCAGGAACGCTTTCCGCAGGGATCGCGCCGTCTTCAACCAGCTTGTTGGCAGCGGCGAGGTAAAGATCCGGGCGATAGACAGCCTTCGCAGTTTCGAAGTACCACTGATCATCCTTATCTTCGGCGATCTGCCCCCAACGACGCATCTGCGTGAGGTACCAGATGGCATCCGAGTAATAGGGATAACCGGCATACTTATCGAAGAAGATGTTGAAGCCTTCCGCCTCACGGGTGTCGCCCGGCTCAAAGGTGAACACACCCGTCATCGAAGCCGCAATCACCTCAGCATCCGCGCCAACATAGTTCGGACGGCTGAGGATCTCGACCGCTTCCTTACGGTTGGCACCGCCATCGGCATCGAGCCATTGCTGAGCCTTGATAATAGCGCGCAGCATGGCTGCAGTGGTTGCCGGATACTTCTCAGCAAAATCCTCGCGCAGGCCAAAGACCTTTTCAGGGTTGTCGTCCCAGATTTGATCGTCGGTGATCACCGGCACGCCGATTTTCTTGAACACAGCGGCCTGGTTCCATGGCTCACCGACGCAATAGCCTTCGATCGTGCCCGCTTCGAGCGTTGCGGGCATTTGCGGAGGAGGCGTCACGGAGAGTTTCACGTCAGCGTCAATCACGCCCTGTACGTCACCATCTGAGTAGTAACCGGGCTTCAGGCCACCAGCAGCAAGCCAGTAGCGCAGTTCGTAATTGTGGGTCGAAACCGGGAACACCATGCCCATGTTGAACGGCTTACCCTGCGCTTCGAACTCGGCCACGACCGGCTTGAGATACTCAGCGCTGATCGGGTGAAGCGGCTTGCCATCTTCTCCCTTGGGCAGGTCCGCCTTGATCATGTCCCAGACCTTGTTCGACAGCGTGATCGCGTTGCCGTTGAGGTCAAGGCTGAGCGGCGCGATCAGATCGGCTTTGGTGCCGTAGCCGATGGTCGCCGCGAGCGGCTGGCCAGCGAGCATGTGTGCACCGTCAAGCTGACCGCCGATCACACCATCAAGCAGAACCTTCCAGTTTGCTTGCGGTTCAAGCGTCACGTTGAGCCCTTCCTCGGCGAAGTAGCCCTTTTCCTTGGCGATCGCGAGCGGGGCCATGTCGGTCAGCTTGATGAAGCCGAACTTCAGATTGGGCTTTTCGATTTCTCCATCGAGCGAAGCGGCAACCACATTCTCGCCGCCGCTCGATCCTTCCGGCGATCCACCGCAAGCCGAAAGGGCTGCACTGGCCAGCAGCGCGACAACCACGCCTCGACGATTAAATCCAAAACCACCCGACAATTTCATAGCCCGTTCCTTGTTCCCTGAACCGGTTCCGTGAACCTGAATGTTCCAAACGCAAAAAACCGCCTCGATGCGCTCCGTGTGGAGGCAACAGGGCGGCGTCTTTGCCACTAATTTTTTCTCAATCACGCGGAGAGGTGAAAGTTTCCTGCGTTGGAAACTCGTTGCGTGTTCGAATCGAATAACGGAAGGCTCGATGTCATGCAATTGCAATTTTGCAGTGCAGCATCATTTTTGGGCTGCAATATAGTCTGCCAGCCTGTCCGGATCGAAACTGCGACCATCAAAGAAGGTGTTGTTTTCCAGTAGGATAGTCCCGTGCTGGGTCGAGGCATGAAGCGCCTCGGACACACTGCCCTCAACCTTGGAACTGGCTGTGGGCAAGGGGTCATTGGTAGCCCCCAAGGCGCTGCGATAGACATCCGGGCGGAAAACGCGCGCTGCGGCATGGGCTTCTTCCGAATCGTAATCCATCCCGTCCCAGCGGACCAATTGGCTGTAGAGCCACTCTGCCTGACTCACCCAAGGAAAGTTCGCGGCCTCATGATACTGGAACATAAAATCGGGATATGCGCGCTCCTCGCCACCCGGTGTGAGAACCAGCCTGTCTGAGATCGCACGGCGCACAATCTGATGGGGAGCGTCGCAATATTCGGGGCGCGAAAGGATTGCGGCATTGGTATCCCAATTGGCGGGATCGACAAAGTGCTCACCCGTCCGCCGCATGGCGCGGATCAAACCTTCAATCGCGGGTTGGATTTCCTCAAGCCTCTCAGCCCGCAGCGCGAGGACCTTTTCAACGCCGCGCCGCCAAATCTGAGCGGTGGCAAGCACGATCTGGCCCGCCCCGTTTTCGACCGCGATCGAGTTCCACGGCTCACCCACGCACGACCCGTCAATCTCTCCCGCCTTCAGTGCATCAGCGCTGAACGGCGGAGCAATCGTGACGATCTCGACGTCCTCATCGGGCTGGATGCCGCAGCCTGCGAGCCAATAGCGCAGCATGTAATTGTGACTGGAGTAGCGGTGCACGACGCCAAAACGCAGCGGGTTTCCCGCATCCTTGCGCTCTTTCGCGACCTCTTGCAGCCGCTCGCCCAGCAATTTCGGATCGCCCAATTCGCCTTCGCAACCCAGCATTTCTGCAAGCGCATTCGAAACGGTGACGGCATTGCCATTGAGGCCCAGCACAAATGGTGCTGCCAAGCGCTGGGCCGGTCGCCCTCTACCAAGCGTGGTGGCAATCGCCAGAGGAGCGAGAAGGTGCGCCGCATCGCTGTGCCCATAGAGCAGCCGATCGAGCACCGTGGCCCAAGACACATCGCGCACAAAGCGAAGCTCGAGGCCCTCTTCTTCAGCAAAGCCATGTTCATGCGCAAGGATAGGCAGGCACGCATCGACGAGCGGCAGGAACCCGATTGTCAGGCGCTCAGTCATTTGGTGTCTCCCATCAATTCATGCGCCGTCACAACAGCGTCGGCAATTTCGGCAATGCGGCGGTTCGACGACATCGCCTTTTGTCGCAGCTCGGCATAGGCAGTTGGTTCGCTGACGCCTTTGGTAGTCATCAGGATGCGCTTGGCCTTGTCGATCATTTCTCGTTCGGCCAGTTTTCCCTGCGCTTCGGCAAGCTCTGACTCCAGCCGTGCGAAAGCTTCGAAGCGCTGCATGGTCATTTGCAGCAGCGGCTGAATGCGTTTTGCTGACAGACCATCAACCACATAGGTCGATACGCCTGCATCGATGGACGCAGCGATGGAATCGTCATCGCTTTCCTCCACGAACATGGCGATGGGATGATCCAGCGCGCGGCTGACGGTGAAGTATTCCTCCAACACGTCGCGCGAAGGGTTACCCAGGTCCATGAAGACGATGTCGGGAGCGATCTCGGCAATGCGCGCGATCAGCCCGTCCCGCTGAGTCAGCACGAACAGCTCGCAATCGGGCAAGCTGGAAAGTCCATCCTCGATGATGGAGGCGCGGCTGGCCCGTTCGTCGACTATCGCGATGCGCATCGATGCTCTTATTGCACTGCACAATAAGACGATGGCAAGGCGTTATTGCGCCACACTTGCAGGTTCATCATCCAGTTCGCCGCGATACAGCTTGCCAACCACGCGCCGCGTGCGGACGTGGACGATGGCGAGCGATGGGATAACCAGCATCAGCAGGGCGGTGCCGATCAGAACGCCAAAACCCAGGCTCGCCGCCATTGGGATCAGGAACTGCGCTTGGCGGCTTGTCTCGAAGGTGATCGGAGCAACGCCGAGGAAAGTGGTCGTCGCCGTCAGCATGATCGGGCGAAAGCGCGACTTGGCCGCATCGATGATCGCTTCGTCTTCATCCATGCCCACTGCCAGATTTTCATTGAAGAAGTCGATCATGACGAGACTGCCATTGATGATCACGCCAGCCAAGCTCACGAAGCCAAACAGCGACAGAATTCCAAGCTCAAGCCCCAGCAAAAGGTGCGCAAACAGTCCGCCGACCATGCCAAACGGGATAGCCGCCATGATCACGAAGGGCTGGGTGTAGGACCGGAACGGGATCGCGAGCAGCGCGTAAATCGCGATCAAAGCAAGGCCAAAGGCACTGCCCAGATCAGCGAAGCTCTCGAGCCGCTCCTCTTCCTCGCCGCCAAAGCTGTATTGCAAGGTGGGATAGTCAGCGAGGATATCGGGCAATATCTCTTCCTCAATGAAGCGCGTGGCCTGAGTGCCATTGATCGCGTTTTCATTGACTTCAGCGGTGATTGTCACCGCGCGCCGACCATCTTCACGCCGGATCGTCGCGGGAGCTTCAGTAAAGCTGGCATCGGCAACTGCGGCCAGAGACGTAAACCCTCCGCTGGGCACGCGAATGCGAAGGCGGCCGACATCGGCGATGGAATCGCGTTCCTCTTCAGGAAGGCGGACATAGACGCGCACATCCTGCCGGCCACGCTGCACGCGCACAGCTTCGGCACCAAAGAATGCAGATCGCACCTGGTTCGCCACATCTTCAAGCGTCAGCCCCAAAGTGCGCGCGGAAGGCTTTAACCTAAGCTCAATCTCACGCAGTCCGGCATCCTGATCGCTTTCAATGTCATAGGCGCCATTTATCCGGGTAATGCCGTCCATGACGCGGACTCTCGCGCTGTCGAGCACGTTCTGATCGCTGTCGAACAGCTGGACGCTGATGGCCGCGCCGAAATCGATATCATCGGAAGTGATCGAAAGCGATTTGACCTCTGGCAGTTCACCTATTTCCTCACGCCATGCCGCTTCGATCTCACCCGCACCGACGGGGCGGTCGCTGCCAGTCATCAGAGCAATCTGAACATCGGCAAGGTTGGGCGAGGAACTCGTGCGGGTCCCGCCGGGTCCGCCTTGACCCACAGCCCGCTGACCAACAGTCGAATAGATGGCTTCCACAAAATACGGGCGCACACCGGCTTCGCGCTCTTCATCGGTCGCATACCGATCGAGGACGCGGTCGCCTGCTTCGCGGATCTTTTGCGCAACTCTCGCGGTCCGTTCGACCGTCGCGCCGGCGGGCAATTCGACCGAAGCGGAAATCACATCACCTTCGATCTGCGGGAAGAAGGCAACTTTGATTACACCCGCCGGGATCAGTCCCGCCATCACGATAAGCAGAGCCACAGCCGCTGAAATGACGACTGCCGGGGCCTTTACGGAGAATTGCAGACCGGCATCAAGCGGTCCCTCAACAAAGGCTTTGAAGCGCTTGTCCACCGCCCCTTGAACCCGCTCGAAAAAGCGTGTGATCTGGTTGCCCGCCACCTGTCCTGCCGCGGGCAGGTGCGAAAGGTGGTAGGGAAGAACCAGCAATGCCTCAACGAGCGAGAGCAAGAGAACCGAGACGACAACCAGCGGTACGTCAGCGATGATCTTGCCGATGACCCCGCCGGTCGAGAGCACGGGGAGGACGGAGACCATGCTGGTCAGAACCGCGAAGATCACCGGTGTCCGCACGCGCTGCGCGCCTGCAATGGCGGCTCCCAGTCCACTTCGCCCGCCTTCGCGTTCGGCATAAATGTTCTCGCCAACAACGACAGCATCATCGACCACCAGCCCTAACGCGAGGATGAAGCCGAAGAGAGAGAACATGTTAATGCTTGATCCGATCGCATCGAGCACAAACACCGCGCCCACAAAGGTCGCACCGATCCCGACTGCGCTCCAAAAGGCGAGCCGAAGATCGAGAAACAATGTAAGCGCAACAAGCACGAGGATCAGACCAAAGCCAGCATTACGCAGAAGAAGCTCATAACGATCTGCCAGCACTTGCGACTGGTCATTCCAAACCGCGAATTCAATGCCAGGGGGAGGCACATAGCGCTTGGCCAGCATCTCTTTGACAGCCGCCGCCACGTCAAGAACGCGCTCATCTGACGTGCGATAGACGTCGACAAAGGCAACCGGCTTGTCATTGAAGCGCGCAATCAGATCGCTGTCTTCAAACCCATCAGTGATGGTCGCAATGTCGCCGAGCCGCAGCAGATCGCCTTCGCTGCTGCTCACAACGATAATGTCTTCAAAGTCAGCCTGATTGTAGTTCTGACCCACCGTACGCAGGCGGACCTCTTCATTAGGCGTGTCGAGCGATCCTGCCGAACTGTCGAGGCTCGACTGGCTGACGATCCGCGAAACATCAGGCAATGAGAGGTCCAAAGCGCGAAGCTGCTCCTGCGATACATCGACAAATATCTGGTAGTCGCGCACCGAACTGGTCTCTACGTAAGAGACTTCGGGCATGGCGGCGATCTGATCTTCGAGGGCGAACGCTGTTTCCTTAAGAGACCGCTCAGATACGTCGCCAAACAGTGCGATGCGAAGCACCACCGAGCGGGTCGTGACTTCGCGGATATCGGGCTCATCTGCTTCGGCTGGGAAAGTCTGGATCTGGTCGACCTCCGACTTCACCTCATCAAGAGCCTTGGAGATGTCTGTGCCTTCTTCCAGCTGGACGTTGACCGTGCCTTTCCCCTCTCGGGCGGTGGCCGTGATCGTATCGACGCCTTCAATCGTCTCTACGGCTTCTTCGATCCGTTGCACGATCGACTGCTCGATTTCTGCCGGAGTAGCGCCGGGGAAGTCGACGCTGACCTGGATCGTATCAAGGCTGCTTTCTGGGAAGACTTCCTGCACGATCTGGCCGAAAGCGATGATCCCGGCGACGAACATCGCCACCATCAGCAGGTTCGCGGCGACCCCATTGCGCGCCATGAAGGCAATCGCGCCTTTGCGATCGCGCGCCCGATCACCGGGACGCGGACGCGGAGCTTGCTGATCGCCCGCGCCGTCTTGAGATGCATCAGCGCTCATTCGCTGGCGCTTTCGGCTGGCTCAGCTTTAGCCTCGGTTTGCGCGCCAATCACGCGCAAGGGCATGCCTTCGATAGGCGCGCTCAAGCTGCTGGTGATCAGTTGCCCGCCCTCGCCCAGTTTGGGGGTCGTGATGTAAGCAATTTCATCGCTGCGCTGGATCACCCGGACTTTCAGGATCACAAGCTTGCCGTTGCGCAAGACCCACACCTCATTGCCCGGACGCACAGCGTCGGCAGGGACAGCTGCATATGTGTCAAGGCTCGCGCCGGTGATCTCGGCATTGACGAACGCTCCCAGCAGCAGCGGCGGTGCACGTCTCTCACCTTCTTCTGCGAGCCGGCCACCCGAAAGCGGTGAAGGCACACGCAGATAAACCTCGATATTGCGCGTCGCACTGTCCAGAATGGTGTTGGCGCGGTCAACAAAAGCAGGCCAGCGATAGAGCTTACCGCCGTAATTATAGGTCACTGATGCGGGCACGCGTGAGCGCGAAGGGTTTAGCAGGCCGGGTATCAAGGCCGCCTCGTCAGGGGTAAGCGAAACGCGCACTTCGTAAGCGTTCGTGGCGACTAGTGACCCGAGCGGTTCACCCGGCTGTACGAGCTGGCCAATGGCGGCGCTTTCCTCGCGCACGAGACCTCCAAATGGCGCACGCACGCGGGTCCGCCCAAGGCGTACCTTGGCATCATCAAGGTTGGCCTGCGCCCGGTCGCGCGACGCCTTGGCGCTGTCGAGCTGCGGCTCGCGCGTCGCAAGCCCGCGTTCTGCCGCTTCTTCTGAGCTGGCGGTGGCTCCCGCTGCGTTCAGCGCTTCCTTGATCTCTTCCATTTCGCGTGGGGGGAGAATGCGGGTTTCGGTCTGTCCGGCGGCTTCGGATGCCGTTTCGCGCGCCGCAAACCGCTCAAGCTCCTCACGCGCAATTTCAACTTCTTCTTCCGCTTCGAGTACCGCAATACCCTGCGAAGCCACATCCGCTTCAGCCACGCGCACCTGATTGACGTAATCGCTTTCATCGATCCGCAGGAGTGTCGCGCCAGCCGGGACAATTCCCCCTTCGCGAAAAGCGGGGTGAACATAGGTCAGCCGCCCGGATACCTCTGCACCAATGGTCACCTCGTCGCGCGCCTGCACCGTTCCAGAACCAAGCACCGGAATAGGGCCAGAGGCCGCGTCGAATGCCACGACTTCAACCAGAGGGATGCTCTCCAGGCGTTCCTCCTCTACCGGCATGGGCCTGAGCGCATACATCGCAGCAGCGATCAGCAAAGCGGCGGAAATAAGCAAAATTGAGTAGAGCAGCTGGCGGCTCATGAAGCCTCTCCTTGGTTGGGGTCAGGCATCATTTCCGGGTCCTTGGGCGCCACATCGCTCGCCCAATCGCCACCCAGCGCTCGGTGAACGCCAAGCCGGGCGAGCGCGGTCGAACGGGCCGCAGACGAAAGGCTTGTCTCCACCGCATAGACGGTGCGCAAGGCGTCAAGATAAGAGAGATAATTGCCCACGCCCGCTTCGAACCGTCGGCTTTGCAAATCAAGCGAACCGCGCGCTTCGACGAGTTGCGCAGCTGTCAGGATGTAACGCTCGCGTTGTTGTTCATAATCGGCCAGCGCGCTTTCAACCTCGCCAAACGCGCCGACAACACTGCGCGCATAGGCGGCGGCCTGTTGGTCATAGGTTGCTCTTGCCGAAGCGATATTGGCGTTGATCCGACCTGCGTCCAGTATGGGTGCCACAATCGAGGACGCAAGCGAAGATGCCCAATTGTTCACGAAATCAAATGCGCTGCCCGGATCACCACCTTGGGTGCCGAGCGAAGCGCTCAGTGAAATAGTGGGAAAACGTTCCGCCCTTCGCGCACCAATCCGCAGCCGCGCTGCTTCCATCCGTTCATAGGCGGCGGCGATGTCCGGGCGCTGGGAGAGCAGGTCCGCTGGCAAGCCCGTGGGCACTGGCTCAAACACAAGGCGAGGCCGCAAGGGTTGATCAAGCCATGGATCAAGCTCTCCCGGATATGCACCAAGCAAGAGTGCCAGTCGCGACTGTGTTGCCGTCAGGCTGGAGCGCAATTGCGGCAGCGAACTCTCAGTCGAGCGCAGGTCTTGCCTGATCTGATAGAGCTCCAGACTGTCGGCCAAACCACGCTCAAAGCGATCATCGGTCCGCTCTGCACGGTCGCGCAAGGCATCAAGGGTCTGCTCTGTCAGGGTTATCTGGCGCGCCGCATCCACATAATCGAAATACGCAGAGATGGTTTCGGCAGCGGTGCTGAGTTGGACCGTTCTTAAGTCCTGCGCGCTGGCAATCGCATCCTGCCTCGCGGCACGAAAATCGTCGCGATTACGCCCAAACAGGTCGAGTTCATAGGAGGCACCAAGATCGAGGTTGTAAGCCTCGTTATCAATGCGATCGATTGTGCCACCGCCAAGGTTTCCGAATGCCAGGCCGTCAACAGGTGTGCTGGTCGATGAGGCAGAGCCTGATGCATTGATGCTCGGCGCCAAGGCAGAACGCGCAAGGCGCGCTTGGGCGCTCACTTGTCGCAGCCGTGCAGCCGATTCAGCAATATCAAGATTGCTGCTCAGCGCCTTAGAGACCAATTGATCGAGCACTGGATCTTCAAAAGCAGCCCACCAATTTGCTGGCGCGTAATTTCCTGCCTTGCTCTCAGGCGCGGCTTCGAAGCTCTCCGGCATTTGTGCGACAAGCGCAGGCGTCTCGGCATCGGGTGCCATGGATATGCAGCCTGACAGCAAAGCGGTGCTTGAAACCAGGAGGCCAAGGAACCCAAAACTGCGCGCGGAAGGTAGATGAATGGAATTAAGTCTCACAATGCAACCCACTATCGCCCCCCTTCGGCCTTGCAAGCGAAACTTCGTAACCGACCGTCGCATACATTTGTGATAAATCGCAATCCGTCGCAATCTTTCCCAGAAACAAAATTCTCGACACACTCAATGACGAAATTCGCAACTGGTCTGTCTGTTTCGCATTGTCTACCTCACGCAGAACTCAGCCACCTC
>JBCBMN010000016.1:0-28545 GCA_039822745.1 Pseudomonadota bacterium | reverse complement strand
GCAATCGCGGTCGCTGCAGCAAGCGAAGCGGTTGCCGTGGTATAGTACGGAACCTTCTTCTCAAGCGCGGTTGCACGGATCGATTTTGAGTCCATAAGTGACTGCCAACCCTCCGTAGTGTTGAAGATCAGCGCGACTTCACCATCGATGATCTTATCGACGATATGCGGCTGGCCTTCGGCGACCTTGTTGACCTGCTCGACTTCTAGACCTTGTTCGACAAGGTAAGCTTGAGTTCCCGTGGTAGCGATGACGCGGAAGCCTTGCTCCAGCAAATCCTTCACCGCAGGCACGATCACCGCTTTGTCCGAATTCTTGACCGAGACGAACGCTGTTCCCTCGCGCGGCAGCGTCATGCCAGCACCCATCTGAGACTTGAGGAAGGCCGCACCAAAAGTCTGATCGATCCCCATCACCTCGCCGGTAGATTTCATTTCCGGAGAAAGAACAGGGTCGGCGCCGGGGAAGCGACCAAACGGGAACACCGCTTCCTTGATCGCCATATAGGGCAGATCGCGCTTGAAGGGCTCGAACGAGCTGAGCTTTTCACCTGCCATGACGCGCGCGGCGATCTTGGCCACTTGCTGTCCAATTGCCTTGGCAACGAAGGGCACGGTGCGGCTGGCGCGCGGGTTCACTTCGATGAGATAGACCTCACCATCCTTCACGGCGAACTGGACATTCATCAGGCCGCGAACCTGAAGTGCTCGCGCAAGCGCATCGGCCTGACGCTCCATCTCTTCAATGATCTCTGGCGGGAGCGAGTAAGGCGGAAGTGTGCAAGCGCTGTCGCCGGAGTGCACACCCGCTTCCTCGATATGCTGCATGACGCCGGCGATGCGCACTTCCTCGCCATCACACAGCGCATCGACATCGCATTCAATCGCATCGCGCAGATATTGGTCAACCAGAACCGGACTGTCGCCCGATACCGTCACCGCTGTCTTGATGTAATCATCAAGCTGCGCCTCGGAATCGACGATCTCCATTGCGCGTCCGCCCAAGACAAAGGAGGGACGAAGCAGCACAGGATAGCCGATGCGCGCAGCCACTGCGGCGGCTTCGTCGCGCGTATAGGCAATGCCGTTCTCAGGTTGCTTGAGACGCAGCTTGTTGACCAGCTTGGCAAAGCGCTCGCGGTCTTCGGCGTGGTCGATAGCGTCAGGGCTGGTGCCCAGAATCGGGATACCCGCATCTTCCAGCGCTTGCGCAAGCTTGAGCGGCGTTTGCCCACCAAACTGCACAATCACGCCCAGCAACTCACCCGATTGCTGCTCCACCCGCAGGATTTCCAGCACGTCTTCGGCTGTCAGCGGCTCGAAATAGAGGCGGTCGGATGTGTCATAGTCAGTTGAGACCGTCTCGGGATTGCAGTTGACCATGATCGTCTCATAACCCTGCTCGGCAAGCGCAAAGCAGGCATGGACGCAGCAATAGTCAAACTCGATCCCTTGCCCGATCCGGTTGGGACCACCGCCAAGAATCACGATTTTCTTGCGGTCCGAGGGGGCTGCTTCGCATTCAGGTTCGCCAAAGCTGGGGGCTTCGTAGGTTGAGTACATGTAAGGCGTGATCGCCTCGAATTCCGCCGCACAGCTGTCAATCCGCTTGAAAACGGGCAGGACGCCTAGCTTTTCGCGCAATTGGCGCACTTCATCCGCGCTGGTCGCCCCGGCCATTGCTTGCAAGGCATCGTGCAACAGGCCTGACCTCTTCGCCTGCGTTTCCGCCAGCCCGTCCTTCACGCCGACAGACCGCACTGCGAGCGTTGCAAGACGCTGATCCGAAAAGCCCATAGATTTGAGCTTACGAAGCGCGGGCGCATCGGCGGGCAGACCGTTTGCCTGCACCTCGGCCTCGGCTGCGATGATCTCTTCGATCTGGCGCAGGAACCATGGGTCAAAATTAGTAACGGCGTGAATGTCTTCCATCGTCAGCCCTTCGCGAAAGGCCTGCGCAATCTTCAGAATACGATCGGGTGTCCGACGGCTGAGCGCGGCGGTGATCACATCCTTGGACACACCTTCCAGCTCTTGCACGCGGTTGAAGCCGTCCAGCCCCGTCTCCAGGCCGCGCAGGGCCTTTTGCATACTCTCCTGCCAGTTGCGCCCGATGGCCATCACTTCGCCCACTGACTTCATCGCCGTCGAAAGATCGGGTTCGGTGCCTTTGAACTTTTCGAAGGTGAAGCGCGGGATCTTGGTGACGATGTAATCAATCGTCGGCTCAAAGCTTGCAGGGGTGGCGCCGGTGATCTCGTTTGTGATCTCATCCAGCGTATAGCCAACCGCCAGTTTCGCAGCGACGCGCGCAATCGGGAAGCCAGTAGCCTTCGAAGCCAGCGCCGAAGAACGCGAGACACGCGGGTTCATTTCGATCACGACCAGCCGGCCATCGGCTGGATTGACCGCGAATTGCACGTTCGAGCCGCCGGTCTCCACGCCAATCTCACGCAGCACCGCAATGCTGGCGCTGCGCATGATCTGGTATTCCTTGTCAGTCAGCGTCAGCGCAGGCGCGATGGTGATCGAGTCGCCAGTATGCACACCCATCGGATCGACATTCTCGATGGCGCAGATGATAATCGCATTGTCCGCACGGTCGCGAACAACCTCCATCTCGTACTCTTTCCAGCCCAGCAGCGATTCATCGATCAACACCTCGGTCGTCGGCGATGCCGCCAGACCTTCAGAGACAATCCGATCAAATTCCTGAGTGTTGTAAGCGATACCGCCGCCCGTTCCACCAAGTGTGAAGCTGGGCCGTATGACAGCGGGAAGCCCCGTTGTCTCAAGAACAGCGCGCGCCTGTTCGAGTGTGTTGGCGATCCCGGCACGCGGGCTTTCCAGCCCAATCGCATCCATCGCCTTGCGGAAGCGTTCGCGGTTCTCTGCCTTGTCAATCGCGTCGGCCTTTGCGCCGATCATTTCCACGCCATGCTCTTCAAGGACGCTCATCTCTTCCAGCTTGAGCGCGGTGTTGAGCGCGGTCTGCCCACCCATTGTCGGTAGCAGCGCGTCAGGCTTTTCCTTGGCGATGATCTTCGCGACGATCTCTGGCGTGATCGGCTCGATATAAGTCGCATCAGCAAACTCGGGATCAGTCATGATCGTCGCCGGGTTCGAGTTCACCAGGATCACCCGGTAGCCATCTTCCTTCAGCGCCTTGATCGCTTGCGCTCCGGAATAGTCAAACTCGCAGGCTTGTCCGATGATGATCGGGCCAGCGCCGATGACGAGAATGGAAGAGATGTCTGTGCGTTTGGGCATTATGTGTCCGTCTGGCTGGTTGAAGTGCCTTGGTCGGCATCTGTGTCGGAGGAATCGAGTTTGGGTCTGGGCGCTTGCTTGACCCATGAAACAGCGATTAGGCGCATATCGGCCTTTTGCCGTTCGCAACCGCTGGCGAGGATATCGGAGGCAGGCTGCGCCTTGCCCCGCACCCTGTAAAGCGAGGGCTCTCGGCCAAGGAAGAAAGCGCCCCGTTCGGTCACTTCCATTTCCAAAAAGCGCTGAACCGCCGCGTTGGTGCTGTTATTCTGCTGCATCAGACGGGTTCCCGCCGTCTCATCGCTACCGGGAACCGAAAGCGCCTGGATAGCCGCCAGATCAAGCTTGGTCACATCATAGGTGTAGGTCGGCACCCACTGGCCCGATGCGTTCTGGAGCTGCTGGAATTCCTGATAGGTCAGCGTCGGCCCGATCCGATTGATGCAGGTATCCTGGGCCTCAACCCCTTCGCGCGAGTCTTCAGGAAAGATGAGGCTGCACCCGGAAAGCGCCAGTCCCATGACTGGCAGTGTTATTAGTGAACGCATCATGCCCCTGCTCCTGGTTCAAACGCATAGCTGATATGCGTGTAGCGATAGACATAGGGCAAAACGTCGGGCCGCGAGATCGCTGTGCCATAGATAAAGGTACAATTGCGGCGAATGTCGATCAGGCGCTCGCCATCGCGGACAAGGATATAGCTGAGCACATAATGCTGGCGCGGATTGGCACGCCTGCCGACCACATCCAGCTGGCGGATGTCATCGCCTATGTCGCGCAGCCGGTCCATATCCTTGAACCCCTGACGCTCGCGGGCGGTTGCGATTGAAGCGTGACGGGCATCGGGATCGAAGTCGTCCTCGTCAAAGGGCTGTTCGGTCGCGACAACCTTGCAATCCATGCGGCCCGCGACGGGTTTCTTGGTTTCTTCCTTGAACAGGACCGGGCGCCAGAAGGCGATGATCGGCAAGCCCCCTGCGCCCAGTTCAAGCTTGACCGAGCCATTGCCCTGAAAGGCAACGCCCTCAACGATCTCAGCTCCCGGCCAGTCAGCAAGCGGCGGCGGCGTCATCGCCGGATTTTGCGCGGCGAGGGGCGTGGCGAGCAATACTGTTAGCGCAACAAGCCCCTTCCCTTGAGGGAAGGGGTTGGGAATGGGTGCTCCGCGATAGCCGAAAAGAGGATTCAACCGCCTCATTTTAAATGAGTTTGCGCAAGCTTTGCGAGCTGTTCAATTGCCTCTTTGCTCAATCGAAGTGATTGAGAGACTTTGTTAGGTATCTCTCGGTCATCAGAGCCATACGTATTGATCTGGATGAATTGCTCTCCGTCCTGACCCTGTATGGACCATCCTCCATGAGTTTCGGTATGCCGAGCATTCATCTTGAGATCGAGTTCTTCAAATTTCCGGATAATCGCCATACTTACATCCCCAGCCCCCCGACAAACTTCTCGAACAGATAGAACGAATCCATCGGACCCGGCGACGCCTCAGGGTGGTACTGCACTCCAAACGCCTTCTTGCCCTTCACGGCGATCCCGCAATTTGAGCCGTCGAACAGGCTCATATGGGTTTGCTCCACGCTCTCGGGCAAAGTGTCGGCATCGACCGCGAAGCCGTGGTTCATGCTGGTGATCTCGACCAGCCCCGTGCTCTCGCCCCAGCTTTCTCCGACGCGCTGGACCGGGTGGTTTGCGCCGCGGTGGCCTTGGTGCATCTTTACCGTCTTGGCTCCGGCAGCGAGCGCGAGCATCTGGTGGCCGAGACAAATGCCGAAGAGCGGCACATCGGCCTCCAGCAGCTTCTGGATCACCGGCACCGCATACTCGCCCGTCGCAGCGGGGTCGCCGGGGCCGTTTGAGAGGAACACGCCATCGGGCTTCAGCGCCATGATCGCATCGAAATCCGTCTTGGCCGGGACCACTGTGACTTTGGCACCGGCGCGCACGAGATTGCGGAAGATGTTGTCCTTCGCGCCATAGTCAATCGCGACCACATGGCGCTTTTCCGACCAATCTGCGCGGCCATAGCCATGTCCCAGACGCCAGTAGCCGCCGCCCCAATCCTCAGATGAATTGCGGGTGGCGGTGATGGCTAGGTCCATCCCCTCAAGCCCCGCCCACCCCTGCGCTTGGGCCAGCAGCGCGGGAATGTCGAACTTGCCATCCGGCGAATGCGCGACCACCGCATTGGGCGCGCCGCTCAAACGGATGCGTCGGGTCAGAGCGCGTGTATCGACCCCCGCAAGGCCGATTTTGCCATTCGCTTCCATCCACGCGGTAAAGCCCAGCGCGCTGCGGAAATTGCTCGGCTTGGTAACGTCCTCGCGCGTGATGCAGCCCACCGCGCTCGACACACCTTTGGCGCTTTCGACATCTTCGTCATTGGTGCCGACATTGCCGATATGCGGGAACGTGAAGGTCACGATCTGGGCCGCGTAAGAGGGATCGGTCATCACCTCTTGATAGCCGGTCATCGCGGTGTTGAAGCAGACCTCTCCCACCGCGCTTCCTGTCGCGCCAAACCCCTTGCCCCAGATGACTGTCCCATCGGACATGACGAGCACTCCTGTCGCATCTGAAGGTTGCGCAGGGTTAGACGCGGAAAGGGCCATTGGGCACTCCGTTGAGAAGGGTTTACCAGCGATGTTGCTAAGTCTCAGCCGCTAGGCCAGCGCTGCTCGCTCGTCAACCTAGCCGTGGGCGACTTCTTGGTTTAGAGGCGCGCACAAGACATTCCATCCACAAGAAAACGAATTCGCATCATGATCAGAGACGACATCAAAGCCGCCACCATCACCGCCATGAAGGCCAAGGAAAAGGAACGCACCGCGACGCTTCGGCAGATTTCGGCCAAGATCAAGGACCGCGATATCGAAGAACGTACATCGGGTAAGGACATCGACGATGATGCTCTGGTGACGAGCGTGCTGCAGAAAATGGCCAAGCAGCGCCGCGAATCGATTGAGATGTATGAGGCTGGCGGCCGCGCCGAACTCGCGGCAGCTGAGGCCGCGGAACTGGCGGTGATCGAAGAATTTCTCCCTCAGATGATGAGCGAGGAAGAGACCAAGGCCGCCATCGAAGCGATCAAGGCCGAAACCGGCGCTTCCAGCATGAAGGACATGGGAACCGTTATGGGCGCTCTGAAAGCCAAGCATGGCGCGGTGCTTGATGGGAAGCTGGCGAGCGGTCTGGTGAAGGCGGCGCTGAGCTGATTCTCGCCTTCCTCACAGCCTAGTCCACACACCTGCTTCTTGAACGCTTGAATGCACGGTCATTCCTGCGCATTCTGCGACCATGACTATCACACCACAATGGAAAGACGAACTTCGCGCGCGCGTAACGCTCTCCACCGTGGTGCAGCGCACGACCAAGCTGACCAAGGCCGGGCGCGAATGGAAGGCTTGCTGCCCGTTCCACAACGAGAACACACCCAGCTTTTACGTCAATGATGAGAAGCAGTTCTACCATTGCTTTGGTTGCGGAGCGCATGGCGATGTGATCACATGGATGATCGACCAGCGCGGCTTCTCCTTCATGGACGCGATCAACGAGCTGGCCGAAGAGGCCGGGATGGAAGTCCCTGCGCCGGATCCCATAGCGGCCAAAAAGGCTGAGAAGCGCGCGGAACTGGTCGATGTGACCACGGCGGCGCAGGACTGGTTTGTCGATCAGCTCAAAGGAGCCGGCGGGCGCGAAGCACTCGATTATCTGCGCAGGCGCGGGCTAACGGATTCGACCCTGCGTGAGTTCGGGTTTGGCTACGCGCCAGAGGACAAGCAGGCACTCTCCTCTGCGCTATCTCGATTTGAACCCACCATGCTCGCCGATAGCGGGATGCGGATCGTCACCGAGGATGGCAAAGCCTATGACCGCTTCCGAGGCCGGGTCATGCTGCCTATTCAGGACGCGCGCGGTCGGGTGATCGCGTTTGGCGGCCGCATCCTCGAAAAGCGCGACGGTGTCGCGAAATATCTCAACTCGCCCGACACTCCTCTCTTCGACAAAGGGCGCACGCTCTACAATCACCACCGTGCCGCCCCAGCCTCGCGCCAGACCGGCCGCGTGATCGTGGTTGAGGGCTATATGGATGTCGTCGCGCTCGCTCAGGCGGGTTTCCACGATTCGGTTGCTCCGCTGGGTACGGCGCTGACTGAAACGCAGCTGGAGATGCTGTGGCGGATGGTTGAAGTGCCGGTCCTGTGCTTTGACGGTGATGCAGCAGGACAGCGCGCAGCCATGCGAGCGATTTCCCGCGCACTCCCAATGCTGGCTCCGATGCGCTCGCTTAGCATTGTCCGGCTTCCTGCGGGACAGGACCCCGATGACCTGATCAAGGCGCAAGGGCCAAAGGCGATGGAAAAGCTGCTCGCCAAACCTGCCAGCCTGCTTGATTATCTTTGGCGGGCAGAGCGCGATGCACAGCTGCTTGACAGCCCCGAGGCCAAGGCAGGGTTGAAAGCCCGGCTGATGGAACATGTGAATACAATCGAAGACGGAGACATCCGCTCCCTATACCGGCGCGAACTGCTCGATCGGTTTTCCGCCTTCGCCTACCCACCGCGTGCGCCCAAAAGTGGCGCCAGTCGCGGCCCTTCGCGCCCCGGTAAAAGCACAGTTCAAGCGCTGTCGCCTGCGGCACGCAGCAGCTTGCAACGCATCCTTTCAGGTGGTCAACGCGCTGGACTTTTGAGCGCAGTGATCGCCGGCCTGATCCGGCTACCCGATCAGATTGAGCGCCACTCAGAAGCCCTTTTCCGCTTGGCCAGACTGGACCCAAATGCAGCGCCCGCAATAGAATCGCTGATAGAACTCACCGAAACGCTTGATTCGCACGGCACAAACGCCATATCTGGCGAACACGGCGTTCCCGCCCCACCGGACGACTTACGATACGCCTTCCTCAGAGAAGGCACTGACCCCGGTGAAGCGCGCGAGGAACTGGCCGAAGCTGTGTCGTTACTTGTGCAGAAGCCGGCTCTTGAGGCGGCTCTCAAAGCAACGATTGCGCGGTTCGATGAAGACCCGGAAGGGTGCTTCGCCGAACAAACGCGACTGCGTGCACAGCTCACTGCCATCGAGGAACGGTTGATAGCCTTTGGTCGGCGCAAAGCCGGATCGGCTGTTGGTCCTAACTCGGAGAGTGAGAGCGCAGGTGGCGACGAGGTAGGTAATGACCGCGAGAGCGGTGACAATTGGGCCGCGTAGAGCGCGCGGCAGGAACGGGATCAACGCGAGAGGTTTGCATTAATGCGAACCGCCTTCGCCCAAATGGACTGACGAAACATTCATGGCTTCGACCGCTAAATCACAAGACAACGAAGACGCTCCCCTGATCGACCTCAATGAGGCTTCGGTGAAGAAGCTCATGACCAAGGCCAAGAAAAAGGGCTACATCACCTATGATGAGCTCAACGAGGCCTTGCCGTCGGGAGAAATGAGCCCCGATCAGATCGAGGACATTCAAACGGCTCTGTCGGAAATGGGCGTCCAGATCGTCGAGAACGACGAAGAGGCGGAAGCCGAAGCGGAGGCCGAGGCCGAAGTCGAAGAAATAGCCGTTGGTGAAGACGACACCAAGAAAGACGCCAAGAAAGAAACCAAGACCGCTGCCAAGAAAACCGGCACCGGTGAACGCACCGATGACCCGGTTCGCATGTATCTGCGTGAAATGGGCGCGGTTGAGCTGCTGAGCCGCGAAGGTGAAATCGCCATTGCCAAGCGGATCGAATCCGGGCGCGACATGATGATCATGGGCCTGTGCCAAAGCCCGATTACCTTCCACGCCATAATCCAATGGTCCGAAGCGCTGAACGCTGAGGACATGCAGCTGCGCGAAATCCTCGATCTTGATGCGATGCTCTCAAAGGAGCCTCCGCCAGAGAAAATGGAAGAAGAGAACGAGGAAGACGACGGTTCGATCTCAGAGGACACCGCTGGCCCGACGATCCGCGACGATGACGAGGTCGAGGATCACAAGGAAGAAGGCGAAAACGAAGACGGCGAAGACGGCGAGAACAAGCGCGAAGAAGAAGAGGAAGAGGACAACACTCTCAGCCTTGCGCAGATGGAAGCAACGCTGAAGCCAGAAGCCATCGAACGCTTTGCGCGCATCACCAAACTCTTCAAGACTTTCGAGAAGCTTCAGGCAGAGCGTGTTGATACGCTGGCCGCCGGGGGCGATTTTCCCAAGGCGAAAGAAAAGAAATACGAGGAACTGGGCGAACAGCTTACCGCCGAAGTGGAGAGCATGCAGTTCCACGCGACCAAGATCGAATTCCTGGTCGACAACCTTTACGCCTTTAACCGCCGTCTGACCGCTCTGGGCGGCCAGATGCTCCGTTTGGCCGAGCGTCACAAGATCAAGCGTATCGACTTCCTGCAGGGCTATGTCGGCAACGAGCTTGATGATGCATGGATCGTGGCGAAGGCGAAGAAGGACAAGAAGTGGACCGCCTTTGCCGAGAAGGAAGAGGCTGCGATTGACCGTATCCGCTCCGAAATCACTGACATTGCCGCGCAAACCGGCATGGCGCTTCCCGAGTTCCGCCGCATCGTCAACATGGTGCAAAAGGGTGAGCGCGAGGCGCGTATTGCCAAGAAGGAAATGGTCGAAGCAAACCTGCGTCTGGTGATCTCGATTGCCAAGAAGTACACCAATCGCGGCCTGCAATTCCTTGATCTTATTCAGGAAGGCAATATCGGCCTCATGAAGGCGGTCGACAAGTTTGAGTATCGCCGCGGCTACAAGTTCAGCACATACGCAACCTGGTGGATTCGTCAGGCGATCACCCGCTCGATTGCAGATCAGGCGCGCACGATCCGCATCCCTGTCCACATGATCGAGACGATCAACAAGCTGGTGCGCACCTCGCGCCAATTCCTGCACGAGGAAGGCCGCGAGCCGACCCCTGAGGAAATGGCCGCGCGCCTGTCCATGCCGCTCGAGAAGGTTCGCAAGGTGATGAAAATCGCCAAGGAACCGATCAGCCTCGAAACCCCCATCGGGGATGAGGAAGATTCGCATCTGGGCGACTTCATCGAGGACAAGAACGCGATCATCCCCGTAGATGCCGCGATCCAGGCGAACCTAAAAGAAACCGTCACCCGCGTCCTCGCCTCGCTCACCCCGCGCGAAGAGCGCGTGCTGCGCATGCGTTTTGGCATCGGTATGAACACCGACCACACTCTGGAAGAGGTCGGCCAGCAGTTCTCAGTGACGCGCGAGCGGATCAGGCAGATTGAGGCGAAGGCGCTAAGGAAACTCAAGCACCCGAGCCGCAGCCGCAAGATGCGGTCGTTCCTCGATCAGTAGTACGGCATGGAACAGTCGACTTTTGCGACTTTCGGTACTCTACTCGCAGCGGGCGCAACAGCCATAGCGACTGTCGCCCTTTGGCGAGTTACGCGTGTTCTCGCGAATGAGACTAGGAGAATGGCGGACGCAGCAGCACAACCGCAGGTAATTGCGACGATCACTCCCAACCAATGGTCTACGATCCATTTAGATATAGAAGTCCAGAATACAGGCAATGCCACCGCCTTCGACATCGAAATTGCTTTTGATCCTCCTCTTACGAACGGAGAAGCAAGACACGATAAAGAAGTCCCATTTCAGCGAATTAGTATCCTGAAGCCGCAGCATTCGCTGAAGAGTTATCTCAGCGATGTGGGAGACTATCTCAGTCAGAGCTTTCGAGTTGAGGTTAGCTGGGCGCTTGCGCCTGATCAAATCGAAAGGCAGTCCATGTCCTACTGGCTAAATATGGACGACTACAGGAACGTGAGCTACCTCGGTTCGCGTGACCCTGCAGTTCAGTTGGCTGAGCAGGTCAAGAAGCTGAGGGACGATTGGAGGCAGATAGCGAAAGGCTCTAAGCGAATGAGAGTAGAGTCGTTTTCTAGCGAAGACAGGAAAGAGGAACGCCGTCAGAGAGACAAGGCGTATGGTCGAAGTCCTTCGAAACGAGCTAAGGATCAAACCGAAACCCTTACGGATCTGCTAAAGCGTCAGTATGATGAACGCCGCCGCCGCTAATAGGAAATGACCGTGCCAACCACGCTAGCCATAGTCAGCCAAAAGGGCGGCTCGGGCAAAACCACGCTCGCCGTTCACATTGCCACCAAGGCGGCTCAAGCGGGCTATGAAAGCGCTGTGGTCGACACAGATCCGCAAGCCACCGCCGCCGCTTGGTCAGACTGGCGCGGAGATTTTCTGCCCGTCGTGGTCACCAGCCCCCCTGCTCGGCTTGGCCGCACGATTGCGAGCGCGCAAAAGAACGGGGTGGATTTCGTCGTGATAGACACCCCGCCCCACGCCGACGCCACTGCGCGCGAAGCGATCAAGGCGGCGGACATGGTCCTTGTGCCCACCAAACCGCGCGCCTTCGATCTGGCTGCGCTTGAACCGGTGGCGGACCTCGTCTGCTTTGCGAAGAAGCCTGCCTTTGTGGTTCTCAATTCGGTTCCTGCAGGCGCGACGGTTCTCACCGAAGAGGCCAAGGATACCGCCATACAATTGGGGCTCGACATCTGCCCCATAACGCTCGGCGACCGCGCCGCCTTCCACCGCTCGAGCGCCAAAGGCGAAACCGCCAGCGAGAGCGAACCCGATGGGAAGGCCGCCGGAGAAGTCGAAGCGCTGTGGCAATGGCTCGCCAAAGAACTGAAGTTGAAGGCTTAGAAGCGCCTACCCCGGTCGTCTTCGATGCTGCGCGGGCGTAGCGGATATTTCAGGACGTATTCCTTGCCCACTCGCGGCGCTGGTCCGCGCGGGAGGCCGTAGAAGCGCTTGATCACCTTATTCAGCTTCTTTCCGGGAATCTGCGACCACTCGACTGTGTTGCGAGCCGTTAGACCGAAATCCCCGGCAACAGTCAGCGCGCCCTCGCGCACTTCGAAGATAGGGGCATCATCACCATAGCCGCGGCTGGGAAGCGAGATGGTGTCGCCGATCCCGAGAAAGCTGATGTCGACCAGACAGCGTTCATTGGGTGCAGGGATTTTGGGACACTTGGAGCCATGCGCAGCCATCCTGTAACGCCCTGCAGGAAGCTGGACACTCAGCGGCTTGTACTTGGTGGTGGCATTGCCAAAAGCGAGCGCAGGCTGGGAACGGCTGATGCGGATTACATCCTCTTCATTGGCCAGATCGCCGCCTTCGCGCAGGAAGAAGAGGTCAAGCTCCGCTCTTAAATACAGCTCGCTGCGCAGTGAAATGATCACCACCCCGTGCCCTGGCTCCAGCTTGGAGGCGCGGGTTATCTTCTCAGGCTCCACTGCCAATCCGTCGCGCGCCATCGCGCCCGATTCCCCCAGCGGGGACACTGCCAGGAAAACGAGCATCATAATGGAAAGTAGAGTGCGCATCGCAGCGATCTTCCGGTGAATCCCTTAATCCATCCTTGCTTGATCGAATGTTGCTGTCAGCACAAGGGCCGATGGGCGCGCTGTTATGCATCAACGCCCGGCCAAGCGCGTCGAAAACTCCTGTTCCGGCTATGGAGTGTTTGAGCGCTCTCGCCTATGGAACGGTCATGCGTATTGCAATTGCTTCAGATCATGCGGCGACCGAATTGAAGGCGCAGCTTGCCGAATGGCTTATGGATGAAGGCCATGAGGTTGCGGACCTTGGCCCGGAACCGGGTCAAAGCGTCGATTATCCTGACTATGGCTACAAGCTGGCTGAGATCATCGCAGAAGGGACCGCCGAATACGGGATCGCTCTGTGTGGATCAGGCATAGGCATCTCGATCAGCGTTAACCGCCACCCCGATGTGCGCTGCGCCTTGGTGTCTGAACCTCTCTCCGCCGCACTGGCTCGCGAACACAACGATGCCAATGCCGTTGCCCTTGGTGCGCGCCTGACAGGCATCGAAATGGCCAAGTCTTGCGTAGCTACATTCCTTAGCACCGAATTTGCCGATGCGGACGAGCCCGATGGCCGCCATCAGCGCCGCGTTGCCAAGCTTGGAACACCGCCTAACCTACCCGATCATATCGAGACCCACCAATGAGCACCCAGCCCTCCGATGTCCTGAACCCTATGGACCCGTTCTGGAATGACGATCTTGCCACGGCGGATCCTGAAATCGCTGCTGCAATAGCAAGCGAGCTTGGCCGTCAGCGTGACAAGATCGAACTGATCGCAAGCGAGAACATCGCCTCCAAAGCGGTCCTTGAGGCGACCGGCAGCGTCTTCACCAACAAGTATGCCGAAGGCTACCCTGGCAAGCGTTATTATGGCGGTTGCGACTATGCCGACGTCGTCGAAACACTCGCGATTGAGCGCGCCAAGCAGCTGTTCGGATGCAACTTTGCCAATGTGCAGCCCAATAGCGGCTCGCAGATGAACCAAGCGGTGTTCTTGGCTCTGCTGGAACCGGGTGACACTTTCATGGGCCTTGACCTCAATTCAGGCGGGCACCTGACGCATGGCTCGCCCGTCAATATGAGCGGCAAATGGTTCAACCCCGTCAGTTATGGCGTGCGGCAGGAAGACGAACTGATCGACATGGACGATGTCGCCGCGACCGCGCGCGAACATAAGCCCAAGCTGATCATTTGCGGCGGCACAGCCTATTCACGCACTTGGGACTTCCAACGTTTCCGCCAGATCGCCGATGAAGTGGGCGCGATCCTGCTGTGCGATATGAGCCATGTTTCCGGGCTGGTTGCCGGCGGAGCGCACCCCTCGCCCTTCCCGCATTGCGATATCGTGACCTCCACAACACACAAATCCTTACGCGGTCCGCGTTCGGGCATCATGCTTTGGAATGACGACAAGTACACCAAGCCGCTCAACATGGCGGTTTTTCCGGGGCTGCAAGGTGGTCCGCTCGTCCATGTCATTGCTGCAAAGGCTGTTGCTTTCCGCGAGGCGCTTCAGCCGGACTTCAAGACATATGCGCACCGGATCGTTGAGAATGCTCGCGCGCTGGCAGCCAGCCTTGAAGAGCAGGGCCTGCGCATTTGTTCGGGCGGCACGGATAACCACTCGATGCTGGTCGATCTGACAGCCAAGGACGTGACGGGCAAAGCGGCAGAGAAAGGCCTCGATCGCGCGTGGCTCACCTGCAACAAGAACGGCATTCCTTTCGATACCCGCTCGCCATTCGTCACCAGCGGCATCCGCCTAGGTACACCGGCGGGCACCACGCGAGGCTTCGGCCCGTTAGAATTCCGTAAGGTTGGTGAGCTAATTGCTGAAGTCGTAGAAGGCCTTTCAAAGAATGGGCCCGAGGGAGACGCACAAATCGAAGAACATGTGCGTAGCCAGGTCGCTGAATTGTGTGCTAACTTTCCAGTCTATCCAAATATGTGAGGCAATGATGAGCGATACAGACAAAAATGACCTGATGGGTGATGCGGCCAGCGAAATCGCCGATATGGCGCGTGAAGGCCTTGACCACCCCTCGACCAAGCCTGTTCTGACGGCCGGTGCTGTTGGCGCTGTTCTGGGTGCTGCCCTTCCTGTTGTGAGCCTGCCGATTGGTCTGGCTGCGGGTGCAGGTTTTGCCCTCTATCAGCGGATCAAGAAGTAACACTTACGAATGCGTTGCCCCTTCTGCGCTCACGAAGAGACACAGGTTAAAGATTCGCGTCCCACAGAGGACGGCACATCGATAAGGCGGCGACGGCAGTGTTCATCCTGCGGCGCACGCTTTACGACCTTTGAGCGCGTGCAATTGCGCGAAGTCATGGTCGTTAAGGCGGGCCCCGAAGCCCGGGAAATGCGTCGCGAACCGTTTGAACGCACTAAGCTGGAGCGCTCAGTCGCCCTCGCCTGTCGCAAGCGCGGGGTCACGCAAGAGCAGATCGACCGGCTCGTTTCAGGTATCCAGCGGCAGGTCGAAACGGCGGGTGACGCAGAAGTCCCCTCTGCGCGCATTGGCGAACTTGTGATGGATGGCCTGCGCGGGATCGATTCTGTGGCCTATATCCGCTTCGCCTCGGTCTATCGCGATTTCTCCGAAGCGCGCGATTTTGAGGAATTTGCGAGCACCGTCGCTGAAGCAGCCAAAGACGAGTAATGGCGAACAACACTGAAAAGCCAGTTATCGTGCTGGTCCGCCCGCAACTGGGCGAAAATATCGGCAAAGCTGCCCGCGCTATGCTCAATTTCGGGCTCACTGAAATGCGCATAGTCAATCCGCGCGATGGCTGGCCCAACCCCTCGGCAGGGCCAGCGGCTGCCGGTGCCGACATGGTCCTCGATCAAGCCAAGATCTATGACACCACTGCCGAAGCGGTGGCTGATTGCGAGCACATCTATGCCACCACGGTGCGTAAGCGCGGAGTAACGAAGCCCGTGGTCGGCGCCGATGGAGCCGCAAGGTTGATGCACTCGCAGGGGGGTCGTCACGCCATCCTGTTCGGACGCGAGGCATCGGGGCTCGAAACCGAGGATGTCGCCCTTGCCCGCCATATCCTGACGGTTCCCGTCAATCCGCAATTCGGCTCGCTCAATCTGGCGCAGGCAGTCATCCTGGTTGCCTATGAATGGTCGCGCATTCGACGTGAGACCAGCGAAAGCGAACTTGTCCAACCCACTGCGGAAGAGGAAATTCTTCCTCCATCGCCGCAAGAAGACTTGGACGGTCTGGTCGATCACTTTGAGCGTCTTCTTGCCCCGCGTGGCTATTTCCTGCCCGCGCCGCGCGCAGAAGCCACCAAGCGGACTTTGCGCAGCGTGTTGACCAAGCCGGGCTGGAACCACCTGGAAGTGCGCACCCTGCGCGGCATCCTGAGCACTTTGGAACGCGAAAAGCGCGGCAAGGATTAGGGATCAAATGCATTGACAGCGACTGCGCGTCTGCTAATGGCGCGCCTTCGCGAATGGGCCCCGCACCCCGGTGAAGCGGTGGCCGCGTTGAGACAACCACAGGTTGTTTAAATTCTCAGCGGTGCGATGCCGGGTTGAATGGCGGCCACAAGGGTCGCTCAGCAAATTTGAAGGAAACGACTTATGTCGAAGCGCAAGAGCGCCAAGTACAAACTCGACCGCCGGATGGGCGAAAACATCTGGGGTCGTCCAAATTCTCCGGTGAACAAGCGTTCCTACGGCCCCGGCCAACACGGTCAGCGTCGCAAGAGCAAGATGAGCGACTTTGGTCTCCAGCTGCGCGCCAAGCAGAAGCTGAAAGGCTATTACGGCGACGTAACCGAGAAGCAGTTCCGCTCAACCTATAAGGACGCCACCCGCATGAAGGGTGACACCGGTCAAAACCTGATCGGCCTGCTTGAGCGTCGTCTGGACATGATCGTCTATCGCGCCAAGTTCGCCCCGACGATCTTTGCGGCACGTCAGGTCGTTTCGCACGGCCACATCTATGTGAACGGCGTAAAGTGCAACATTGCCTCGCGTCGCTGCGACGTTGGCGATGTGATCAGCCTGGGCAACAAGGCCAAGGAAATGGCGCTCGTGATCGAAGCACAGAGCCTTCCTGAGCGTGATATCCCTGACTATGTCGCGCCCGACGGTAACGACAAGGTGCAGTTCACTCGCGTGCCCAAGCTCGACGAAGTGCCCTACCCCGTCACTATGGAACCGAACCTCGTTGTCGAGTTCTACTCGCGCTAATCCGCGAGGCCATCGAACAAGAAAGAGGGCGGTCCTGCGGGGCCGCCCTTTTCTTTTGCGGCTCGTCCGTGCAACTACGCCCTGAGAGCACAGGGGGAAAACATGCCGCTCAACATTCTGCTGATCGATGGGCATCCGGATCAGGGACGCTTCGCCTCACATCTGCTGGATCTCTACCAGGACGCGCTGCCCAAGGATTGCAGCGTAACACGCTTCAATGTGCGCGACATGGAATTCACACCGATCCTGCGCCACGGCTATCTCAAGCGGACCGATTGGGAGCCGGACATCGCCGCCATCGCCGAGGCTTTCGACGCCTGCGATCATGTCGTCTTCGCATTTCCCATGTGGTGGGGTGCTGAACCGGCCGAACTCAAAGGCCTGATCGACCGGCTGTTTCTGCCCGGCTTTATGTACCAATTTCGCGAGAAAGGTGCGCTGTGGGATAAATATCTCGAAGGGCGCTCAGCAGACGTGATCGCGACTATGGACACACCTGCTCTGTTTCTTAGGCTGCTTTACGGCAATGCCATCATCCGCCGGTGGAAAGGGCAGGTTCTGAGCTTTGTCGGGTTCAAGCCCGTGCGCTTCATGGTCGCCGCCCCGATCAAGGATGGCGGTGCTGAGAAAGCCTATGAAAAGTGGAAGAAGAAGCTGTTCTGGATGGCGAGTTCCATCTCACCCAAAAACCGCGACAAGAAACAGGTGCGACTGGATCGGTTTCTTGGCCGAGACTAGGTCCGCGTTTTGTCCCAGACGTCAAATTCGTATGCGATTGAGCCTTCGACAAGGCGCTCCCAAAGATCGGCTATTACATCTGCCGGAATGCCCTTCGCCCGGGCCTCCGCAACCGCAGCAGCGATGACGCTGGCTTTGCGCTCTTCATCGCGCACGGCCTCACGGTTGGGCTTTATTCGCGCAGCGGCGCGCATATAGCCAAAGCGGCGATCCAAGAGCGCCACAAGCTCTCTATCTGTCGCATCGACGCCTTTGCGCACATCGATCATGTTCTCGCATTCTTCAGGGGCTTTAAAGCTTTGTGACATGAGGCGCATTTGGCGCGTCACACCCGATTTGTCGAGCTATTTGGGACCCTCAATTTGCGCCAATGGCATCGCCAAAGAATGTGTCGATGGCTTCGAGCATCTCAGCGCGGACCAAGCTGTCATCCAGATCGTGCTGAAGATCCTTGAACTCGGTATAGGTCACCTGCTTACCAGCCTCTTCCAGTGCTTCAGCCATTTCGCGCGAGTGCCTTACATCAACATTGAGATCGAGGTCCCCATGGAAAAGGGCGACAGGCGCAACGAAGTTCTCCGCATGGCGACGTGGGCTTCCGGCTGCGATATGCGGGCCTTTGCCCAGTTGTTCGTCTCGAAGTCTGAAACTGGTATAGCGGCGAGCCGTTTCACGCAGATATTCGAGGTCGGTGACGGGTGCGATGGCTACCACGGCCTTATAAAGGTCGGGATCGACCACCTGAGACTGCAAAGCGGCGTATCCACCATACGACCATCCCGCGATGACCAGTCTGTCAGGATCAGCAATCCCTTCAGCAACCATCCAGCGTCCGGCATCCAGAACGTCGCCGATAGCAACATCCCATGCCTGATAGCCATTACGGCCAAACCACGCCTCGCCATAGCCAGCTGAGCCGCGAAAATTGGGTTGAAGCACCGCATAGCCGCGCGCTGTGAAGAACTGCACGATCCATTTAAAGCCCCAATAGTCGCGGGTAGCAGGGCCACCATGTGGCAAAACCACCGTGGGCAGGTTTTTGCCATCCGAACCCGGAGGTAACGTCAGGTATCCTGGGACCTTTGTCCCATCGCTCGCCTCATAGGTTATCGGTGTCATCTTCCCCATAGGGCGATCAACCAGATATTCGCGGATTGCGAGCAGTACCTCGAGTGTCCCCTTGTCTTTGTCATAAATGTAGACTGCGCCCGGATCAGTATCGCTCGACGCGATAATGACGAGGCGCTTTTCGTCCGCGCTTGCACCGACAATTGAGATCAGCGGCTGATTGGGGATCGCTTTGCTCAGTCCCGCAGCCAGCTTGGCAAGCTCAGAGTCAAAATACTCAACCGAACGCTTTTCGGTGGCAAAGCTTACTCCGACGACCCGGCGTTGACGCCCGATCCGAATAAGACTGCTGACATCAACCCCCTTGCGCGAAACCAGCTCGGTTGTTTCCCCTGAACCATCAAGTTTGACCGAAACCACCGATTCGAAGCCATCGATAGATTGATAGCCATAGATGGAATTGCTTTCGGCATTCAGGGCAATTGGTGAGAAACTGTTGGCCAGATCCTCCTCCGTGTTGCTCTCCAGAATTTGCCAATCACCACCTTCAGCGGGGCGGTACATGATGATTTCCTGACCGGTGAGTCTTCCGGTGTTATCTGCCAGGGCGCGAACCTTTAGGCGGATCGTCCCATTTTGATCTGCAACATACCGATACGCTCTTTCATCTGGCTGCTCGATTGGGCGACGGCGAGCATTCTCAATATCGACACGATCAACGCCCAACCCCTCTTTATCATTCGCAAGGCGTGTCCCGGTTGTCCGTTCCTTGACGTAATTGCGGGTGATCAGAACCGCTCCTTCTTTGCCCGGTACGTCAAGCGCAACAACAGTCCCTCCATCCTGCGACACTCCGAGTGCCCGGGCAGTGCGCCGTTGCGAAATCTGTTTCGGATTTGAGCCGTCGGCATCAAGGGCAAAGAGCCGATCATATGGAGCAAGGGTTCCATTGGGCAATTCCGCCATTCCAAAATAGGTGCACAAAAGGCGGTTGTCGGTAACCCAATCACAATGCGTAATGTCGCCTGCCTGCTCTGAATTACTGGTGATCGCCTGAATGCCGTCGCTCCCTTCAAAGTCATAGACGTTGAGGATTTCGGTGTGGCGTGGTCCGGGCGCTATCCAAGCAATCTTGGTACCCGACGGAGACAGGCTGATATCGAGCACAGAGGCGCGCACTCCAAATCGAGCCGCAATATCCTTCACGCTTTCGGTTTTGGCAGTCTTCTCGTCACCTTCCGCCTCTTGCGCATGAAGAGGGGAACTCAAACAAATGAAACCAACGGCAAGCAACTTCAGCAAATACTTCACGAACCAACCTCCCACAAGATTGCCCGAAACTGGCAGAGCTGCACGGGGTACTCAAGCCATTAATTGAAGTAATTACTCCTGAATTTTACCGCAAATTCAGTGAATTCCTCACGCTCAATCGCGTCTCTCATCGATTTCATCAATGACTGGTAGAATGCCAGATTGTGCTCGGTGAGGAGCATGGCACCCAGCATCTCGCCCGATTTGATCAGGTGGTGCAGATAGGCCTTGGAATAGTCTCGCGATGCGGAGCACACGGAACTGGCATCAAGCGGCTCTTGATCCTCGGCAAACCGCGCATTTCGCAAGTTTATTGGGCCATTCCATGTAAAAGCCTGCCCGTTGCGTCCTGATCGTGTTGGAAGAACACAATCGAACATGTCGATCCCGCGCTCGACCGCGCCAACAAGGTCATCAGGCTTGCCAACGCCCATGAGGTAGCGAGGCCGGTCCTTGGGCAATTGCCCGGGTGCGTAGTCGAGCACTCGGAACATGGCCTCTTGCCCCTCCCCCACGGCAAGTCCGCCAACCGCGTAGCCGTCAAAGCCGATATCGATGAGTTTGTCAGCGCTGATCTTGCGTAAGTCTTCGTCGAGGGCACCTTGCTGGATGCCGAACAAAGCAGCGCGCGCTGCGTGCTCTTCTCCGCTGTCGAAGCCTTCACGGCTGCGTCTGGCCCAGCGCATCGACAGCTCCATACTTGCAGCAATCTCATCTCGCGGCCGGTCAGCGCGCGGGCATTCATCAAATGCCATCACGATGTCCGAGCCAAGCAGGCGCTGTATTTCCATTGAGCGTTCCGGCGTGAGCATATGCTTGGAGCCATCAATGTGGCTGCGGAACTCCACGCCCTGCTCGGTCAGCTTGCGCAGATCAGACAGGCTCATCACCTGGTAGCCGCCGCTATCGGTCAGGATCGGGCGGTCCCAACGCATGAACTTGTGCAGGCCACCAAGGCGCGCCATGCGCTCTGCGCCCGGACGCAGCATGAGATGATAGGTGTTGCCAAGGATGATGTCGGCCCCAAGCGCGCGCACTGCTTCGGGCTTCATCGCTTTTACGGTCGCCGCGGTTCCCACGGGCATGAAAGCGGGCGTCTCAATATCACCGCGAAGCATGCTGATGGTTCCACGACGGGCGCGGCCATCTGTGTTATGGAGCGTATAGGAAAAGCGGGGCCGCTCAGTCATCGACACATCACTCTCTAAGGCGCCAACCGGTCTTGAAGATGAAAGCAATGATGCCGATGCAAACCGCCAGAAAGCCGAGTGTCAGTCCCAGCGACAAGGCAATCGGAACATCGGAGGTGCCATAGAACGTCCATCGCAGCCCACTCACCAAGAACGCAATCGGGTTGACAAGCGCAATCGTGTCCCATGGCTTTGGCAGCATGTCGAGCGAGTAGAACGTGCCACCCAGAAATGTCAGCGGGGTGAGGATTAGCACCGGAATAATGCCGAGCTTTTCAAAGCTGTCTGCCCAGATGCCGAGGATGAACCCGAACAACGAAAAACTCGCCGCCACAAGCACGATGTAGCACAGGGCAAACAGCGGGTACTTGATCTGATAGTCCACAAACAGCGCCGCTGTGCCCAGAATGATCCCGGCGAGAATCAGGCTCTTGGTGGCCGCCGCTCCGACAAAACCGATCAGCGTCTCCGCCACTCCGACAGGTGAGGACAGCAATTCGTAAATCGTACCTGTGAAGCGCGGCATATAGATGCCGAAACTCGAATTGCTGGTCGTTTCGCCCAGCAAGGTCAGCATGAGCAAACCAGGAATGATGAAAGCTGCATATTCGATGCCGCCAATTTCGGGCATGCGGCTGCCAATCGCGCTGCCGAACACGATGAAATAGAGCGATGTCGTCAGAACTGGCGCAAGGATCGACTGAAACGCTGTTCGAAATGCACGCATCAACTCGCGCTTATAGATCGCCCAGGCACCGATGAGATTGAACGTCATGTCGCCTCTCCCGTGGCTTCGCCTTGCGCGACAAGATCGACGAAAATGTCTTCCAGAGAACTGTCGTGAATATCGATACCGATATAATCGACGTCCGCAGCGATCAGAGCCTTGGTAAGCGAAGCGACCTCAGCGCGCCCTCCGCTTCCTCCTCTATAAACCAGCTCCCGCCCGTCATCGCGCAATTCGACCGGATAGCCGGCTATGGCATCAGGCAGTTCGCCGAGCGGGTTGGCCAGTTCGATCACGGCTTCGGTATTGCCCATTTTTTCCATCATGGTCGCCTTGTCATCGACCATAAGAATGCGGCCAGAACGGATGATCCCCACCCGATCCGCCATCAGCTCCGCCTCTTCGATATAATGCGTTGTCAGGATAATCGTCGTGCCCCGCTCTCGCAGTGCAGCGATCTGCTCCCACATGCCCTTGCGCAGTTCGACATCAACGCCAGCCGTGGGCTCATCGAGAAATAGCAATTCGGGTTCATGCGCGAGCGCTTTGGCGATCAACACGCGGCGCTTCATCCCGCCCGAAAGCTCGCGGATCTGGCTGTCTTTCTTCTCCCAAAGGGATAGCGAGCGCAGAATTTCCTCAATCCGCGCCTTGTCCGAAGGATAGCCGAAAAGCCCGCGCGAATAGGACACAGCCCGCCAGACAGTCTCGAACATGTCGGTTGCCAATTCCTGCGGGACAAGGCCGATGCGCGCTCTTGCGCGTCGCCAGTCGCTCGCCAGATCGTGTCCGAATGCGGTCATCGTGCCGGCGCTCGGTCGAACGAGGCCGCAGACCGCTCCGATCAGCGTGGTCTTGCCCGCGCCATTAGGGCCCAGCAACGCGAATATCTCACCTTTGCGGATTTCGAGATCGACTCCGTCAAGTGCCTTGGTGCCGCCAGCATAGACCTTGGTCAGGCCGCTGATTGAGAGGATGGGATCGGACATAGGCCATCTGCGCTAGGGCAGGAGCAGCGAGGAGTCACCATAGGAGTAAAAGCGATACTCATTTTCGATGGCGTGTTGGTAAGCGGCCATCATCCGGTCGCGTCCCATCAACGCGCTGACCAGCATCATGAGCGTCGATTTGGGAAGGTGGAAATTGGTCATCAGGCCATCGACCGCGCGGAATGAGTAGCCGGGCGTGATGAAGATATCCGTATCGCCAACAAAAGCCTCGATAACGCCATCTGCACGCGCTGCACTTTCAAGCAAGCGCAGACTTGTCGTGCCCACTGCGATTAATCGTCCACCTGCCTCACGCGCAGCATTAAGCCTGTCAGCGGTGGCAGCATCGATACGGCCAAACTCTGAGTGCATGGCATGAGCGTCAGTGTCGTCCGCCTTCACAGGAAGGAAGGTCCCCGCCCCAACATGCAAGGTCAAAGTCTCTCGCTGGATACCGCGGGCATCGATCGCCTCGATCAATCGATCGGTGAAATGCAGCGAGGCGGTGGGCGCAGCGACTGCACCATCCTCGGCTGCGAACATCGTCTGGTAGTCCTGATAATCCTGCTCATCGACACCGCGCTTCTGCGCGATATAGGGCGGCAGAGGCATGGTGCCTGCGCGGTCGAGCAGAACTTCGACCGGCTCTTCACCTTCGAAAAACATCGTCAGCGAGCCGTCACTATGCCGCTCCTCGGCCAGTGCTGTGACACCACCCCCGAAAATCAGCTGATCGCCGATCTTCACTCGCTTGGCATTGCGGATGAAGGCCTGCCAGCGCCTGAGGTCTATCCGTTTGTGCAAAGTAGCGCCGATCTTTGCCTCACCGCCCGCACGCCGTCCTTCAAGCTGCGCAGGGATAACGCGGGTATCGTTGAAGACAAGCACATCGCCCGGCTCAAGAAGATGCGGCAGATCGAGCACGCCGCCATCCTCGAACGCAGACTCCTGCCCTCTGATGACCAGCATACGCGCCGCATCGCGCGGACGCACCGGTCGCAGCGCGATACGCTCCTGTGACAGTTCAAAGTTGAAAAGGTCCACGCGCATCGTGAAACCCTCTAAGGCCGCACTTTATCAGAGCGGCGCGTTGAGCAGATCAGCGGTGATGTCCGTATTGATCTCTGGCCCGGTATCGGTTGGCACGGGCTTGTTGTCGCTCGCCAGCGAAGCCTGGACGATACGCGTTGGTGTCTGCGGCGGTTCGCCTCGAGTGATTGCATCGACGCCCGACATATTCTCGATCACGCGGCCAAAATTGGTGTAGCGCTTATCAAGGCTGAAGCGCGGATAGAACACGATGAAGAATTGGCTGTTCGCGCTGTCCTCTTCGGCTGCCCGCGCCATCGACACGGTACCGCGAACATGCGGCATGGGATTGAACTCTTCTTCAAGATCGGGAAGCGTCGAGCCGCCCTGCCCGGTGCCTGTCGGGTCTCCGCCCTGCGCCATGAAGCCATCGATAACACGGTGGAAGATAATCCCGTCATAAAAGCCCTGGCGCGTAAGCGCCTTGATCCGTTCAACGTGCGTTGGCGCCCACTCATCCATCAGGCGAATTTTTATCCGCTCTCCATTGGAAAGATCGAGCACCCAGACATCATCCGGATCGACGCTGCTATCATAATTGATCTGCGGGAAAAAACGGGGCCGCTCTGGTTTAGCTTCCTCTGTTTCTTCAACTGCTTCGGTTGCCTCTGCACTTTCTGGCTCGCTGTCTTGAGCTGCAACGCCGGCAGGCGCTGAGAAAGCCAGAAAAGCAAGGGTAGCGGGGAGAAGTGTTCGCAGCATGTTGAAAGTCTTCGCAGGTCTGAATTCGTCCAAAGGGCGCACTTAACGGGGCATGGCTGACACTTCAATGAATGATCGCATGCCCATCCCCGATTGAACCGCAAAAGCGGGCACCTCAGTAATCGCCTTTGCGTCCTATCTCTTCGACACGCTCCAGCAGATCAGACGCCACGGGCTGGCTCACAAACTTTGATATGTCGCCGCCGTAAAGCGCGATTTCCTTCACCAGCTTGCTCGCGATCGGTTGCAGACCGACATCAGCCATTAGGAAGACTGTCTCCACATCATCGTCGAGCTGCTGGTTCATGCCTGCCATCTGGTATTCGTATTCGAAGTCAGCAACAGCCCGCAGCCCGCGAATAATTACGCTCGCACCCTGTGCTTGCGCGAATTTCACCAGCAAAGCGTTGAACCCGACCACTTCGACATTGCCAAGACCCAAGTTCTGCACCTCGCGCTCTACCATCGCAAAGCGCTCTTCGGTGGAAAACATAGGGTTTTTCGACGGGTTCGTCGTAACCCCGATGATCAGCCAGTCGACCAGTTTCGAGCCGCGGCGAATGATGTCGGCATGACCTAAGGTGATCGGATCAAATGTACCGGGATAGATGCCTACGCGGCGTGTCATGGCTTAGGTGTCTCCCATAGAATGCCGCCTGTTGGCTGGCGTTTGACGCACTCAATAGCTTTACCGGTCGCGCTCGACAATAAAACGCGCAAGGGCTCGCAAAGTGTCTGCCTCAGTACCGTGCGATCCAAGATGGGCAATGGCTTGCTCGACAAGAGCGCGGGCCTGTTCGCGAGCCTTTTCAACGCCCATCAATGTCACGAAGGTTTGCTTGCCCTGGCTTTCGTCCTTGCGCAGCGCTTTGCCAGCCTTCTCAGCGTCGCCTTCCACATCCAGCAAATCGTCAGCAATCTGGAAGGCAAGACCAATGTCACGCGCATAATTGCGCAAGTGCCCGCGCCCCTCTGGCGGAATTTTACCAAGGATTGCGCCCATCTCGACGCTGGCAGCGAGCAAGGCCCCGGTCTTTAATTGCTGAAGGCGCGTGACGGTGTGGAGGTCGTAGTTCACTCCCTCTTCGTCAGCGACCATATCCATCATCTGCCCGCCAGCCATGCCGTGCATGCCGCTGGCCATTCCCAAGGTCGAAATCAGTTCTGACCGGGTGAAAGGATCAGCGCTGGTCTTGGTATCAGCCAGAATTTCAAAAGCCAGCGCATGCAGGGAATCGCCCGCTAGTACGGCGGTTGCTTCGTCAAATTCGTGGTGAAGAGTTGGCTTGCCATGGCGCAGATCGTCATCATCCATGCAGGGCAAATCGTCATGGATCAGCGAATAGACATGGATCGCTTCGACCGCCGCACCAGCACGCAAGGCAGCATCGCGCGAGACCCCGAAAAGCTCTGATGTACTCACAACCAGAAGCGGCCTTACGCGCTTACCTCCGCCAATTGCCGCATAGCGCATTGCATCGACCAGCCGCGCCCGAGTGTCGCCCGGCACCGGCAGCAGCGCATCGAACACTGTATCGACCTCGCGTTGTACGCGTTTCAGCGCGTCCTTGAGCACATCCCCCTCGATCCCCACCAGCATATTCTCATGAAGCTCCATCAAGAGGCACGGTCCCGCTGGGAGATCCGTCCGGACCAGTCACAATTTTCTCAATCCGGGCCTGCGCTGCATCGAGCCGTTTCTGACAGGCCGCGCGCAGTTTCTCACCGCGCTCATACAGCGTGATCGACTGATCGAGCGGCACATCGCCGCGCTCCAACTGTCCCACGATCTCTTCAAGCGAGCGCAGCGCCTCTTCAAAGCTCATCTGTTCGATGTCGCTCCCACCCACTTCAGTGCCACCCGGGGCGATGCCATTTCCCTCGTCCATGGCCAAGAGCATTGACCGCGCCTTGGCACCCGGTCAAGGCTGACTAACAACAGGAAAAGGACAAAATGGCAAAATATGCGATCGCCTATGGACTGGCGGCCATCATTTTCGGTGCGATGGACGCGGTTTGGCTGAATTGGGCCGGTCCCAATCTCTACAAGCCGACCATCGGGGAACTGATGGCGGACGACATCAATCTGGGCGCAGCAGGCGCATTCTATCTGCTTTATCTGGCCGGTATGACGTGGTTTGCCATCAAGCCGGGTCTGGAGAGTGGCAAAGCGGCCAGCGCCCTACTGAACGGAGCACTGCTTGGCGCGCTGTGTTATGCAACTTTCGACCTGACGAGCCAGGCCGTATTTAAGGTCTGGGCGACGCATATCTCGATCATGGACATCGCCTGGGGAGCCTTTGCAACGGGCACGACCAGCGCGATTGCAACCATGGTCACCCTAAAGCTAACAGCCAAAGCTGATTAAGGACCCACGCTCGGCATGTTCATTGGACACTTCGCTCCAGCCTTCGTGGCAGCTTCAATGGGCCCTCGCGCGCCGAAACTGGGGACGACCTTTCTTGCAGCACAGCTGATCGACTGGGCTTTCTTCGGACTGGCGATTGCCGGCGTTGAAAAAATGCGGATCGAACCAGGTGCTACGGTCATGGTGCCTTATGACCTGTACTTCTATCCCTACACCCACAGCCTGATCGGCGCGACGCTGTGGGCGCTCGGGTTTGCTTTCGTCGTCCTGATCGCGCAGCGAAACCTGCTTGCAGGGGCATTGTCAGGACTCGTCGTGCTTTCACACTGGGTGCTGGACTTTGTAGCGCACCGCCCGGATCTGCCAATTGGATTTGGAGACATACGTGTTGGTCTGGGGCTTTGGAATTATCCAGAGATTGCCATGCCGCTGGAGATCGGAATCACGCTGGCAGCTTTCCTGTTTTACCTCAGACGCACCCGGGGGCCTGCTGGTCAGCCCATGGTGCTCTTGCTGGCACTATTGGTGTTTCAGGCAATTAACTGGTTTGGCCCAGAGCCTACCGAAGCGAGATTTTTACTCCACGCCCAAGCCTTGCTCGCCTTCGCTGTTCTGACCGGCCTTGCCGTGTGGGTCGGGGAGAATCGCCAGTTTCTGCGTCGTGGCGGCTTGGCGGCTCCTAGCGCCTGACTTAAAGGGCGCGCATGAGCGAAATTACACCTGAGATCGTCGAGTCCCACGGGCTCTCGCCTGAAGAATATGAGCGCGTCCTTGCAGGCCTCGGCCGCGAGCCCAATCTGGTCGAACTGGGCATCTTTTCCGTGATGTGGTCAGAGCATTGCTCCTACAAGAGCTCGCGTCTGCACCTCAAGAAGCTGCCGACCGAGGCCGAATGGGTAATTTGCGGCCCCGGTGAGAACGCCGGTGTCATCGATATCGGCGATGGGCCCGATGGGACGAAACTGGCGGCGATCTTCAAGATGGAGAGCCACAACCACCCCTCTTACATCGAGCCCTATCAGGGAGCGGCGACCGGTGTAGGCGGCATTTTGCGCGATGTCTTCACCATGGGTGCGCGGCCGGTGGCGAATATGAACGCGCTGCGCTTTGGCCGACCCGATCACCCCAAAATGAAGCATCTGGTGCAAGGCGTCGTCGCTGGCATTGGTGGCTATGGCAATTGCGTCGGTGTGCCGACCGTGGGCGGCGAAACCAATTTTCACCCAGCCTATGACGGAAATATCCTGGTCAACGCGATGACCGTGGGCGTGGCTGACGCCGACAAGATCTTCTACTCAGCCGCGACCGGTGTCGGGAACCCTATCGTGTATGTCGGCTCCAAGACCGGGCGCGACGGTATTCACGGCGCGACCATGGCAAGCGCCGACTTCGAGGAAGACGCCGAGGCCAAGCGGCCCACAGTTCAGGTCGGCGATCCTTTTACCGAGAAACTGCTGATTGAGGCCTGCCTTGAACTGATGGCAACCGATGCCATCGTTGCCATTCAGG
>JBCBMN010000015.1:0-28645 GCA_039822745.1 Pseudomonadota bacterium | reverse complement strand
GCTTACATTAAGCGGCACTTTCTTGCGCGGGGTACGCTGTTGCCGACAGAGACCGTCCTAGAGCAACCAAAAGAGCCTATCGAGCTTATGCCCGAAAGGGCGACAGAGTCCGCTGAAGCAAATGGCCACACAATCATCGCCAAAGGCAACGCAGCCCGGATGTCCGGGGTTGCCGCCGCAGCGCTGGCGACGGCTGCTTGTGGCGGAGGTGGATCGGGTTCTGGCTCCACTTCGACCGGCTCTGGCGGCGTCGCAGGCAGTCCGGTCGCGCCCCCAGTCGTAAGGCGACCAGCAAGTGATGCCGAAGCGAGCCGTTTCTTACAGCAGGTTAGCTTTGCCGCGAGCACGCAAACTATAAGCGAGGTTATCGATCAAGGCTACGAACCTTGGCTCGACGCGCAAATGAGCCGGTCGAACGACCAAACCGCACGAGAATTCTATGCCAGTCGCGGTTTCGATCGTGTCGATGACAATCGCTACTACAATTTGAACCGCCAAGGCGACTACATGATTTGGTCTCAGCTGTTCAGCGGCGGGAGCAGCGTACGCAAACGGTTCGCACTGGCTTTGTCAGAGTTCTTTGTCGTCTCGATGAACGGCCTGAATACGGTATGGGAAAGCCCTGCCATTGGCGCGTATTGGGATCTTTTGAACCAGCACGCCTTCGGAAGCTTCAGAGAGCTTCTGGAAGGGATCACACTGAATCCCGCCATGGGGTCCTTTCTCAACACAAAGGGCAACCAAAAGGCTAATCCGAATAAGGGCCGCGTTCCCGATGAGAACTATGGCCGTGAGATCATGCAGTTGTTTACGATTGGGCTTTTTGAGCTCAATCCTGATGGAACCGCTCGGCTAGTCGGCGGGGAACCGGTCGAGACCTACACCAACGAAGACGTGAACGGCATCGCCAAAGTCTTCACCGGATACGAGTTCGACTTCAACGGGATTGGGTTGACCCAAGAAACAAACGGCACACGCGAAATCCCTGATGCGGATTACGTCGTTCAGCCCATGACGGCGGACTCGTCGCGATGGCGCTGGCCGCGCTCAGAAAGCCTTCATTCGATGGAAGAGAAGAGCTTTCTGGGGCTGACAATTCCAGCTGATACTGGCCCGGAAGAAAGCTTGAGATTGACGCTCGACCATTTGGTCGCTCACCCCAATGTCGGCCCTTTCTTCGCGCGGCAGATGATCCAACGCCTCATAACCAGCAACCCCAGCCCCGGTTATGTCCAGCGCGTGGCCAGCGTGTTTGACGACAATGGCAATGGGGTGCGCGGCGATTTGGGCGCGGTTTTCAAAGCCATTGTGCTTGACGACGAAGCACTCGAAACCGCCAATGTTTCAGACCCATCCTTCGGCAAATTGCGTGAACCCATGCTCCGATTTGTGCAGTGGGGCAGGACATTCGGCATCAGCTCGACCAGCGGTGACTGGGCGTTGAGAGACATGTCTGAACAATCGTCGGAACTGGGGCAATCACCATTGCGCTCGCCTTCTGTCTTCAACTTCTTCCGCCCGACCTACTTCTCGACGAACTCTCAGGCCGCCGATAGCAATCTGGTCGCCCCCGAATTCCAGCTCGTGAACGAAACATCGGTCGCGGGTTATGTGAACTTGATGGAACGCGCTATCGAAATGAGAGGCGGGCAGTTCCAAGACCTCGCAATCGATTACTCGGCGGAAGCAGCGATCGCGGACGACAGCGCAGCGCTGGTCGATCGGATCGACCTTCTGATGACAGCGAACCAGCTGAGCTCGGATGTGCGTGGTCTCATAATATCAGCGGTCGACGCCATCTCGATCGATCCCGGCGACGATGAGCAAGAAGACCGGCTGCGACGTGTTCACACAGCCGTGCTGTTGACGATGGCGTCCACCGACTACCTGATCCAGAAGTAAGGGGAGCTTCCAGTATGTTTATCAGCCGACAAGCCGAGCTTTCCCGCCGCGCCTTCATGAAGCGCTCCAGCCAATTGGCTGCGATGGGCGCCGCGTCGTCCTATGCGATGGGATTGGCAGGCATCGGGGAAGCGGCCGCGTTCAGCGACGTAACCGACTACAAAGCCTTGGTCTGTGTGTTCCTCTATGGCGGGAACGACCATGGCAATACGCTGATCCCTTATGACTCGGATAACTATACGCGCTATTCGGAGATTCGTGGCGGTCAGGGCAGCACCGATGGCGGCGGAATCGCGCTCCCGCGCGCGTCATTGGCAAACACAGTGCTAACCACCCCCGCTGATCAGGAGCTTACCGACAACCAGACATACGCCTTGGCTCCCACTATGCCGATGCTCAAAGCGCGATTTGATGAAGGTACAATGGCGCCCCTGCTCAATGTCGGTCCTCTAGAGGCGCCGCTGACGCGGGCGCAGTACGATAGTCGCAGCGTTCCTGTTCCGGCCAAGCTGTTCTCTCACAATGACCAGCAATCAACGTGGCAGAGCTCGCAGCCCGAAGGTGCGCTTAGCGGATGGGGCGGGCGCATGAGCGATCTCGCGCAAAGCGCGAACACCAACGCCATGTTCACCGCCATCAACGCCACGGGCAACGCCGTGTTCTTGAGTGGCGATCAAGCTGTCCCTTACAAAGTCTCCGGCAATGGCGCGACGCTGTTCCGGCCACTGAGGAACAACAGGCTATACCGTTCAGCCGAGGCCGCTGAAGCGCTTGATCAGATTCTACGAACGAGCTCCGGCAATATCTTTGCCGCCGATCACGCGAGCATGAACGATCGCTCGATAACCTTCGGTCAATTCGTAAACGACGCCTTAGCCAGCAGCAACCTAACGACCGATTTCGGCAACGATAATCGTTTGGCGGGCCAGCTCGAAACGGTTGCGTCAATGATCGCAGCCCGCAATGAACTCGGCGTCAGGCGTCAAGTCTTCATGGTGTCGATGGGCGGCTTCGATAACCACGACGGCCTTATCGGGCGACACGAGGGCCTTTTGGCGCAGGTCGATTTCGCGATGGACGCGTTCTACCGAGCTCTCGTAGAACTCGGCGTGGAGAACGAGGTGACAACCTTCACCGCATCCGATTTTGGTCGTACCCTAGCATCGAACGGGGACGGCTCTGACCATGGATGGGGCGGCTTCCACTTCATTCTGGGAGGAGCTGTGCAAGGAGGACGGTTCTATGGCCGGGCTCCGGAGGTTTCCGTGGATGGCAACGATCAGGTGGGCCGCGGAAGGCTATTGCCAGCTGTTTCGGTTGATGAATATTCGGCCACACTTGCGCAGTGGTTTGGGGTTTCCCAGTCAGAATTACCGAGCATCTCCCCTAATATAGGTCGCTTCGCCTCGACGGACTTGGGCTTCATGAGATAAGTGGGCGCCCTAGAGCCGTTGCTGGCTCGTAATCGCGTACCTGATCGCCCGCTTGGCAAGTCTACGAAACCGCAGCGTCATTTCCCGCTGCGGGTATCCCGACAGGCCTTTGCGTTCGGGCTCGCCTTTCTGCACACAGGGTCTACACAGGTGATCCAGTCGTTGGATACCGGCCTCGTCTCCTAACCACGTAAGGTCAAACCCGCGTTCAGTTCGGCAATCGCAATCGGCGCCGCCAGAGGGATGCGCACAAAAGCTCACACTGCGTGTGCGATTTTGCAACACTGTCCGATCTTGAATGCCAGCCGATACCCGAAGTAGCGTTCCAAGGGGTGCACCGGCAGCTAATAAATCGTCTGGTCTACAGCGCTGAATGAGCTGGGTGTGTGTGTTGGAGAAGATGCCACGGGGTCACAGAATTGGATCGTTGGACCGAAGTTCGATCAGCCTATTATGTCGGGAAGTTGGGTACGGTGAGCGCAGCGGCTTCGGAATTGAAGGTGCATCGCGCGACAATCATGCGCCACATCGATTCCCTCGAACAAAGTCTATCAGCAAAGCTGTTTCAAAGGCATAAAAGCGGGTACACTCCAACAGACTACGGGCGGGGCTTGTTCGAGGTTGCAGCCAGGACTGAGTTGTCCTTTCTGGAATTTCGCGGGCGCATGGAAGGGCAGGCACGCGCGGCGTCTGGTGATCTGATCATTACGTCGACGGCGATTTTGCTTTCCACGCTCACTCCGGTTTTGAAACTCTACCAGATCGAGAATCCGGGCGTGCGGGTCGAGCATGTCATAACCGAGAACCTGGCCCGGCTGGAGGTGGGCGAGGCCCATGTCGCCATTCGCACTGGGTCCTATGAGGATATGGACGACACCGTAATGCTACCGCTCGTTTGCATCCGTTCAGCGCTCTATGCCCATCGAAGTTATGTTGATCGTTACGGCAAACCAAAGAGCCTTTCCGAGTTTCGCGATCACCGGTTTGTATCACGCGTGGTGGGGGATGAACGTTTTGCGCCATTTGTTTGGCTACGCGAACACATCGAGCCCGAGAACGTCGTTTTCATGAGCAACGATTTGAGCTCGAAGAGCGCAGCCATTGCCGAAGGCCTAGGGATCGGCTTCATGCCCATACTAAGAGCCGAGGCCTATTCCGGCATGGTCGAAATCTTTCCCCACAACCCAGCCTGGGACGTTAAGTTCTGGCTCGTTACCCATGTCGACATCCATCGAATGCCAAAGGTTCAAGCGCTGCTTTCCGCGTTCCGAAAGCTGGGCTTTCTGAACGGTGATAACGAGTTCAGAGATATCCTTAGACCTACCTCGGCGCTCTAGTCTTTAGCTTGTTCTCTTAGCGTTGGTTGCCGCAAAAGGCGCTAAGCTGTCGTCAGAATCCTCGGGGTCCGTGCCAGCTCTCTGCTCATCTAGGTCATCAAAGCCATCAACACCGGATTCGCTGTCGAAACCAAGTGACCCGTTCACACCGCGCCCACGGAAAACCTGACTTAAGACTTGGCCTGCCTATCGTTCACGGTGAGCCGAGCTTGGCTTTGAAGGAGATGATTGCGCCGATCGTGGCGCCGAAGCTCGGTCCGCTAATCTCACCACACTCTCAAGATGGGAACAACGATCATGCAAAAATGTGGGTTGCTGATACCTTCGCAAGGAGGCATGCCAGAAAACGCGCGATGCGACGCGCTTTGGGGGATCAACAGAATGCGTTTGGCTTTGGCTTTAGTCTTGTCTCTCGGGGCCTGCTCTGCAGCTTCTGACGAAACAGGAGAATCCTCTTCGCAGCCCGGTCTGCAGGACGTCAGAGCCTGTAAAGGCATCACCGCCCAAGAGATGGTCTGGATTGAGGGCGGCGTGTTCACCATGGGGGAAGCGCCGCGTTACCGCGAAGAAGGCCCTCCACGCGAAGTGAGTGTCGACGGTTTCTGGATCTCGCAAACCGAAGTCACCAACGCGCAATTTGCCGAATTTGTGGAAGCCACCGGGTACAAGACCGAGGCCGAACGCGATCCCCCAGCGATTCCGGGCGCGACACCTGAGATGCTTCAGCCGGGATCTGCCGTTTTCAATGTGCCAACAAAAGAAAACCAGTTCTGGTGGTCGTGGGTGCCTGGCGCGTGGTGGCAAGCGCCCAAAGGTCCGGGCACCAGCATTGAAGGGCGTGCGAACGATCCGGTGGTGCAGGTCACCTACAACGACGCTCAGGCTTACGCGCAGTGGGCCGGCAAGAGCCTTCCGACAGAAGCCCAATGGGAATACGCCGCGCGTGCCGGAGCGGACGTGTTGCCCGAACCCATAGACGGCTCGGGCAAAGCGCAAGCCAACTATTATCAGGGCGTCTTCCCCGCAAAAGACCTGGGCGAGGACGGTTTTACTTCGCGCGCGCCCGTGGGGTGTTTTGCAGCGAACGCGTTCGGGTTGCACGATATGATCGGCAATGTGTGGGAGTGGACCACCAATGAGTCGAGGCCCGGAAGACCCGAAAACATCATTAAGGGCGGCTCTTTCTTATGCGCGGCGAATTACTGTGCGCGCTACCGCCCCGCCGCCCGGCAATTCCAGGAACGCGATCTCGGAACCGATCATATCGGGTTTCGCGTTGTTGACCTTCAGAAGGGCCCACCCACCAGTTAGCGTCAGGCGCTCACTTTCAGTCTTCAAACAAAGCTAACTAACTAAGAAATTGCGTGTTTAGGGCTCTAAGGACGGTTGCCAGAGATTATTCTTGTGTTACCGTACGGTAAGACATGTCCGTGTCTGAAATCACATTATCTTTCTTAGGGGGTGGACGAGATGCGTTTTCGATTAATCGCTGTTGTCGCGACTTTGGGTCTAACAGCTGTTGCGGCAAGTTCTCAGGAAATGAAGGAGCCGAGAGGCTATCCCGGGTTCGAGGGCAAGATCGAACTCGATGTGCGGGATTCCGAGTCTGACTGGACGCCCTTTACACCAAAGGCCGCGCCCGAAGGGGCGCCAAACATTCTGTTTGTGCTGTATGACGATACAGGCCTTGGCGCGTGGTCGCCTTATGGTGGCAAGATCAACATGCCTGTGTTGGACTCGCTGGCTAAAGAAGGCCTGACCTACACGCAGTGGCACACCACAGCGCTATGCTCGCCGACGCGTTCCACGCTGCTTACAGGCCGCAACCATCACCTGAACGGCATGGCCGCCATCACGGAAACCGCCGATGGCTTCCCCGGGGCAAGCGGCCGCTTGCCTCCGCAAGTGACCACGATCGCGGAAGTGCTGCAATCCAACGGATACAGCACGTTCTGGATCGGCAAGAACCACAACGTACCCGAACAAGACGTGGCCGCCGGCGCCAGCCGCACTGAATGGCCGCTGGCTCAAGGCTTTGACCGCTTCTACGGTTTCTTGGGTGGCGAGACCAACCAATGGTATCCGGATCTGGTCGAAGACAACCGTTTCATTGAGCAGACCTACGGCCCAGAGGAAGGCTACCACCTATCCAAAGATCTGGCCGATCAGGCCATTTCCATGCTGCGCGACCAGAAGGCGACGAACCCGTCCAAACCTTGGTACATGTGGTTCAACCCGGGCGCTAACCACGCGCCGCACCACGCGCCAACCGAATGGTCTGACAAATACAAAGGCGTGTTTGACGCCGGCTACGATGTCTACCGCGAAGAGATCACCAAGGCGATGATCGAACGTGGCATTATCCCGGAAGGGACAGCCAACACCGCGCTCAACTTCATGCCGGAAAGCGAAGCGAACCCGGATGACGCCGTGCGCCCGTGGGACAGTCTCAACGAAGAAGAGAAAGAACTCTTCATCCGCATGGCTGAAGTATACGCGGGCTTCTCCGAGTACACCGACAGCCAGATTGGCCGGATCATCGCTTATTTGAAGGCGACCGGTCAGTACGAAAACACGCTCATCATCTACGCTGCGGATAACGGTGCATCCGGTGAAGGTTCGCCCAACGGCTCCGTCAACGAGAACAAGTTCTTCAACGGTTTCCCGGACACGCTGGCCGAGAACATGAAGTATCTTGAAACCCTGGGTAGCGAAGACACCTACAACCACTACCCAACCGGCTGGGCGGCGGCATTCTCGGCGCCGTTCAAGATGTTCAAGCGCTATTCGAACTACGCGGGCGGCACCAACGATCCGTTGGTTATGTCGTGGCCTGCGGGGATTAAGAACGGCGGCGAAATCCGGCATCAATATCACCACTCGGTCGACATCGTGCCGACCATTCTGGAGATCACCGGTCTCGAAATGCCCGAAGTCGCCAACGGCATCGAGCAATACCCGCTTTCGGGTGTTTCGATGGCCTACACGTTCGACGCCGAGCCTGACGCTCCCACGCAAAAAGAAATCCAGTATTTCGCCATGCTGGGCACGCGAGCGATCTGGAAGGATGGCTGGAAAGCGGTGGCAGTGCACGCCCCACTAACCGGCAACAGCGGCTTTGATGAGGACGTGTGGGAGCTCTACAACGTCGAAGAAGACCGTTCGGAGTCCAAAAACCTTGCAGCCGAGTATCCGGACAAACTGCAGGAGATGATCCAGGCGTGGTTTGACGAAGCAGCGACCAACAACGTTCTTCCGTTGGATGATCGCAGCGCGGTTGAGATCATTGGTATCGAGCGGCCTTCGGCAGAAGCGCCTCGTGATACCTACCTGTACTACCCCAACACGACCTGCGTCCCCGAAGGCGTCGCGGTGAATGTGCGCGGACGGGATTACAAGATCCTGGCCAACGTTGAAGTCGGGCAAGATGCGAACGGTGTGATCTTCGCGCACGGCTCTCGCTTTGGTGGCCACTCGCTGCTGATCAAGGACAAGAAGCTGTTCTACGTCTACAACTTCCTGGGCATCCAGCCTGAGCAAGTGTTCGAATCCGATATCGAACTCACCCCCGGTACCTACACGTTGGGTATGGAGTTTGATGCCACGGGCACAGGCGAGAACGGCGAGATCCTTGGATCGACTAAGCTCTACATCAACGATCAGCTTGTGGCTTCAGGCCCAATGCGGACCCAATCGGGCAAGTTCACCTTGTCGGGCGATGGCCTTTGCATCGGCTATGACAGCGGCGACGCGGTGAGTAAGCTGTACACAACCCCGGGCGAATTCACTGGAGGAGAAATCCTCGAAGTTGGGGTCTCTGTGTCTGGCGAAAGCTATGAAAGCCTGGAGGCTGCGGCTCAGCGCATGCTGAAACGCCAGTAATCCAGCAACGCCTATCAAAAAAGCGGGAGCGCAGCTATCTGCGCTCCCGCTTCTTCTTTGTGGCTCCGAGATTTGCAGGCCGCCTAGAGTCTTCAACCAGCCAGTGTGACACCACGGACTAGCTGAGCAAGAAGCGTATCCTCATCGTCCCGCGCTTCCGCGTTGAGCCCTAATCAGCAAACACCGTTTTCCAGTCCTTGGCCATATCGACCAGAAGCCATCCACGCTGAGCGCTTTCATCAAGGCCACGCTCAAGCCCACCAATAGGCGAGCCGCGATCATAGGCGTATTCCCGTTCTTGATCGGTGTGGTGTACGATCATAGCAAACCGGGCTCCCTCGCCGGCCATCGTGTATTCGAGCATCTCGAAATCGCCGTCGGAATTGCCTCCGGCGAAGATCGGACGCCGCCCGATATGGCTGTCTATACCAACCGGCTTCCCCGCCTTGTCATCGACAAACTCGATACCCGGCAGCTTCATGACGACCTGCTGATCTGCATCGTATTGTGTGGGCGCGGCGCTGCCCACGACCTGCTCGGGCGGGATGCCGTAGGCCTCTTCGGCAAAGGCTCGAATGAAGTGAATCCCGCCTCCTGAAACGATCCAGGTTTCGAAGCCTTCGTCTTGCAAATAGGTCAACAGCTCGAGCATCGGCTGATAGACCATTTCACCATAGGGCTTGCCTGTTTTCGGGTGTGTGGCGGTGGCGAGCCATTCGCTTACGTCGGCTTGAAAGTCCTCCACGGTCATGCCCGAATGGGACACCGCGAGCACTTCCAACAACCCCTCTTTGCCAGAAGCCAATACACCTTTGAGGTCCCCCTTCGATGCGGCCACTAACGCGTCTGATGTCAGGATCGAGGGGTCGGCTTTGGCTTTTTCCTGTAAGCGCTCAATGGCGTAGATGAGCTGGAAATAAAGCGGTTGTTCGCCCCACAAGGTCCCATCGTTGTCGAACACCGCGATCCGTTCGGCCGGCGTCACATAGGTCGGTGAATCCGGATCCGTGACGCTTTCGACAAACTCGACAATCTGGGTTTTGCTGTCGCTGCTTTCCCAAGACGGCAGCGGATCGGCCAAGGCCGGTGTCGCAAGCAGAATAGCGGCGACGGAGCTTCCAACGAGTTTCCAAGACATAGTGCCAATCCTTCCAAGCATTTGATCACATTGCGCGGTTAGCGCCGAATTGAAAAACCGCTCGCCGACAGCGCGTGCACTGCCGGCGAGCGGCCGATTATCTAGTGGTTGCCGCCATGGCGAAGCCCGTGGCGGCAACCTCTCTCACCTAATAGGTGCCCGGATCGGCGAGTTTCTCCATAACTTGGTCAAGGCTGAAGGAGGCCGCCTTTTGACGCGGCGGAAACTCCTTAAACGATTCCAGGAAAGCCCCGGCATATTGCTGCGCTGGGACAAGGAAATACACGCGGTCGATCATCCAATCGTAATAAGTGTTGGACGTGCGATAGCCTCTTTCAAATGGATCGCGCCGCAAGTTGGCAATGATCGGAACACGCAGTTCCGTCAGGGGCTCCATCCAGGCTCTAAGAGTGGCCCACTCCTCCTGTTCGAGGAAGGTCAGCTTCCAATCGTCGAAACGCAGCGCCATCAGATCGCCGTCGTCAGAGAAATAGAAGATTTCATCCCGAGGCGATTCATCGGTTTCTCCTGTCAGATATGGCAGGAAATTATAACCGTCGAGGTGGACCCGGTAGCGACGCCCGCCGCCGACTTCGGAAATGGTAACGCCGTCGAGCAGCTCTTCCTTGATGGTCGGGCGGCCAGCCGCTGCCAAATAGGTAGGCAACCAATCCATGTGGTGCATGATCGAATTGGAGACCGAACCCGCTTGGATTTTGCCCGGCCAGCGCACCATTGAGGGCACGCGCCACGCTCCTTCCCAGTTGGTGTTCTTTTCACCCCAGAACGGCGTCATACCAGCATCGGGCCACGTGTTCATGTGCGGGCCGTTATCGGTCGAATAGTGAACGATCGTTTTGTCAGCGATCCCCAACTCATCCAGCAGATCCAAGAAAAGGCCGATATGCATGTCGTGTTCGACCATACCCGCGGTGTATTCATCGACATGATTGCCAACGGTTTGGTCGGCCATCTCGCGCCGTTCTTCGCTGACATGTGTGCGGAAGTGCATGCGTGTGCCGCTCCACCAGCAGAACCACGGAATACCCTTGGCGTGCTGATCGCGGATCCACGCCATAGCGGCGGCCGAGGTTTCATCGTCCACGGTTTCCATGCGCTTCTTAGTCAGCGGGCCGGTGTCTTCGATGGTGCCGTCCGCCGAGGATTTGATAACGCCGCGTGGTCCATAGCGATCGCGGAAGTTCGAACCGTCTTTAAGCGTCATATCGCCGGGATAGTCCTCGTTCTCCGGCTCCTCTTCAGCGTTGAGGTGATACAGGTTTCCAAAGAACTCATCGAAACCGTGGTTCGTAGGCAGATGCTCGTCCCGGTCACCCAAGTGGTTCTTACCGAACTGAGCCGTGGCGTAGCCTTGCCCCTTGAGAAGGCCCGCAATGGTCGGGTCTTCTTCCTGCATGCCAAGCTCGGCACCAGGCAAGCCAACCTTCGAAAGGCCCGTGCGGAAAACCGATTGCCCCATGATGAAGGACGAACGCCCGGCGGTGCACGACTGCTCACCATAATAGTCGGTGAAGATCATGCCCTCTCGCGCGACGCGATCGATGTTGGGCGTGCGATACCCCATCAAGCCATGCGAATAGGCCGATATATTGGCGATGCCCACGTCGTCGCCCCAGATGACCAAGATATTGGGTCGATCGCTTGATCCGCCGCCCACTTGCGCGCTCACCTGAGCCGCTGTGCTCGCGATAACGCCAGCTGCGCCCACCGTGGCCGCGCTGCTGGTCAGCATCGAACGGCGGCTTATGCCGTTCTGCGGTGCTTTCTTTTCAGTCACTCCAGTTACCCCTTTTCAGTTGGACTTTGTTTTGATGCCTAGAGGGCCAGTAAGGCCCATGTTCGCTTACTCGGGTTGGTATCCCGGATCTTGTCATTCGTTGTCGTCCGGCGTCCAGCCAAAGGGTGCCGGGAACGGAACGGGCGGTTCATCGATAAGAGACCGCTGAAATTTCAGAACACGCTCGGTCACCGCTGGGTAAACCCATGTAAGATTCTGAGCCCCGGTCGTTGCCGCTCCGCCGTCCACTCCAAAGAGTTCTTTTGGATCGCGCATCAGGTTGTGAACGCGCGGGACATTGTGTTGGACGGGAGTGTCGAACATGCTGTCCTGTTGCCAATAGTGCAGCTTGAAGTTGCGCCATTTATAGGATTGCAGCCTTTCGCCATTGTAGGCGGGAAAGCCTTCTCGGCGGGAAACCGCGCTCGCACCGGTGAGAAAATCCCACTGGTCGACGCCGTCGATAACCCGGTCGTTAGGCACCGAGTATCCAGCGACACGGGCCAGAGTGGGCATCAAGTCCACGGTGTGCACGATTTCATCACTAACGCGGCCGGCGGGAATTTGGCCTGGCCAACGGATCAGAAAAGGCGCGCGTAGAGAGCCCTCTAAAGTTGTGAAGTAAAAGCCTCGCCAATAGCCAGCCGTGCCAAAGTGTGTGGGCGATTCCTCTGGGCCGTTGTCGGACGTCCAGATAACCAGTGTGTTCTCAGCAACACCCAGATCGTCAAGCGCGTCAAGAACCTGCCCAGCGCGGAAATCCATTTCAGTTAGCATATCAGCCCAGCGCCCGTTGCCCGTAACGCCATCAAAATCAGGATGGGGAAGCGCCGGAAGGTGTGCCTGAGTGAACGGCAGGTAGACAAAGAAAGGTTCGTCTGCATCGACCGCCTCCGTCATGAAGTCGATCGCCTCATTGGCCAACTGACTGTCAATCAGAGGGCGCGTTTCAAGCGTATACTCCATGACTTTTTGGGGTTGGGCGTTGCGTATTGCCTGAACGATGTGCGGCGTTTCGACGATCGCCGGATCGTATCCCAACTGCGACGTATATTGGGCCTCGTCAGTCGTGTTCGGAATGCCGTACCAGCGATCAAATCCCTGATCGGTCGGAAATCGGCCCTTTTTGTCACCAAGATGCCATTTCCCGAACATGCCTGTTCGATACCCAGCTCCGGAAAACAGCTCGGCCATGGTGATTTCCCAGTTCACCAACCCATAGGGCAAACCCCAAACAACCTTGGTTGTACCGGACCGAATAGGGTGACGCCCGGTTAGAAGCGCAGATCGCGAGGGCGTGCATTGAGGTTCGACGTTGTAGTTCAGTAGTCGCGTGCCTTCTCGCGCAAAGGCGTCAAGCCGCGGCGTTTCCGCTCCCCTCAGGACCCCGCCGCCATAGGCGCCGATTTCGCCCCAGCCGACATTATCCACCAGCATCACGACCACATTCGGCTTTTCAGGACGATCCTGCGCGACGGCTGATGTTGATCCCAAAAATGACGCGACGCAGAGCGCGCTAGCGACGACGGCTTTGATGATTGTGCTGCCCACACTTGTCCTCAAGACCCACATTATGAACGAGCGTATCAACAGCGGCCCGCACTGACTTGTCATATCACGCCAAAAAGGTGATCATACATCTCGAAGGCTTAGTCTGTTGCTTAGGCGAAGGGAGAGCATGAGCCGTCACGGGACTCTTACAACCACTGCCGCTGGTATGGGCTCGCTACCCGAGCGTCTCGAAGCGTGCGCGGGCCCGGCTGCTGTCCAGATTTGCTTTGCCCGAGCCCAGCTCCCGCTCGGAATAATCGAAGATCGCTCTGCACGGATCCCAATTCACTCCATGACCCGACTCTTCTCGGAAGCGGAGCGTTTCACGGGCAATCCGACGTTTGGTCTGGAGATTGGGCTTTCGATGTCAGGCAACGAAATCGGCCATTGGTTCGATTTTTCTAGCCAGGCTGAAACCCTGCGCGCGGGTCTTCAACGGCTGATCGAAACGATCAAGCTCTTTCAGAATGGGCCACGTGGTAGTTTGGTCGACGTAAGCGACGGCGCCATGTTCAGCTATTTCGTGCCGCGCGACAAAACGCTTTCATACGCCGCGCATAGCGATCACCATGTCCCGCTTATATTGAGCTTCATTCAGCGGTATCTCGGGCAAAGCTGGAGACCGCCGTGGATCGAAATGGATTATCCCGATCGGGGGCATGGTCGAGCGTTTTCGGATCTGGTGGGTGCGCGACCAATCTATGGGCGCTCGGCTGTCTCTGTTCCGTTAAGTAAAGCCGAACTCACCGCACGCCGACCGCGCGATGCTGACGCCAAAGAAGTCCTGTGTTCGAAAGATGTTAAAGCGAGAATCTTTCATCGGCAGAATGACTTCCTCGTCGCTGTCGAGACCCATATGGCGCTTGAGATGTTTGAAACCGCCCCGGAACTCTCTACCGTCGCCGGCCGAATGAACATGAGCACCCGAAGCCTGCAAAGAAAGCTCATGCTCGAAGGTTATTCGTTTCGTGAAATACTCTCTCGACTTCGATACCGCACCGCGCAAAGCCTTATGCAAGACACACAGCTGAGTATCACGCAAATTGCACACAGGTTGGGATACACGGATACCGCAAACTTCTCACGAGCTTTCAAGTCGTGGTCCGGATACCAGCCCTCAGAGCACCCGCGACACTCCCACCGATAAGCGCGGTGGTGTCGGCCAAGGGCAAGGAGACTTCACCGGATGTGCAGCGCTCCACCCTCGCCCATCCAAACTTCGGTATCGTCAGTCAGCCTGAAACCGTGCGTTTGATACATCGAAAGCCGATATGGCTCATGCCCGTATCTATTGGCTGCGCGTGTCTGGCCGCCGGGCGGTATCGTCGACAATAGGATGGCGCGCAAAGAAACGAACCGCCTTTGACGACTTTGCGTGGAATTGGAATGTTGGGCTGGCGAGGATCAACGCTATCCCCACGTGCTGGTCCGCGTGGATTGTCCAGCGTGCAGCACGCGTCGCCCTTTTTGGCACTGTGGCCCGCAACGTACCAATCAGTCGTCCATTGCCAGACATTGCCCGCCATATCGAAAAGGCCGTAACCGTTGGGATCATAGGAGCCGACCGGCGCTGTGCGCCGCAATGGCTTGGTGGCGGTGTGTCGCCACGGGAAGTCACCCTGCCAGGTTTTCGCCATGATCTTGCCGCCTGGTTCAAGCTCATCGCCCCAGACGAATTCGGCGCTCTCAAGCCCGCCGCGCGCCGCAAACTCCCACTCCGCCTCGGTCGGAAGATCCTTACCAGCCCAAGCGGCGTAGGCCTCCGCGTCCTCAAGCGCGACTTGCACAACAGGGTGGTTGCGGCGACCTCTAAGATGGCTGCCGGGGCCCTCGGGTTTGCGCCAGCTTGCGCCGGGTACATAGGCCCACCAATGCCGGATATCCCTTAGGTCGACCGGTCCTTTGGTCATCCTAAAAACCATCGAGCCGGGTTGAACCAAGGTGGGATCAGCGCCAGGAAAATCGGCGGGGTCGAGCGGCCGCTCAGCGACCGTTACGTAGCCTGTGTCTTCCACAAAGCTGCTGAACTCGCCGTTGGTGACATGAGTGCGATCCATCCAGAAGCCATCGACCCGAACCTTTCGGATGGGCGCCTCATCGGGATAATGGGATTCCGAGCCCATTTGATATGTCCCACCCTCAATCCACTCCATTGAGGTGGCGGATGGGTTAAGCTTCGACAAAGGTAGACCTCCCCGGATAATCCTTAGGCTTACGCGGCAAGCGACGTTATGGCTCGAAAGACACTTTATTGTTCAACCTGTGATGGAAATGAGCGAGCCTCTTTGACAGTCGGTAAGCTATAAGCTGCCGTATGATTCGTCCACTCATGCCGTTAAATGAAGGCGAAGCGAAGCTTCCATTCAAAAGTCGTAGACGATGCTGAAGCGCGTAAAGAGATCGGTTTTCTGCACGTCTGCCGGGGGATCGGTTTCGATCTCAATCTCAGTTGAAAAACGTGCTGAGAAGCGTCCGTATAGAGACGCCGTCAGCGAGGTTTCAGAAACGAAAGTGCTGTTGCTTTCATCAATCGTCGCCGCCAATAATTGTTTAAAATCAAGCGTGTCGCTGATTTCCCATTTAAACTGTGAACGGGCAAAGATTCCAAACTGGTTTTGATCTGGCTCATCGACAAACTTTGTTTGTCGCAAGGCAGGCCCAAGCTCCAGGCTCAGGTCAATGTCATCGGTGTCAATGAACTCGTAGCCCAATCCAACGGTCTCAGTGAACCGTCGGCTAATGTCCTGAAGGCGATCGCGTTCGTAGCGAAGAGTTCCAAATGCGTAGAGGTCATCCGTGATCTCTCGCTTACCCGTATAAGAAACCGAAATGCGTTCGTCGGTCCGATCACCTTCGAGCTCACCGACATCGACTTTGAGCGCGAGGGTGTGGTCCCAGACTAAGCCGTCGCGTTCGACAGTCAGTGACCCATTTACACCCCATTGATCGACATTGCCGCTGGTCAGATTTGCGCCTAGCGCCCCCTCGCCGGTCCAACCTTCGATAAACTTCGATTCCGAAACCCGCGCTTCTTCATCGTCCTCAATCTTATCGATCAGATCATCGATTTCCTGGATGCGGTCCGGGTACAGGCGCTTAAGAATGTTCTCGACGGTCTTGCGCTCACTCTTGAGCGCTTCGCGCAGCATCTCCTCAATGATCGGCGGCGGTGGCTCTTGCGCGAATGCAGGGCAAGCCAGCCCAAACAAGGTGACAAAACCGCCAACCCAAAGCACACGTGGCACGAAAGCTCCCCCCACTTTTATCGCCCTCACTCGCGCCTTTTGCAGGAGCCAGGCCGGGTTCTCAAGCCGCGTGATCTGGCTGCCATTGCTCAAAGCCGAACCCAGACGACTATCACAACGATGGTTAAACCCATAAATACAGGCTCTTGATAAAAGGTCAGGTAAACGGAGATCGTGTTTACCAGTCGGTCAATAATGGCTAGCTTCTATTGAGAGGGGAGACCATAGCATGAATCCACGGAGTCCTTTTTATCGCGCGTGTTTGGTGACGGGCGGAAGCATCGCTCTAGCCACGCCTGCCCAAGCTCAAAACAATGAGTGGGACATCACCGTATCGCCGTACCTGTGGCTGTCCGCCCAAGATGGTACAACAAGTGTAGTGACCGAACTGCCTCCGGTAGAGGTGGATGCCAGCTTCGGCGATATCTTCGAGAATCTTGATATCGCCGCCATGGCCATAGTCGAGGCGGACAATGGCAAGATCTATTTGCGATCCGATTTCTTCTACGCCTCCCTCGGCGCGGATGCCGAGATCCAACAGGACCCTCGCTTTTCTGCAGCGGAGCTTAGCTCCAAAGTGCTGAATCTATCAGCCGCGGGCGGCGTGGTGGCTCACAAGGACGAAAAGTCTCAAGTAAACCTGTTTGCGGGAGTTCGCCTTTGGAGCTTGGATAATGAGATCATCCTAAGCCCCGGTACTGAGCCCGGTGTCAGCGCAGAGGCGGACAACACATTCGTCAATCCGATTGTGGGAGCCTCGGCAAGTGTTGATCTTTCGCCTTCGGTTTCGTTCGGGCTTGGCTCTTCGATCGGCGGGTTTGGCATAGGTGACACCGACATCGAACTAAGCGGATCAGCCACAGTCGAATTTGAGGTCGGCCCTGGCTGGAGCCTCGCCGCTGGCTATCGCGTCCTCTATATCGACTACGAAAACGGGGCTTTTGTCTACGATGTGACGACCCATGGGCCTTTGGTCGGGGCACGCATCAATTTCTGACCGAGCCGACTAAAAGGCCCTTCCGACACCGACGACAAAGACGAAGGCGTCTTCCAATTCAGATAGATCGTAGTGCGCTTGGGGCGAGATCGTGAAGCCACCGCCGAGCTCGAATTCATAGAGTACGCCGAAGCGGCCCACCGCGAATTCTTCGCCTTCGGCAAATTCGATCCCGGGTCCCACCTGCATAGCCAGCCCTTCTGTCAAGTGGAAGTCGGCCACGGCCAGCAGCGTGGTCGCCTCGACATCGCCAAAGGCGCGTTCGGCCACAAAGCCTACCCCTAAGAGGTCACTCACCCGGTATTCGTAGTCTATTCCCAGAGTGTACGCGGTCTCATCAGCCTCATCGACATAAGTCAGGCCGCTGATCACAGATAGATGATGCGGACCTTCCGTCTGCTCATCGACGCTACCTTCGCTTTGAGCGTGCACCACCGACGGCGTGATTGAAGCAAGCACGGCTGCAAGAATTATGCGCAAGTACACTTTTGGTGGCCCCCACCGCTTAAATCCATGGCCACCGCTAGCGAAGCGTAAGTCGGAAAACAACGCCGCTCCTCGCCGCACAGGTTCATCATCGCACGATCTCATGACAATTTAGGCCACCCCGCCCAATCATTTCGGCTCCGAAAAAGGCTCAGAGCCCACAGCGCCCGACCAATTGGACGCAGGCTTGAGTTGACGTACGACCTAAGTCGTATATCTCTTAATATACAAATCTGCAGAAATATGCAGATAAGGAGGGCGTATGCCGAGTCGGCGAATCGTTTCGAAAGAGCTTGCAGAGCTCCTCAAGTTGATTGCGCATCCTGATCGGCTGCGCCTGATTGAAGAATTGCGTGTTGGTGAAAAGGACGTGAGCAATATCGCGACGGCGCTTGACCTGCCTCCCACGCGGGTATCCCAGCATTTGGCCTCGCTAAAGGCCCATCGCCTCGTTCAGGAGCGCCGCGAGGGCCGCAAACACTTTTACCGACTGACCCGGCCCGCCATCGCGGCCTGGATTGTCGAGGCTCTCGAATTTCTCGAAGTGCCCAGCCCACTCGAAGACGGCGATCATATCGACCGCGTTCGAGAGCTGTGGGCGACGGACTAGTCAGAATGTTCCAGTTGAAAGGATCGTAGCATGCCGAAAGTCGTTGGCGGGGCCATGAAGCTCCAAAATGAGGTGTATCCCGAAAAGCAGGAAATGCACGATAGGCTTAGCACCGGGGAAAGCTCCGAAGCCTTTAGCGTTTTTGGCACGGAAAGCCGCATCGCAGCCGGCCGAATTACAAAAGCCGAACTGGCTCAAGCCCGGAAAAATTGGGGCGATGGGCTAGTTGCCATCTCGAAGGCCTACGATGCCGAAGGCATCGACGCCGCGCGGACTGTGGCCAATGAAATCCTCGACACCGCTTATGGCTACAATATGGGCGATGTGCTGTTTAAGCCGACGCTCGCCAGCGGAGAAAAGACCTTCCGCCCAACCAAGGAAGGCGCGCTTGCTTATTTTGTTGGGCACGATGAGAATTACCCGCTCGACAGTGGGTTCGGTCTCAAAGGCTGGCGCGAAGTCACCTCGGAAACCTCAGCCACTTTCATCGCAGGCGATGTCGCCATGTGGATGGGCTGGGTGATCTGCACGGATAAAGACGGCGGCGTGACCAAAGTCGACAAAAGCTGGGGCTACCAAAAGGACGCCGAGGGCACGCTGCGCATTGTCCAGCACCACTCGTCCTTGCCCTATCAACCCTAATCCAGCCGGTGGCCCTGCCACCGCTCGACGCACCTCCTCCCGGAGCCCCGAAATGAACCAAATGCCAGCGATAGACGCTTCCACGCAAAACAGCCGCGCCAAAGATGTGATGGCATCAGTTGTCGTGTTTCTTGTGGCTCTGCCTTTGTGCATGGGCATTGCGATCGCGTCGGGCGCGCCACCGGCTCTGGGGCTCATCACCGGAATTGTGGGCGGATTGGTGGTCGGGACGCTTGCGGGTTCTCCGTTGCAGGTCAGCGGACCAGCGGCAGGCATGGCGGTGCTGGTGTTCCAACTGGTCAATGAGCATGGCCTGATCATGCTGGGCGTCGTCGGCCTGATCGCGGGCGCTACGCAACTGATCGCGGGCGTGCTCAAATTCGGGCAATGGTTTCGCGCGATCTCGCCCTCGGTCATTCACGGAATGCTGGCTGGGATTGGCGTGCTGATCTTTGCCTCGCAATTCCACGTCATGCTGGACGATGCCCCGCGCGCTGGGGGCCTTCTCAACCTCGCGGCCATTCCGGATGCCGTTTTCAAGGTGTTCCCGATGGACGGCTCGGTACACCATCTCGCCGCGATGGCGGGGCTGGTCACGATCCTCACCATCGTCCTTTGGAACAAGTTTAAGCCCAAGGCGCTCTCGCTCTTGCCTGGCCCCCTGCTGGGCGTGGTCGCCGGGACTGTGTTCGCGCTGGTCTTTTCGCTTCCAATCACGCTGGTTGAGCTACCGTCGGACCTGACCGCTGCGCTCAATATCCCGACCGGCGAAGCGCTCAGCGGCTTTCTTGACCCTTCGATCATCGGGCTTGGCCTCGTCTTCGCCTTCGTGGCGAGCGCCGAAACACTGCTGTGCGCCACCGCGGTCGACAAGATGCACACCGGCGAGCGGACCAACTACGATAAGGAATTGCGCGCGCAAGGCATCGGCAACATGATCTGCGGAGCGGTCGGCGCGCTGCCGATGACCGGTGTGATCGTGCGCTCCTCTGCCAATGTCGAAGCGGGCGCTATCACGCGCACGTCGGCTATCCTGCATGGCGTCTGGCTGCTTCTGGCTGTCGCTGCGTTCCCGTTCATCCTCAACGCCATCCCGACCTCAGTCCTGGCAGGCATTCTGGTCTACACCGGCTATAAGCTCGTCAACCTCACTCAAATCCGCAAGATCGCTGAGTTTGGCAAGCAGGAACTGGCGATTTACTTCGCGACGCTGATCGGTGTGGTAGCCATCGACCTTTTGACCGGCGTCATCATCGGCTTTGTGCTAGCGACGCTGAAGCTGGTCTACACTTTCTCGCATCTCACCATCGACACCACGCATGATGAGGAGACGGGGCGCGTCGATATCTGGATGACGGGTTCCGCGACCTTTTTCTCGATCCCCCAGCTTAGCCATACGTTAGAGACGACACCGCGCGGCGCCGAAGTTCACATTCACGTTGAACACCTCGACTACATCGATCACGCCTGCCTCGAGATGCTATCTTCTTGGGAGAGCCAGCATCGCAGCACAGGCGGCAGCTTGACGGTAGAATGGAACGACCTCGTACGGCGTTATTCGCGGCGCTCAAACGATCCGGCAAAAGCCAAGATTCAGAGCCTTAGCTCAAGAAACGCGGCTTAAGTGAGCGTGCAAGCGTTCAGATGACGGTAGCGGCGGCTTCCTGCTGCCACAGCTCCTTGGCCTGTTCGATATCCTGAGCGCTCGCTCTGCCAAGGCGATGGGCGATAAAGTCGATCCCTTCGATCAACCAAAACGCCAATTCCGGCTGAGCCAAGCGATAAACTCGGCTTTGCCCTCGGCTCTCAGTTTCGACTAAGGAGATCGCTCTCAAGACGGCAAGATGCTGTGAGGCGCGCGTTGAGGGAATGTCGAGCGCGAGTGCCAGCTCATTAACGTTCTGCGCACCGGACTGCAGTCTGAAGATGATGCGAATGCGATCAGGGTGTGAAATCTGCCGCAGCACATTTGCCAGTTCGTCGGCCACTATCTTTCGGCTTGGCACTCAAGAAATCCTTTGTTGGCGCTCTGTTCGGTCACAATCAGGTGACCAAACTGAGATGGACGGGGCGCTCAGCCTTGCACGTTGAGCTTTGTCCCCAAGCAAGACCTTTCCAAGATGGCAATCGCCGTGTGTCCGAATAGCGATCATGGGTTGCTCGACTTATCAACGCAGCTTCGTCGATTTCGTTCACGTAAAGCGCAGAAGAGCTCCGCGTTGCGGTCACAACGCCATTGTCTCGCAAAGCCGCCCAGCTCTCATACAGACGCTTTGCCGTGTAATGATGGCCGCTCTGCTTGGCGACCAATGCAAGCGCTTGGATAAGGACGGTCGCATCAAAGTGACCGGGTTGGCTCGCGCCTGTGAAAGACTCACAGGTGACATAACGCAGGCCGCGGTCGAACCACAGCATCGGCCAAGGGCCGGGAACGTCAAAGTGCTGCGCCAGCATCGCAAAGAGAATTCCGCGCAGGTCCGGCATTGCAATCACGGCGTCCCAATCGAAAGCGCAGCGTTGAATGTCCACGATCGCCTCTTCGATCGAAACAAATTCTACGTCGAACGAAGTTTCATTCAGCGATGGCTCGAAACCAAGAAGCCGCGCCGCGATCGTCGCGCGCGCAGACTCCCGGACGACAACAGCCAGGTTAGTACGCCCTTCGGATGCGGCGGCGCGCATCATCTTCGCAAGAACGCTGAGCCGCGGCAACTGACCTATCTGGGCATCTTCTGAGACGCAGACTTGTGGGCAAGGCGACATGAGCGCCAAGTCGACCGAACCGCCTTTTGCTGAGCAAGCGGGGCCAAAATCGAACAGATAGCTCGCTACCCACTTGGCTCCCGCCGCGGCCTCGCAATGCTGGCCAAGCTGGAAAGCAGTGGGTGAAACCGCATGCCAAGGCGCAAAGATCGGCACCTTTGCGTCGCTGCCGGCTCCCACTGCGCGGCGGGCTCTTTCAATTAGGCTGGGAGGGGCTTCATCGGTGACCCAATGCGCCTCAACCCCAAGTCCCCGCGTGATCTGTTCGATGGCCTCTTCCCACACACTGGGAACTTCTCCATCGGGGCGGGCAAAGGTCATCCCGCTTCCAACGAGGGACAAGGTCACTTTATTGTCAGAGAGCGGACGCAGCGCATGCGCTGCTTCTTGGGCGTTCGAGCGATCCACACCTTCGGGCTCAAAGGGAATTGAGCTGGCTTGATCAGAACAGGACTGAAACGGGTCCATGAGGTGGGGTCCTTCTCGACGGCAAAGCTCAGCTGTGGGCCGGGTTTGGGGGATCTGCGCCGTCTGAAGTGGCGAATACCAATCGAAGAAGTATAAGAAAAATTCAAATTTTCGGATTATTCATTCTATTTTTTCTAACGAAGGGTCGTCGGTCGTAGGGAAGATACGTGCATGGACCCGCGAGCTTAACTCTCGATTTGTAAGTCTCTGCAAACACCGACGGCTCTCGCCGGCCACGCTCGCCTGGCTCGGGCGAGCGCGAGGTTCACGGGGGACGATGGGCGTCTGACTTGTAGAGGAATTTGGTCGCGAGTTTCCGGTATCCGGTCCGTGACAAGGTCATGAGCGTTCAACGCTCAAGCCTCAGCCTTGTTGTAGGACAGGGTACATCCGAAAGATGAGGGCCACCAGCACGGTCGCGAGACTCAACGCGAGCAGGCAAAGGTCTATCACGGGCATCGGTTTCCTCTTTTGCGCGGTAGGTACGGCCTCGAAGCCACGCGTTTCAAGCGCGGCCGTCATGGATCCGCCGCGGCGCACGATGGTGAGGAGAGCGGGAATAAACAATCGCGGCACGTTGCGAAGAAAGGTTAGAGGTTTGCGGATCGTGATATCGATCCCCTTAAGCCGGGTGGACTCGATCACTTTGGTTAGGTCGCTGACACTTAGATAGATCAGCACAAAGGCGTATCCGACGAGGAATGCAAAACGCTGCGGCACGCCAACACCTTGCAAACCCTCGACGAGCTCATCGACTTCCATGGTTGAGAACAGTCCTACGCCGATCAGGATCGCCGCCACCCATCCCAGTGAAATGCGAAGGCCAAATTCAAACTCCGCGTTGAGAGCAAAATCGCTGCCCAATGCAGGGATCACGACGAGCGCCAGAATAGTTGGCGTGTGGATCAAAAGCATCAGAGCAAGCCAGCCCAATGGCGCCCTTGCCGTGATTGCGATTACGAGACCGAGCAGCGTGGCGCCAAGCATCCACTCCCAGCTAGGCACGATGTAAATGGAGACCAGAAAGAGGATGAAGATCAGCCATTTGGTACGCGGATCGCGGCCGCGCCAAAAGCTGGGCCTTCCGGTGTTTAGCACGGGCACCTTCACAGCGCCGCGCTTTCCGCCGGCGTACCCGCGATGCGAGCAAGTTCCTCGCGGCTGGTAAAAGAAAGGCCACGTTTCAGACCCAGCGAGATCGAGGGCGGGATAACCAGATTGCCTTCGTCCAACACACGAACGTCTTCGGACGTTCCTTCGAGCGAGCGGAGCCGCCCCTCATGAAGCTGGCTCACGCGGTCGGCAAGCTGCGCCAGAAATTCAAGGTCGTGATCAAGCGCGATCACGCCCGCGCCCTCCTTCGCAAACGCGTGGACCGCTTCGACGACACGGCGCCTTTCTGCCGGATCAAGCCCGGCGGCGGCTTCGTCTAGGACCAGAACGCCCGCGCCGTTGGCGAGCGTGGTCGCGATATGCGCGAGCTTGGCGGTTCCCGGTGCAAGGAAACTCGGGTCGCTCTCCAGCACCTTTTCCAACCCGAAGCGTGACGCCAGATCCGCCCGCCTTGTGTCGATCTGTGAGGAGGGGCAACCCGCCCGATCAAGGACCGAAGCGATCTCTTTACCGATGGTGACCTCGCTGAAGAACACGGTCGGTTCGTGCATAACCACCGCTACGCCCGCCTCTTTTTCGGCCAACGATCCCGAGGTGGGCTCGAGCAGTCCGCCTAGCACTTTGGCGAGCGTGGTCTTGCCCGCACCGCTCGCGCCAACAAGGCCGATCACTTCGCCTGGCCGAACCGCAAAGCTGACATCTTCCAAAACGTCATCGCCATCGGAATAACCGAAACGCACGTGATCAACTTTCAGCAGCGCCTCATCCAGAGAAGTGGAGGCCGGACCGCACGCGGGCGAAGGCCAGGATTCCAGATCCTGCGCCAACAGCGCGCTAGGCCGAGTGAACCCGGGCGCCGCCAGCGCCTCACAGTCGGCGAGCACCTCGTGAGTCGGCCCGATCAGGGCAACGCGCCCGCTCTCCAACAGCGCCACGCGCTGTGTCAGCCCCCACAACCGATCCACATCGTTCTCAACCAGCAAGACCGCACCGCCAGTTTCGCAATGAGCGGCGATGACGCGCTTAAGGACCGCAAGCCCCGAGGCGCTTAGGCAACCGGCCAACTCATCAAGCACCAGCAGCTTGGGACGGCTGGCCACGGCGGCTGCGAGCGCGACCATCATTTGCAGACTGGTGGGAAGCTCCCAAATGTAGCGCCGCGCTTCCTCGGGGGTGATAGCCACTTCCGTCAACGCGTCAGATGCGCGTTTCTGGCGTTCCTCGCTCGTGAGACCCAGGTGTTCAAGCGCCGCCTCGACCTCGCTCAAGGCGTGCGTACGCGTCATCATGGCAGCCGGAGAGTCCGCGACATAACCGATATCCACCGCGTTCGACCCCAGCTGGACCTGGCCCACAATTTCGCCGCCGGTGGCGCGGGGTGTCACTCCGGCCACGATGCGGCACAGGGTCGATTTACCGGCGTGAGACGGACCCATCAGACCCAGAACCTCACCGGGCCGAAGGTCCAACGATACGCCGCGCAAAGTCGGTTGCGCGCTGGATGGGTAGCGGAACCAAAGATCGCTGACCCATGCGACCGCGTCAGGCGCAGGTGTGAACCCCGAAAAGGCAACCTGAAGCGGCTCGGCGGCCACCACATCACCTTTGACCCCGAAGCCCAGATACCGCTCAAATCGGCCTTTCAGCCTTGGCACCAAAAGGCAAGCGGGGATCGCGCCCCAGACCACCCCGTGCATGATCGTGTTTCCAATCGTGCTCTGGACAAAAATACCAAAGCTCTCTTCACCGAATAGAAGGAAGGAAGAGGCCTCGATCAGCGCCTGAACAAACGCGCTGAACAGGCCGGCAATCGTGATAGTGAACCACCCGGGAGGCCTTTTGCCAAACACGTAGCTTGTGAGCGCAAACGCCACGAAATAGCCGACGAAGCCGATGGGGTCGTCCAGCTCGTAGCCTTCCATCAGATCGCGCAGGAATTCACCCAAAGCCACGCCCAGCCCAATAGCGACGCCGGGCTTGCCCGCCGGAAGCAACGCGCACAGGACGATAGGGATGAAGAACGGCTTACTGTCGATATCGACCGGTATCTCGGGGATCGCTTCGAGCGGGAGCAAGCCGAGAAAGAACAGCACGGCGGTCACGCCAATGATCATTGTGAAACGCGACGCGCTGAGCTCACCGCTCTGGACTTGGCCCCGTGCCGACGAGTGGCCGCGCGTCACCGGTGTCATTGTGGGTCGAAATATTCGATGGTGAAGGTGATCGGAATTTCGACTTTGGTAGTGTCGTAGGCGAAGTTGGCGGGAAGCGGATCAAGTCTTCGCACCCGCCGCGCGACGCGCTGGATTTCGCGATCAAGCTGAGCGTGCCCGGTTGAGCGGATGAGCTTCCAATCAAGGACCGAGCCGTCGCGGGCAATCTGAACTCGCAGCACGCCTTGACCTTCTTGCTCCCGATCGAGCGCCATCTTCGGGTAGATGATCTGCCGCGAGTACTCACGGATCGAAATCTCGACGAAGCGCTGTGAGACCGCTGTGGGCCGTAGCGGCGGAGGGGGGGGTGGAGGCGGCAAAGGAGCCGGTGGTCCTGAAGCGCCCGCGCCCGTGCCGGAACTGGCGCGGCCTCCGCCCTCAACGGATCCGGCCACGACACGCGGTTCGACCGGCGCCGCAGGCGGAGGCGCGTCATCGGCGCGCTCAGCCACTTGTGGAGCCTCTTCGCTGGTCTCGACTTCGGGAGGAGGAGGATCAAGACGGCGCGCCTGTCCGCCCAGCGAGATCACAACGGCCTCCTCCTCAGCGATCATGAGCGCTTCGCCCGCATCGGCGTAGCGCAGCGACACAAGTGTTAGCGCTAGAGCCCCCAATGCCACGCCCGCGAGCCAATGCCACTGGCGTGGTATCGGCGGAGCCTCGGGCGCGATTGCGCTCGACCAAGCGATGGCCGCGCCGCTCATCCCGACGCCTTGGCGCCGCCTACGGTCAACAAGACGATGTAGGCCGCCCCACCGCTGCGGATATCTTCCATGATCGCGATCACCTCCTTGGCCTTGGCGCCCGCATCCGGCTTAAGCTGGATGAGCGCTTCGGGCTGTTCGGTCAGGATCCGACGGATTTCTGGCTCAAGCTCACCGCGCGCGATGGTCTTGTCGTTAATCGCGATCTCGCCCTCTTGGCCGACCAGCACAACGAGGTCCTGAATGTCGCCGCGCTTTTCGCTCAACGACGCCGCAGGACTAACGGGAAAGGCGTCTTCGGGCTCGATTGATCCGGCGAGCATGAAAAAGACCAGTAGGATAAAGACCACGTCGATCAGCGGCGTGATGTTGATCAGCTCGCGCTGAGGTTTTTCGCGCGGCAGCTTCACGCCCCGTCCTCCCTTCCGGTGGCGAAGGAAACCGCGTAAGCGCCCGCGTCGCGCGCCAGTTGGAAGACATCGACCGCTTCCTGCATCGTCACACCATCGCCGGGCCGAACGAGAAAGGTGCGCCCCGGGTCCGCCTTCACCAACGTGGAGACCTTGCGGGTGATCTCCCCGCGCGTGGCCGCGTCTCCATCATAGGTGAGCGTCCCGTCATCGTTGACCGCGATCACAATCGCGGCGGTGGCGTCCATCACCACTTCGCGGTCTTGCGGGGTGTCAATGCCGATCAGGCGAAAGCGCGCGAAGTTGGTCGTCAGCATGAAGAAGACGAGCAGGATGAAGACGACGTCGATCAGCGGCGTTACGTTCAACAGAACGATGTTGCGACGCTTTCGGCGCAAATGCATCAGACCGCGGCCACCACGCCGTTAGCCTGCACCGCGCGTTGGGAAGTAGGCGGGGAGTCCAAATCCTCGGGCGCGGCCGCGTCGTATAGCGGGATAGTGAAGACCTGCGTCGCCGCATCTTCCATACGCTGCGCTTCGACGTCGACCGAGCGTTGCAACCACGTAAAAAAGACCGCCGCCGGGATAGCGACGGAGAGGCCGGCCGCGGTAGTTAAAAGCGCCTCCCATATGCCCCCGGCCAGCACCGCCGGTTCAATCCGGTCGCCCACACCTTCCATCTGCTGGAAAGCCTCGATCATGCCCAAGACCGTTCCCAGGAGCCCGATCAAGGGGGCGATGGTGGCGATCAGGCTGAGCAGAGCCAATCCCCGCTCGATCGCGTCAAGCTGGGCTTGCGCCACTCGGGTCACCTCTTCACGCACCACCTGGTCTTCCATGTTCGGGTCCGCCTTGCCGCGCACCGCGGCGGCCATGACGCGGGCCACCGGATTGGACTTGGCCTCGAGAATATCGAGACCCTCTCTCCAATGGTCCACGCGGAGCTTTTGCACGACCTCGCTGACAAAGCCGCTCCTCCCCACGCCGATGCGCACAAACTGCACGGCCTTCACGATCGCCACACCCAAAGCGAGAACCGCGAGAACCGCCAGAATGATGATAATTGGCCCGCCCGCATCAAAGAAGCGCGCCAAGGGTGACATGGCTGCGGGCGAGGGAGCCGCTGCGGAGGTCGCTGTTACTGGAGCGATTAGAGCCGCGCACCACACGACACGGTGCGTCCAGCGGAATGGACGGTTAGACATGTGATCCCTTCTTGCAGCGTTTCCCGTCAGCGGCTTGAAAGCATAACCTTCAAAGACGATAGATTTGTGACGAAAGCGTACCAGTACTATGACTGTCGAAACAGTCCGACGCACTAAGGTGTCGATTCAAGCGGACACACAACAACAAGTAATTGAATTGTCGCAATTGTCGCGAAATCGTTAGTCTTTCGCGCAATCTGAAACAGATTCGTAATATTGAGCCGAGAGTCGAATGAAAACCTCTGTCACTGACTGCAAAGTGGCGGATTTTGCGGGATCTTACTTGAAAAACAGCCTATGTGCCTATTTGCATACATCACACCAGAGCTCTGAAAAATAACAATTTTAGCGGCTGACCATTGGGTAAGTTACCGGTCGGTGAAGCACGCGCCGCATTCGCCACCAAACTGACTTCGCTCGGACGCTGAACCATCACGCCACTTCGATAACCCCCGTTCTGTCGCACTGCACAAAACGGGGAATCATCATGGCTTATCGGACTTCCAGGATATCTTTGCGCGCCGCGCTTTTTGCGGGCGTTTGCCTATCCACCACAGCGCCAGCTTGGGCGCAGGAGGAGGCAACGACCGAAGAGGACGAACCCGTCAATGAGATCGTCGTCAGCGCTACTCCCATCCGCGACACAAACGAAGCCTCGCTCGAACTCAACCGCTGAACCATCACGCCACTTCGATAACCCCCGTTCTGTCGCACTGCACAAAACGGGGAATCATCATGGCTTATCG
>JBCBMN010000014.1:0-29854 GCA_039822745.1 Pseudomonadota bacterium | reverse complement strand
CCCGGCAAGCAGACGGGCATGACAGACGAGTGCTGGCCCGAAATCCTCGCGGAGATAGCGGTAAAAGGCGCTGAAGGCGTGGGTGGGTGCCCAATTGCCTTCAAACAGCAGCCGCATCGGATCGCCCTCATAGCCAAAGCTGGGCTGGACCCCGACAAAGACATTGCCGAAATGCGCGCCGAGCACTTGAATATGGCTGCCATCGCTTTGTTGGCGTCCGGGGGCAGGACCCCAGGCGGCTTCGATGTCTTTAAGATAGGTCTCGCGTGCGACGTGTTCATCGGCGGGAATGCGGTGGGCGACATTCGCTTCGGCGCCATAGCGGCTGGCATTGCCTTCGAGCAGCGCAGCACGCATCGCATCGAGGCTTTCGGGAACGTCGACCTCGTAGCCCTCGGCCTTGAGGCGTTTCAGCGTCGCGTAGAGCGATTCATGCACCGACAGGAAAGCCGCCGTGCCGGTCGCACCGGCATTGGGCGGGAAGTTGAACAGGACGATGGCGAGCTTGCGCTCCGCCCGCTCTGAACGGCGCAGCGCGATCAGCTTCGTGACGCGCGCAGCCAGCGCCTCGGCGCGCTCGCGGCAACCCTGCATGGCGCGCAGGCCTGCGGTATCGGGACGCTCGCAACGCCGCTCGCAGCCTGTGCAAACCCCACCATGGCCATTCGAACGCCCGCCAAAGACGCTGGGCGCGGTTGAGCCATCCAGTTCAGGCAGCGCGACCATCATGGTGGATTCCAGCGGAAGCAGACCTTGGTCGCGCCCACGCCATTCTTCCAGCGTCTGGAACTCCAGCGCGTGCGCGGCGATGTAAGGCACGTCGAGCTGGCTCATGATCTCGCGCGCGGCTTCGGAATCGTTATAGGCCGGGCCGCCGACAAGGCTGAAGCCCGTCAGGTTCACCACCGCATCGACAGTCGGCCGGCCTTCTTCGTCGAGGAAAAACTTCTCAATCGCCGGACGCGCATCCAAGCCGCTGGCGAAGACCGGGATGACCCGCAGGCCCACGGCTTCGAATGCTTCAATCGCGCCATCATAATGCGCCGCGTCATTGCCAAGCAGGTAGGAGCGCAGCAGCACCAGCCCCACAGTGCCGTTGCGGCCCGGCGCGTTCTTGCCGCGATCCTGCGGGAGGATTCGGAGGCTGCGCGAGATCTTTTGCGGATTGCGTGGGTGATAAACGCCGGTTTCCGGATATTCGCGCGGCGGATCGGCTTTGACGAGGCCCTTGCGCCCCGCGCGCTCTCCAGCGGCATACCGCTCGATCAGCGCGCGAACCATCGCGATGACATTCTCATCCGAGCCTGCCAGCCAATATTGCAGCGTCAGGAAATAGGCGCGCACATCCTGCGCGGTGCCGGGAATGAAGCGCAGGATCTTGGGCAGACGGCGCAGCATCTTCATCTGGCCAGCGCCTGAGCTTGCGCCCTGTTTCTTCGATCCGCGCAATTTCTTGAGCAGCGCAAGCGGACCTTTTGCAGGCGCGTCCATGCGATAATTGCCCATGCGCGTAAGCTTCACGACCTCACCCGCTGACATCAGGCAGACCATCGCGTCACAGTCCTCACGCCGCGCTTCGAGTGCTGGCATGATCCGGCGCACGTGATCATCGACAAACAGCATGGTCGCGATGACGATGTCCGCCTCGGCAATCGCCGCTTCGGCCTGTGCCAGCGCGTCATCCTCAAAACCCCACTCAGAGGCCGCGTGCAGCGAGACGCTGATCTTTTCCTGGCTCAGCAGCGCATCGGCTCGCTCAATCGCGCCCTTCAGATGGTTGTCGAGCGTGATGATCGCCACGCTTACGGGCGCATCATGACCAAAGGCGTTGGTCGCCTGCACAGGGATGCCCGCTTTACCGTGCATAATGCGCCTTGGCATCGTAGAGCGTTTCAAGATCGATCTGCGCGCGGCCTTGCTCGGCGGCAAAGGCTTCGGTGTTGCGCCGCGCCTTGCCGCGCACGAAAAATGGGATTTTCTTGAGTTCGCGAGTGGCTTCGTCGGTCCAGATCGTGCCGCCTTCGCTGGTGTCAGGTGCGGCTTCGACGACTGGTGTGACTTCGGGCGCAGCGGTCGCCGCCATAGCCGTGGGCGAGTGCGCCGCGTGGTGCGAAGCGCCTGCTTCATCGGAGAACTCAAAGTCCTCACGGAACATGGTGAGCAGGTGCTCTTCCAGTCCCATCACCAGCGGGTGCACCCAAGTGTCGAAGATCACATTGGCGCCTTCAAAACCCATCTGGGGTGAATGGCGCGCCGGGAAGTCCTGCACATGAACAGGCGAAGAGATCACCGCGCAGGGCAGGCCAAGACGTTTGGCAATATGGCGCTCCATCTGCGTGCCAAGAACCATTTCAGGCGCGGCTTCGATGATCGCTTCTTCCACCGCGAGGTGATCGTCAGTGATCAGCGGTTCAACGCCATATTCCTTAGCTGCATCGCGGATGTCGCGGGCGAATTCGCGGTTGTAGCAGCCAAGCCCGCACACCTCGAAACCCAGCTCATCGCGCGCAATCCGAGCAGCTGCGACAGCATGGGTGGCATCGCCGAAGATAAAGACGCGCTTGCCGGTGAGATATGTCGAATCGACACTGCGGCTCCACCAGGGAAGCCGGGAATGGGTGTCGCCGAGGGCAAGCGTGGGATCTGCACTTGCCAGCTCGGCGACGTCGGCAATGAAAGCGCGTGTGGCGCCCACGCCGATAGGGACACTGCGAATGGCGGGCTGTTTGAACGTGCGCTCAAGCCAGCGGGCCGCTTCGTCAGCGATCTCGGGATATAGGACAATGTTGAAGTCCGCCTCGCCAATGCGGGCGATGTCGGAGGGCCGTGCGTTCAAAGGCGCGACCAAGTTTACCTCGACACCCAATTGGTCGAGGATTTTGCGAATTTCGACGAGGTCGTCGCGGTGGCGGAAACCGAGCGCGCAGGGGCCAAGGATGTTGGCACGCGCCGCGCGCCCTTCCATCGGCGATCGCTCCACGCGGGTGTCAGCGAGGTTGCGGACGATTTGGTAAAAGGTCTCTGCCGCGCCCCAGTTCTCCTTGCGCTGATAGCTGGGCAGTTCCAGCGGGATAGCGGGGCAGGGCAGGTCCATCGCTTCGGACAGGCCACCCGGATCATCCTGGATCAGCTCTGCTGTGCACGAAGCACCGACAATGATCGCTTCGGGCTTGAACCGCTCGACTGCTTCCTGCGCTGCGTCCTGAAACAGCTGCGCTGTGTCCTTGCCCAGATCGCGCGCTTCGAAGGTGGTGTAAGTGACCGGCGGACGCTTGTTCCGGCGCTCGATCATGGTGAAGAGCAGATCGGCGTAAGTGTCGCCCTGCGGTGCGTGGAGGACATAGTGCAGCCCCTCCATCGCGGTCGCGACGCGCATGGCGCCGACATGCGGGGGGCCTTCATAGGTCCAGACAGACAATTGCATCGCCTACACCTCCAACCGGTTGCGCCGCCGCAGCGGACGCGCAAAGAGTTCGGCGAGGTCACCGGCCTGATCAAAGCCATGGATTGGCGAGAAAACGAGCTCGATCGCCCATTTGGTCGTCAGCCCTTCGGCTTCGAGCGGGTTGGCAAGGCCAAGCCCGCAGACGGTCAGATCGGGTCGATCTTCGCGAACCCGGTCCAACTGGCGATCAACATGCTGCCCTTCGCTGATCCGCGCATTGTCCGAGATCAAAGCAAGGTCATTCGCGCAGTGCGCGCGGTGGAGATAGGGGGTGCCGACTTCGACCGGGACCATGCCCATCTCTTGCCCCAGGAAGCGCGCGAGCGGCACTTCAAGTTGCGAATCGGGCAGGAAGCTGATGCGCTTGCCTTCCAACTCGGCGCGAGCATGCTCCATCGCGCGCTTGGCCCGTTCGCGGCCCGGCGCGATCACGCGGTTGAAATGCAATTCGTCCACGCCGAATTCGCGCGCAGCGGCCTTGAGCCAATCGGTCGTGCCCTCTGCGCCGAATGGGAACATCGCATCGAGCCGCTGGGCTCCACGATCTTCCAGCGCCATGGCTGTTTCGGCGAGAAAGGGCTGCGCGAGGAGGTAGCGCGTGTTCGGACCCACAGGCGGAAGCTCACGCGCATTGCGAGCGGGCAGACTGGCGACACGATCGATGCCCAGCTCTGCGAAAAGGCGCAGGAACTGGTCTTCGACAATGTCAGGCAGCGAACCAACGATCAGCAGGTTCTTCGCATCGTCGCGCGTAGCTGCGGGCATTTCCGGGACCAGCGAGTTGAGGCACATGTCCTCGCCCTGCGTAAAAGTCGTCTCAATCCCACTGCCAGTGTAGTTGAGGATGCGGACTTGCGGCATATATTGCTTGCCCAGCCGCTCGGCAGCCTTGGAAAGGTCCAGCTTGATAACTTCTGAGGGGCACGAGCCAACCAGAAACAGCGTCTTGATATCGGGGCGACGCTCCAGCAGGCGGCTGACCACACGGTCCAGCTCATCCTGACAATCGACCATGCCTGCCAGATCGCGCTCTTCCATGATCGCGGTGGCAAAACGTGGCTCGGCAAAGATCATGACGCCAGCGGCTGATTGCAGCAGGTGCGCGCAAGTGCGTGAGCCGACCACTAGGAAGAAGGCGTCCTGCATTTTGCGGTGGAGCCAGACGATCCCCGTCAATCCACAGAACACTTCGCGTTGTCCACGCTCACGCAGGACCGGACGCTCGCTCTCGCGGCTTTGAGGGCTTGCACAGCCTGACAAGGTTTCGAGCCCGCTCATGCCAGGACAGCCCGACTGTCAGAGGAAATGGACGCTGCCTCGAGTCGCGCCGCGCGCAGCTTGAGCAGGAACTGTCCAGCATTGATGACATAGGCCGCATAGCCCGCAAGCGCGACCATCATGCGCGCCTCGAACTCGCCATAGCCGCCAAGCAGCATCACCAGATAGGCGGTGTGCAATGCCAGGACGAGCATTGAGAACACATCTTCCCAAAAGAAAGCAGGGGCGAACAGCCACTTTCCAAAGACGACCTTTTCCCAGATGGATCCGGTCACCATGATCGTGTAAAGAATGAGCGTTTTCAGTATGATGGAGATGTCGGCGGCGAAGGCGCCTTCGCCTGTGAACAGGCTGCGCAACACCAGAAAAAGACTGCCAAGGAAGACGACAAACTGCAGCGGGGCCAACACGCCTTGAACTATAGTCCAGACCGACTCGTCCCGTCTGTGACGCTCCTCTGTTGAGTAGAGCGCGCCCTTGATCCCCTGACCCTTGAAGCTCTGCGGCTTGGTGCCAACAGGCTCGACCGGGGAAGCATGGTCCTGCCGAGTCATGTGTAAGCTTTCGCCTTTCTTTTCAGGATTGAACGATAGTCCCTTCCTCAGCCGAGTGTCAAATTATATTGACGTACAACTATTTTGACAGTTTTTGCGGCAGGTTCGCCTCGGCAATTGCGCCAGAGGTAAAATTCGCGTAGGCCGGAGTCGACACTATGGGTCTGGATCACCTGTCGTGTGCCGCCCAACAGCTCCGATGCGCATCTCGCATCGTCGGGTCGAATGACGGGCGATCGGGAGAGCGGGTTATGCCAGCTCCGAGTACAACTCATTCGAATTATGGTGTCGCCCTGTTCGGCATCGGTACCGATGCATTGCGCAAAGCTATTGCCAGGCCCCTCAAGCGAAGTAAGCAGTCAGCGCCGCAGCCTCAGGTGGCGTTCAATTCATGTGCATCAGACGACGCGATGAGTGCAGTCCTTGAAGGGGATATCATTCCTCGCCTAATGATGGCGCACATGATCGATGGAGCAATCCATTCAAAACAGGACCGCGGACAGATCAACCCAGACGAATCGGAAGACTTTGCGTCAATGGCCGTGAGGCTGGAAGCGCCGGACTTGCTCAAGGCGGTTGATCGCTTTCTGGGGCAGGGCGGGAGCGTTGAAAGCGCTTTTGTTGACCTGCTTGCGCCTGCCGCGCGTCATCTGGGCGAGATGTGGGAACAGGACGAGTGCGATTTCGTCGATGTAACAATGGGTCTGTGGCGCCTTCAGGAAGTGATGCGGGAAATCTCCCTGCGCTCCCCGCCAGAACCGGCTCCGCTCAGGGGGCTGCGCTCAGCCGTGTTTTGTCCCGTTCCCGGCGACACGCATAGTTTTGGCGCGCAGATGATCGAGGAAGTCTTCGCAAGGGCCGGATGGCAGAGCGAAGTGCTGGTTTCTCCCGAGCGCCGCGAACTGCTTGATCATGTCGCACGCAGTCCGGTTGACCTTGTCGGGCTGACAGTTTCAAGCAAAACCTCGGTTTCTGCGCTTTCCAGCCTTGTTAAATCGATCAAAGGAGTGTCTTTGAACCCTCACACCTGTGTTCTTGTTGGTGGAAGTGTGATCAATCAAAATCCTGAACTGGTGACCGAGATTGGTGCTGATGGCACTGGTCGGGATGCCAATTCCGCGCTTGAGACCGCCGAACGCCTTGTTGCAGCTGCGCCTGTCCGGGCGCAATCATTCGTGTAACGGCAAGGCGACCACAAGAATGCTCACACGCAAGCACAGTATCGAAGGCAAGAATCCGTTCCGCAATGCAGCGGAGCTGTTCGACACGCTGGATGCCGATGCGGCGATGAAGTTTGCGATGCTCGCAGGCGATGTGACACTGGTTCTGGATGACACCGGCACGATCTTGGATGCCGCCTATGATCCCAATGAGTTTCCCGGGTTTGAAAACTGGGTGGGCACCAACTGGATCGAGACTGTTACCGACGAGAGCCGTCCCAAGATCATGGAAATGCTGGCGGCTGCCCGTCGAGGCGAGGTTCAGCACTGGCGGCAGGTCAACCATCCCTCCCGCGATGGCGATGTGCCGATCCGCTACGCTGTTCTGAGCGTCAATGGCGGCGAGCACCGCATCGCATTCGGTCGTGATTTGCGCGAATCCGGCAGGCTCCAAGCGCGATTGCTGCAGGTTCAGCAATCGCTTGAGCGCGACTATATGCGCATGCGGCAACTTGAATCGCGCTATCGCATGCTGTTTGAGCTTTCCGCAGAGCCGGTCATGATTGTCGAAGCGCAGACCTTGCGCATTCGTGAAGCCAATGGCGCCGCGCATAGTCTAATGAATGCCCGCAGCGGATCGCTGCAAGGCAAGAAGCTGCTTGCCTTCCTCGACAAGGATTCACGCGATCCGCTTCAGACGATTGTCGGGGCGGCGCTCAGTTCCAGCAGTGTGACGCCGGTTACCGTGAAGCTTCTGAAGCCGGCGCATGAAATCCAGGTTTCGATCGCTGGCTTTACTCAGGACCGAGGCCAGTTCCTGCTGGTGCGCATGATTCAAAGCGTAGAGGGCGGGGCGAGCGAGATGTCCTCCTCGCCCGTACTTGAGCTTGTCGAAGACATGCCTGATGCCTTCATCGTTGCGAACTCGCAGATGGAACTGGTCAACGCGAACCATGCCTTTGTGGAACTGGTTCAGGCCGCCAGTATCGATCAGGTGCGCGGGCGTCATCTGGGCGAATGGATCGGACGGCCGGGCATCGATCTGGACCTTATCGAAGGGCAGGTTGGCCAGCATGGGGCTGCGCGCAATGTCAGCACGATCCTGCGCGTCGGGAGCGATGCAGAAGGTGAGCCGGTCGAGTTGTCCGCTGTTCGCAGTTCGGGCGAGGAGCCGCTCTATGCCTTTGTGGTGAGGCCGATTGGTCGGCGCCTGCGCGACCTGCCACCGGGTAATGAGGATCTTCCGCGCTCTGTCGAGCAATTGACCGATCTGGTTGGGCGCATGTCTTTGAAAGACATTGTCCGCGAAAGCACCGACCTGATTGAGCGGCTGTGTATCGAGGCGGCTTTGTCATACACCTCGGACAATCGTGCATCGGCAGCTGAGATTCTCGGCCTTTCGCGCCAGAGTCTCTATTCAAAGCTGCATCGCTACGGGCTCGGTAATCTGCCCGTCGATCCCGACTGATCGGTTCAACCTACATTTTTGCAAGAGTGCAGCGTTCTGGCCGCATAGGCGATTTGCGCTTCGTGGACCCGCATTCTGATCGCCGCAACATGCACTGATTGACCGAGCCGGTTGGCTTGGCCCCGAGGCCTGCCTTCAACTCGGAACGAGCGGATTGCTCTGGCGCGCCATCCCAGCGTGCCGCACGGAAGGTGCGCGCTGGGCGGAAATGAGGCGTTCTTGCGCAGTTGTGTCGCTTTTTTGGGGCTGTCCAGGTGTTTAGTGTCAAAATGATTTGACGCATTGGTCTGTCAGTCATAATTTCTACTCATGCAACGCTCAGCGGTCTCGACTCGCGTGGCGCCCCCTCCGGCGCTTCGTGATGTTGTGCAATTGCTGAAGCCGATCACCTGGTTTCCTCCAATGTGGGCCTTTATGTGCGGCGCGGTGTCTTCGGGCGCTGGGCTGGAGGGGCGCTTGTGGTTCGTCGCGGGCGGTGTCCTGCTGGCCGGACCATTGGTGTGCGGGACCAGCCAGGTCGTGAATGACTGGTTTGATCGGCATGTCGACGCGATCAATGAACCCGACCGTCCGATCCCTTCGGGGCGAGTGGGCGGTCGCTGGGGTCTGTACATTGCCTTGATCGCCACAGCGATATCTGCCGCTGTCGCCTGGGCGCTGGGGCCATTGGTGTTCGCAGCCGCCATAGTCGGACTGGTGCTGGCATGGGGCTACAGCGCGCCGCCCTTCCGATTCAAGACAAGCGGGTGGACCGGACCGCTGGTGGTTGGCCTCACCTATGAAGGGTTAAGCTGGTTTACCGGCGCGACGGTGATGCTGGGCGCTTTGCCGCGCAGCGAGGTGCTGATCGTGTTGGTCCTATACAGCCTTGGCGCGCATGGCATCATGACCTTGAACGACTTCAAGGCGGTGGAGGGCGACCGGGCAACCGGGCTGAAGTCGCTCCCCGTCACCATGGGCGTAAGGGGTGCAGCACGCTTCGCCTGCCTTGTGATGGTCGCCGCGCAGGTCGTCGTCATCGCGCTGCTTGCGTGGTGGGGAATGATGCTCTCCGCAGCTCTGGTGGGTGGAGTGCTGATCGCGCAGCTCGCCGCCATGCCGCGCCTGTTGTCCGACCCGGCCAGATATGCGCCGTGGTACAATGGCGTGGGCGTATCGCTCTACGTGCTTGGCATGCTCGCAGCGGCGCTGGGGCTGGGAGGGTATGTGTGATGCACGCTCCCGTTTCCCCTAGAGTGACCGCTGGCCTTAGCTGGTTTGCTGTTGCGCGGATCGGATTGGTGCAGGCCTGCATCGGCGCGCTGGTGATGATGGCAACGACGGTGCTGAACCGGTTGATGGTGGTCGAATACGGTTTGGTTGCCGCTATCCCGGCGGGGCTGGTCGCTTGGCATTATGCGATCCAGATGGGCCGCCCGATCTGGGGCCATGGCTCGGACAAAGGTGCCAATCGCACGCTCTGGATTGTCGGCGGAATTGCGGTGCTCGCCGCTGGAGCTTTGCTTGCAACATGGGCCACGCTGATGATGTCCGCGCCGAGCTTTGCTGCCTATGCGCTGGCGATTTTCGGTTACACCGTGATCGGCATTGGCGTGGGAGCAGCGGGCACTTCGGCCTTGGCATTGCTTGCATCCAGCGTTGCTCCCGAACGTCGCGCTGCCGCCGCTGCTGTCACATGGATCATGATGATCGCCGGGATTGTCGCCTCGGCTATCCTTGTTGGCGCGCTGATCAAACCCTTTACGCCAGAGGGCCTGATGCAGGTCGCCTTTGGCCTCGCGGCTGTGACGATTGTTCTCTCGATCATCGCGACCTTCCGGCTGGAGCGCGGCCACCACGTCTTTGAAGAAACCGCCAAGGAAGAGGAAGCGCCCGAATTCAAAACCGCGATCCGCGAGATCTTTGCCGAGCCTGCCGCGCGACGCTTCACCATTTTCATCTTCGTCTCGATGATGGCCTACAACATGCAGGATCTCATCCTAGAGCCGTTCGCCGGGCAGATATTCGGCATGGCGCCGGGCGATACCACTCAGCTTGGCGGGATGCTCAATGCAGGCGGGCTTGTGGGCATGATCGTCGCCGGGATTGGCGGGAGCGCGTTTCAGGCGCGCATGCCAACCGATCTGCGCGTCTGGATTGTGAGCGGGTGTCTGGGCTCGGCAGTAGGACTGGCAGGCCTTGCGCTGGCCGCGATTGTCGGACCCGGATGGCCGCTGCTCGCCAATGTTCTTTTCCTCGGATTTTGCAACGGCGTTTTCGCGGTTGCCGCCATCGGCGCAATGATGGGCCTTGCCGGTGCTGGCGAGAAAACCCGCGAAGGCGTGCGCATGGGCGTGTGGGGCGCCAGTCAGGCAGTGGCATTCGGGTTCGCCGGGCTGTTGGGCGCTGCTGGACGCGATGTCTTTCTCTACATTCTGGGCGATCAGGGCCGCGCCTATCAGATCGTCTTTGGCTTTGAAGGGCTGCTGTTTGTGGCTGCCGCCATCCTCGCGCTGCGCATTTCCGGTTCATCCAGGCCAACCGCCCCAAGCGCCCTGAACGCTATCCCAAAGACTTCCGCACCATCCGCCATCCCGCCCTCCAAAGATCAGGAGATTTTCGCATGACCGAGACTATCTACGACGCCGTTGTCATTGGTGGAGGCCCTGCCGGGGCGACCGCCGCGACCGAGCTGGCGCTTGCGGGGCACTCGGTTCTGCTGATGGAGCGCGGGGGCCGGATCAAGCCATGTGGCGGCGCGGTTCCTCCGCGGATGCTGGCCGATTTCAATATCCCACACAGCCTGCTGGTCGCTAAGGCTCGCTCGGCGCGGATGATCGCTCCGTCGGGGCGTTCGGTGGATATGCCGGTGGGCGAGATTGGCTATGTCGGGATGGTGGACCGCGACGAGTTTGACGAGTGGCTGCGGGTGCGGGCGCAGGAAAGCGGCGCGGATCGCCTGAGTGCGACCTTCGAGAAGATTGAGCGCGATGATCAGCAACACCCGCTGGTCACCTTTCGTCGCGAGCGGGGCGGTCTTATCGAGAAAGTCCGTGCGCGCTGCATAGTCGGCGCAGACGGCGCTCGCTCAGCGGTAGCGAGGCAGGCGTTGCCCAATGCGGAGCGGGTGAAATGCGTCTTTGCCTATCACGAGATCATCAAATCGCCCGCCAATGACACCGAAGCCTATGACGCGAACCGCTGCGACGTGTTCTATCAGGGCCGCTTGTCGCCCGATTTCTATGCCTGGGTGTTCCCGCATGGCGAGACCGCCAGCATTGGGGTGGGCAGCGCGAACAAAGGCTTTTCCCTGCGCGGTGCGGTGTCCGAAATGCGCGGTGACCTTGGCCTTGATCGGTGTGAGACCGTCCGGCGCGAGGGTGCACCCATTCCGCTGAAGCCGCTCAAGAGGTGGGAAAATGGCCGCGATGTGATCGTCGCAGGCGATGCCGCCGGGATCGTCGCCCCGGCTTCGGGCGAGGGCATTTACTACGCCATGGTCGGCGGGCAGTTCAGCGCCGAGGCGGCCAGCGAATATCTCAAGACCGGCGAGGCCAAGGCGCTCAAGAATGCGCGCAAACGCTTTATGAAAGAGCATGGCCGGGTCTTCTGGATCCTCGGGGTGATGCAGTATTTCTGGTATTCCAGCGACAAGCGGCGCGAACGCTTTGTCTCGATGTGTGATGACAAGGACGTCCAGCAGCTCACCTGGCAGGCTTACATGAACAAGAAGCTCGTGCGCTCCAAACCGATGGCGCACGTCAAGATTTTCCTGAAAGACACAGCGCACCTGTTGGGTCTGAAAGCTGAGACGAGTTAAGGGCTATGCAAACGGGATCACAAGAGCGCGTCACCTTTAATCCGGTTTGGATCCTGCCCATCGCGGTGGCGACCATTGCGGCGGGTCTGGTGGCTTTCCTGGGGGCAACGATCACGGATCTGGGTCCGTGGTATCAGAGCCTCCAAAAGCCATCCTGGACACCGCAAGATGGCCTGTTCCCGATAGCCTGGACGATCATCTATGCGATGATCACCGTTGCGGGGATCACGGCATGGCGAGCCGCACCGACTTCGCGCGACTCTCAGACCGTCATCAGCCTGTTTGCCTTGAACGCCTTCCTCAACATCACCTGGAGCCTGCTGTTCTTCCGGCTCCAGCGCCCGGATTGGGCGTTTGTCGAGGTCTGTTTCCTGCTGCTTTCGATCCTTGGGCTGATTTTCTACTGCGCACGCTTCTCGCGCAGCGCCAGCCTGTATCTGGTGCCCTATCTGATCTGGGTGAGCATTGCAGCGGCGCTCAATTGGGCGGTGGTCGAGCTGAACGGACCCTTCGCTTGAGGGACACTTTGGGCTTGAGGCACATTTTGGCGGAGCGCTTTCCCCTCGCATCGGCCCTATGATCGAGACGTTTTTCTCAAGCGGGTTGGCTGCTGACGCAGTGATCTTCGTGCTTGTGATCGAAGCCTTGTGGCTCACACGCAAAGGCTGGGGGATTTGGCGGATTGCCAAAGTGCTGGGGCCGGCCGTGCTGATTGTGCTGGGCGTGCGCGCGGCTTTGGTGGGCGCGCCGTGGTATTGGGTTGCGCTGCCGCTGGCGGCTTCGTTTCCGCTCCATGTTCTGGACCTGCGCGACCGTCTCAAGCGCGATTGAGTGGGCTGCGTAGGGGTCAAACTGCCCGCCTGTCCGCGCCGTCACCCAGCATCAGGCCCCCACCCATGCGAGGCAGCGCCAACCGAGACCTGCACGCACCGCCCAACCAGCACCCGCACTGCCACAAGCCAAAAAAGAAAGGCCCGGCCTCGCATGTCACGAGGCCGGGCCTTTCTTTATGCCGACCGGTAGAGCCGATGCGCTTGGTTTCGCGCGATGGCTGGCTCTACCGCAGGGCGGTTATATGGCGCTCTATTTCACCCGCTTATTGCGGCGCGTAATAGTGCTCCTGCGCCCAGATGTACCAGTTATCGACCACGGTGCCTGAAAGCAGCACGCCAATGCCGCCGGTCAGCGTCGTCAAAACCGCGAACCACCAAGCCCAGCGGTGGATCGATTCAATCGAGGCGTTGAAGCCCATCGTCCAGCGCCAGAACAGGCCACCGCGTTCTGCGGCCGTACCACGGTCGGTAATCTGCTCGATCTCGCGTTCCGCGCCATAGCGGCCGGTTGCAAGGATCGTCGCCCCGTGCATCGCGAACAGGATCGCTGAACCGTAAAGGAACACAATCGAGAGCGCGTGGAACGGGTTGTAGAAGAAGTTACCGTGGATGAGCGAGAAGTTGTTGGTCCAGATCAGGTGGCTGAAGATCCCGTAAGGCACCGCATCCACCCAGCCATTGCCCAGCGCAGGGCGGATGAAGCCCAGCACGAGGAACAGCCAGATCGCCGAGGCAAACGCCCAGGGGATGTGATAGCCCATGCCCAAAGCGCGTGCGCGCATATAGGTGCGGGCCCACCAGAACAGGACCGAGATCGTCAGGAACGCGCCAGTCATGATGAACCAGCCGCCTTCCTTAAGCGGAACCATGAAGTCAAAGCCATATTCCGGACCCGGAGGATCAAGCGAGAGCCAGAAGAACTCGCGCATGAAGGTGATCGGGCTCCAATTGGCTTGTTCGGCAAAGTTCATCCCGATGATGAACAGCGCCATGAAGCCAAAGGCCAGACTGATGATACCACACCAGCCTAGGTAAATCGGGCCAAGCTGTGCCTGTCCCAGTTTGCCCATCCAGTAGGAATAGCCGGTCGCGTTGATACGCGGCTCGCTTCCATCAAGGTGAGGGACACCAAGCTCTGGCTCGGCCTTCACCTGGATCTGAGTGAAGATGTTTTGATACGTAGCCATCAGGTCAAAGCCTCCCCTTTCCAAAGCGGGATTTCACGCCAGAATTCCCAGAAATCGACCCAGCTGCCGGCATAGATCGGGCCTGAAATCACGATACAGATCGCGCTCCAGAAGCCCGCATTCAGAGCCAGGAACATGCCCACGCGGTGAATGCCCAGCGTACCGACCGAATAGCCGATGAAGTCGCGGAAATAGGTGTCTTCATATTCCGGCGTCTTGACCTCGGTGCCTTCCGACGGGTTCACCGCCGACAGAACCAGGCCGCCATGCAGAGCCAATGCGAGGACATTCGTGAAGAAGAACGTGATCGCGAGCATGTGGATCGGGTTGAAGTGGAAATTGCCGTAAGTGTATCCGGTGTAAGACACCCAATCGAGGTGTGTCCAAATGCCATAGGGGAATGCGTGCCCCCATGCGCCCATCCACATCGGCCGGATGACCTGCAGCGTGAAATAGGCGAAAACGGCAAAGCTAAATGCGATAGGCACGTGATAAGTCATGCCCAGTTTGCGGCTGATTTCGGCCTGACGCATGACCCACGATCCGAACGCGATAAGCGCGCACACCGTGATCCATTGCCAGTACCCGCCCTCTTTCAAGGGCATGATTGATAGGCCGTTATCAACCGAAGGCGGCTGAATGTCGATCAGCCAGGGGTTCATTGTCGGTCCCTGAAGCGCGGCTGAAAAGATCAGCATCGTGCCAAGACCTGCGAAGATGGCCGTCGTCACTCCAAAGAATCCGACATAAAACGGGCCAACCCAGAAATCGAATAGGTCGCCGCCGATTATTGTGCCACCGCGCACGCGGTATTTCCGCTCGAAACTAAGGAGCGCCATAGGTCCATCCTTCCCGCAATCGAGGCGGGTTTTGAAGGTTGCTCGAGAGTTGTTAGGAGGCAGGCAGGCGAACCTGCCCCCTCACATTTTGGCTAGCCTTAGCTCGCGATCGGGCTCTCAGGAGCTTCGATCAGAGCCGTTGCAGCAGGCTTGGCATCCGGATGGTTGTCGAGCCAGTTGTAACGCTCCGTGCTGAGCAGCAGGAAGTGGATGGTGAAAGCAAGCAGCGCCAGAACGACGTGCAGGCCAACAAGCACCCGACGAATGTCAAATTGAAGCCAGATTCTCCACATGATGGATTTCCTTTAAAATTTGGATCAGATTGTTCGGATGAACGGCACTTGGCCGCTCAGCGACCAATCAGACGCCCCAGCTCGAGCCGAACCAAGGCTTATAAGCCCACATCAGGGCGTGAGCGACGACCGCAATGCCAACATAGAGCATGAACGTGCTCATGAAGCCTTTGTGGATTTCCTGGGCCTCTTCAGGCGTCAGGTAAGTGCCGATGCGCTCACCGGGAGTCGGATCAACCATAATTTAGTCTCCGTATCAGTTGGGTATTTGAGGGCTAAGCCCCCGTCGGCATCCCCGCGTGATCCCCCACGTGGATTGGATGAGCCCGATCCCCAGGCAATTCGATGACTAAACGCGGCCACACCCGCGTAATTGATGAAGGAGCGATGCATCATGCCTCGGCCCCTTCCAGTTCCGCCTTGGCCGTCCCGGGCGCAAGGCAATCTCGTGTAACGCTCTCTAGCCCACGTGTGCGGGCGGTGCGTTCTGCGGCGTCGCGAAGGCGTTTGGCCGCAGAAATGCGGATCAAAACCGGCTGTTCCTCAACCATTTGGTCAAGCAGAGCCTTGGCGTCATTGTCCCAGATCAATTCAGCTTCGATCCGGGCTGGCGTTGCGGGCGCTTTGTCCATGTCTGTACCCAGGGGCAGAATGTGGAACAGCGCATCGAACAGCGCATTGCACACTTCCTGCACCAGATATGTCGCGCCCGAATAGCCCATGAAAGGCGTACCCGTATGCCGGCGGATGGCGGCACCTGGGAAGCTGGCTGGAATGAACTGACCGGCAGGGCCAAAGCCAACGCCAGCGTTCTCAGCCATATACATGCGTTCATTGTACGAACCGAAGACGACGAGCGGCGCGGTCTTGTGCACCGCTTCGCGCACGGCTTCGTTGTCGGGCTTTACCCCGGCCTCTCGGCTGAAGGCGAAGGCGCAGGGCAGGCCCATATCCTCTTCAAGGAAGTGGCGAATACCGCGCGTATAGGTGTCATTGGCGACAATGCCGAAGCTGGCCGTGCCGAAAAAGTCCTGCGTGACCGAGCGCCACAGATCCCATAGCGGCTTGATCGTGGTGTGCTTCTCACGTTCAATGAAGGGTTCCGGGTCAAGGCCCAGTTCAGCACCCAGAGCGCGCAGGAACTTGGTGGTAGAAGACAGGCCAACGGGCGCCTGAAAGTATGGCCGCTCCAGCGTCTCGCACAGATTGCGACCAAATTCGCGATACATGCAGACATTGGCGTCAGCCGTGCCCAGCTGGCGGATGTCAGCGAGGTGACAGCCCAGCGGAAAGACCACGCCAACTTCAGCGCCGATCCCTTCGATCAAACGGCGGATTTCCGCCAGATCGCTTGGCATGTTGAACATGCCGTAAGAGGGGCCGATGATGTTGACGACCGGCTTTTCGCCCTCTTTGCGCTCCTTGGGTTTGACGGCTTTCTTGGGGCCAAATTCGGTCCACAGCCAGGTCAGCGCGCGGTCAGCGGATTGCCACTGATCCTCGTCAATCGTGCGCGGCAGGAAGCGCTTGATATTGGTGCCCTCAGGCGTGACGCCGCCGCCGATCATTTCGGCAATCGAGCCGGTCACCACCACTGCGGGCAGTTCGGGATCGAGCGTTTCCCAAGCGCGCTTCATGGCGCCTTCGGTTCCGGTCTTGCCGAGCTCTTCTTCGCCCAGACCCGTCACCACGATCGGCAGTTCGTGCGGTGGCAACGCGTCGGTGTAGTGCAGCACGCTTGTCACTGGCAGGTTCTCGCAGCCCACCGGGCCATCGATGATGACCTGCAGGCCTTTTACCGCCGTAAAGACGTAAGTGGCACCCCAGTACCCGCCGGCGCGATCGTGGTCCAAGATGAGCGTCATGTGCCCACCGCCTCGGACGCCTTGCGCGCCGCTTCGTTCAGAGCCGCATATTTCTTGCGAAATTTGGGGCGGTCGACAGGCGTGTCTTCCCACACGCCAGCAGCGTGCGCATCGCCCACGCCTTCGAAGAAGTCGCGCATTTTGTCGAACCGATCCTTATTCGACATGGCCGCATTGATGACCTGCGCGAGGCTCCCCGCGCCTGCCGGACCCATGAGGGGGCGGGCGGAGATCAAATTGGTAAAGTAGAGCGCGGGAACAGCCTTGGCCTTGGCATGCTGCACCACAGGGGTGGTGCCAATCGCAAGGTCAGGGCGGAATTCCTCGACTGCGGCGATGTCCTCTTCAAGGCTGGCGCGGAAATTGACGTGTACGCCGTGCGCTTCGAGCCATTCGCGATCTGCGTCAGACCACTTGGTCTGCGGGCAGGCGCTGCCGACATACCGGACATCCGCGCCGCTCTCGATCAGCAGGCGCGCAACCAGCAATTCAGAGCCTTCATAGCCCGACAAGGTGATGCGCCCGTTAATCGGCATGGAGGCGAGCGCGCCTTTGCACGCGCCGATCATGGCGTTCTTCACCCCGTCGACCTTGTCCTGAGGCAGGCCCAGCGTGTCACCGATGGATTGCAGCCAGGCGGCCGTGCCATCCGCCCCAACAGGAGCAGAGCCGATGACGGGCCGTCCGGCATGTTCAAATTCGCGAATGCTGGCGGTGTAGAAGGGATGGATCGCGGCAACTGCGGCGCAATCAAGCGCGGAGTACAGCTCACGCCATTCGCGTGTCGGCACAACCGGGCCAGCGGCCAGACCAAGCGGTTCGAGCATCTGCCCGATCACCACCGGGTCTGCGGGGAACATCTCACCCAGCAGCGTGATCGAAGGCTTGTCAGTGCGGTTGGTCGGCGCGGCCACCGGGCCAGCGGCGACTTCCTCACGCGCATATTGAAGCATCGCGCCGGCCAGTACGTCCTTCGCCTCGGCATGGGTCGGGATGCCAAAACCGGGAACGTCAATGCCGATGATCCGCACGCCGTTGATCTGTTTCTTCAACAGCCGAAGCGGGACGCCGCTTGCCGTGGGGACGCACAGATTGGTGACGACAATCGCGTCGTAATTCTCTGGATCGGCGAGGTCCTCGACCGCTTCCTTGATGTCCTCAAACAGCTTGCCGGTGACGAGCGTTTCAGAGGAGAAGGGCACATAGCCTACCGTCCGCCGCGCGCCGTAGAAGTGCGAGGTGAAGGTGAGGCCGTAGACGCAGCACGCGCTGCCCGAGAGCACCGTTGCGGTGCGCTTCATCCGCAGGCCGACGCGCAGGCTGCCAAAGGCGGGGCACATCGATTGCGGCTGGTCATGCGGGCCGACCGGATAGTCCGCCGCATATTGATCAAGCACCTCGCTCTTACCCGCGGCGCGCGCGGCCTTAGCCATCGTATCCTTGCTCGAACAGGCGCCCGCAGCTTCAGGTGCGGAGCCAAGGTCCAGCTGGTCGCGTTCGCGTCCCATCTCTTGGGCCATATCCTGGGGGTTCGAGGCGGTAAGATCAGCCATCAGATTTCGTCGTAAACGACCTCCAGGCTGGGCTTTTCTTCAAAGATCCCGCCGCGCATATCGGCCTGAGTGGCTGGGATCAGCTCAACATTCCCGCCCGTTTCTTCGGGGCTGAAAAGGTTTAGCAAACCATCCTGGTCGACTGGTTTTGGCTGGCGCGGCGGGGCCTCGGCGACGTTTTTGGCAAGCTCTTCAAAAAGACCCGCCCATTCGCCGCCTGGCTTTCCGATAATCTGGTAATTGGCGCTCTTGCGCCGGATGTCTTCATCGGCAGGGATCGCGGTGAGCACCGGGATGTCGACGGCGTCTGCAAAAGCCTGCGCTTCGCCGGTTCCGTCATCCTTGTTCACGATCATGCCGGCCACGCCGACATTGCCGCCCATCTTGCGGAAATATTCGACCGCATGGCAAACATTGTTGGCGACATAGAGCGACTGCAGGTCGTTCGAGCCGACAACGATCACTTTCTGGCACATGTCGCGGGCAATCGGCAGGCCGAAGCCGCCGCACACCACATCGCCCAGGAAATCGAGCAGGACATAGTCAAAGCCCCATTCGTGGAAGCCCAGCTTCTCCAGCAGTTCAAAGCCGTGGATGATGCCGCGACCGCCGCAACCGCGACCAACCTCAGGGCCGCCCAGTTCCATGGCGAACACGCCATCGCGCTGGAAGCAGACATCTTCGATCGTGACATCTTCGCCCGCGAGTTTCTTCTTGGACGAAGTTTCGATGATGGTGGGGCAGGACTTGCCGCCGAAAAGCAGGCTGGTCGTGTCTGATTTGGGATCGCAGCCGATCAGCAGCACACGCTTGCCTTGCTGGGCCATCATGTAGCTGAGATTGGAGAGCGCAAAGCTCTTGCCCGAGCCGCCCTTGCCATAAATTGCGATGACCTGCGTTTCGCTCTTCGCCTCGCCCTCTTCGGGTCGCATGTGAACCGGATCGGGTTCGTGGCTCGCTTCTTCGCGCAGCGCCTCGGCCTGTGTTTCCAACATGCTCATGCAGCGCTCCAATCGAGTATCATTTTGAGACAATCCGGGTCGCTAAAGGCTTGCGGATAGGCGTCCGCTGCCTCGCTCGCCGGGCGACGGGTCGAGATGAGGCCGTCGAGATCAAGCCGCCCGTGCTCCACCAGAGAGCGCGTGCCGACCATGTCCTGTGGCTGCCATTCCGCCGCGATGCGCAGGCGCGCCTCGGCTTGGAAAGCAGGGGCAAAGGCAAAATCGATCCGGCCCGAATAGAAGCCAGCCAGCGTAATCTCACCACCTTTGGCAAGGCGACCAACTAGCGCATCCAGAATGCTCGCATCGCCGCTTGCATCATAAATGGAGCGATAGTCGCGGCGTTCATCTTCATCGGGTGAGAGGACTGTGTAGCCCAGCGCACCCTCGCGCCGCGCAGGATTGGTCTCCCACACCACCGGAGCCTCTGCGCCCAGCGCCATGGTGATCCGTGCCAGCAAGCGTCCAAGGACGCCGTGCCCGATGATAAGATCAGGCGTCTTGCCCGAATTGATTGCGTGGAGTGCGGTGGCGGCGAGCGCGAAAAGCACGCCGTTCTCACCCAATGTCTCTGGCACAGGCAGCGCGCGCGCCGAGGGGACGATCAGCTGCCGCGCCGTGCCGCCGAACAGGCCGCGCGCATCGCTGTAGCAATTGGCGCCGGGCACAAACACCCAGTCACCGATCCGCCCGCGCGCCTCTTCGCCCGCATCAATGATGCGCCCAACCGATTCGTAGCCGGGGACAAGCGGATAACCCATGCCGGGAAACCTGGGCATTTGCCCAGACCACAGCAGTTTTTCGGTGCCGGAGCTGATCCCGCTATAGGCGATCTCTACGAGGACATCGCCCAAACCCAGCGGATTGAGCTCAAGCGTCCGAAGCGCCAAGCGCTCAGGTCCCTCAAGAATTACCGCCAGTGTTTCCATTGTGTCCGACCCTTCCGGGTTTCCTCGGGATCCTCGAATTGCGACTCGCGCAACTCCCAAAGCTGTTTCTCCTGTGTGTCTGCTACGCCTTACGGACAACAGTGTCAATTAAAGCGGACAGTCTTTTTGTCAGGCTGTCGCGACGATCATGCTCGCGATGACCGGTTGCGGGCCTGCGATCAGTCGAGAGCGGGAAAAACCGGCCTCTTTCAGCATCGCGCGGATTTCATCCGGGCTGCGCGCGCGGCCAGAGCCCATCGCCCACAGGTAAAAACCGAAAAAGGCCTCTCCCATCGGTTCGGCACCCGGAATGCGCGCCATGGGCTCGGCAATCAGCAGTCTTTGGCCGGGCTGAAGGCTTGCGCGAATGTTGCCCAAAAGCGAAGCGGCGGGCCCGTCGTCGTGATCGTGCAGGATGCGCACGAGGCTGACCATGTCATAGCCATCGGGAATCGCGTCTTCGAAGAAATTGCCGGGATGGCAAGTGACCCGCTTGGCTCCGAGAGTCTTGGCGAGCGGGGCGAAAGCGGTCTCCGCCACTTCGGGCAAGTCCAGCAGGCCAACGCGCATCGCCGGATAGGCTTCGGCGACTCGGCGAATGAACGCGCCGTGCCCTCCGCCTACATCGAGCAGGCTGGCGACACCGTTAAACTTGAACGCGGCCAGCACCTGATCCGCCACGTAACGCTGCGAGGCGGCCATCAGGCGCGAATATTCCTTGGTTTCCGCCCCGCGCTCGGCCGCGCCATGCAACGCACCAGCATAGGACCAGTAGCGCGACAGCTCGGTCGGCTGTTTGCGATCCTTGCGCAGCAGGTCGAGCGGTTCGAGCAGGTCGCGATAGAGCAGGCGGTGGTGCTGGATCATCGCCTGCGTGCCTTCATCAGCGACCAGCACAGCGCCTTGCTGGCCCAGCATCCAGCCATCCTCGACCACTTCCTCTGCCAGATCGAGCGCGCGCGCTGCCCTCAGCAATGCGAGCGCTGCATCCTGGCTCAGCCGGGTGTAATGCGCGACTTCGGCGGCTGTGACCGGGCCATTGGCAAGCAGATCGAGCAGCTCTGTTTCCACCACAGCTTTGAGCACCTGCGAATAGGTGAACCCGACAATGTGATCCATCATCTGAGTCGCGCGTGCCTTTGCAACCCCGCGGATGAAGGGCAGGCGCGCGCACCAGTACTGGAACGAATTGCTGCCAAAAATCGCGTTTCGCCGCGCGACATATGCGATCCGCCAGCGCTCCATTCGCGAGAGCGGCGGGCGACTTAGCGTACCTTCATCAGGCTTTAGCACGGGCGAACTTGACAATTCATTTGTCTAAATAATTGGACAGATGATGTGACAAGGTCAATACTAAGCCGTCCAGAAAGACATCTGGGGAGAGTCGGTGACGGAGCATGTCGCCATAATCGGAGCGGGAATTGGGGGGCTTACAAGCGCCGCCCTTCTTGCTGCGCGCGGTTTTCGCGTGACGGTTCTGGAGAAAGAGGACTGGGTCGGCGGGAAAGCGCGCCAGATCGAAATCGACGGCGTCCCGGTCGCCGGTGGCCCGACCGTTTTCACCATGCGCGACGTGTTCGACGATGTCTTTGCCGAATGCGGCTCTGCACTGGACGATCATGTCCGCATCGAAACCGCCCAAGTGATTGCCCGCCATGCCTGGGACAGCAGCGGGACGCTTGATCTGTTTGCAGACTCTGAGCGCAGCGAGGAAGCGATTGGCGATTTCGCCGGCGCCGCCGAAGCCGCCGCCTATCGATCGTTCCGCGCAGAGGCCAAGCGGATTTACGAGGTCTTGGACGACCCCTTTCTGCGCGGGGACAGCGCCTCAACCCCCTTGCCAATGATGTGGCGCATGGGGCCGTGGCGCATCCACGATCAGCTTGCCATGCGCCCCTTCGACAACCTTTGGAAGGCGATCGGAGGGCATTTCAAGGACCCGCGCTTGCAGCAATTGTTCGGGCGCTATTCGACCTATTGCGGGTCTGATCCGTTCCAGTCTCCGGCAACTCTGATGCTGATCGCGCATAGCGAGGCGAAGGGCGTGTGGCTGATTGATGGCGGCATTCACGCTTTGGGCAAGGCTTTGGCAGAGCTGGCGCGCAAGTGCGGGGCCCGCATTCGCACCGGCGCGCGCGTCGCACAAATCCTCACCGACAATGCGAAAGTGAGCGGGGTGCGCCTCACCAATGGCGATGTGATCCATGCCGATATGGTGATCTCCAACGCCGATCCGGCAGCACTTGCGCACGGAAAGTTCGGCGAGGGGCCTTCCAAGTCGGTCGCGCGTATGCCCGATGCCAAGCGATCGCTCTCCGCGCTGGTGTGGTTCGCCCATGCCAAGACCGAAGGCTTCGACCTACAGCACCACAACGTCTTCTTCTCATCCGATTATGCGCGCGAATTTCGCGAGATCGCCAGCGGACAGCCGCCCTCCGAGCCTACGGTTTACCTGTGCGCTCAGGATCGCGGAGCGAGCCATGCCAGCGTCAACCATGACGCCGCAACACCATTCGTCGCCGGGCGGCGCGAGCGCATTCAGATGATCGTCAATGCCCCTGCCAACGGGGACACCCACACCTATTCAAGCGAGGAGATCGAGAGATGCAACACAGGGCTGAGGCGGACATTGCGCCGCTGCGGACTGGAGCTGGAAGAGCCGATGCCGCACCACCTCGCAACCCCGCAGGAGTGGGAGCGCCTGTTCCCGGCGACGGGCGGAGCCCTCTATGGCAGAGCGTCGCACGGCTGGGCGGCCTCTTTCCTGCGGCAAGGACCGCGAACGAAAATCCCGGGGCTTTACTGCACGGGCGGGGCAACCCATCCGGCCGCCGGCGTGCCTATGGCCGCCTTGTCCGGTCAGCTGGCTGCCAAGACCATCTGCGCGGACCGCGCTTCAACGAGGAAATTCCACCAGGCGGCTACTCCTGGTGGTATATCGACGCCATCAGCGAAGACGGGCAGCACGGCCTGACGATCATTGCCTTTGTCGGCAGCGTCTTCTCTCCTTATTACAAGGCCTCGGGCCGGGGCAATCCGCTCGACCATTCCTGCATCAATGTCGCGCTCTATGGACCCAATGCGCGATGGGTGATGACCGAGCGACCCGAGCACAGCGTGACCCGCAGCAAGCGCGAACTGACCGTCGGCCCCAGCCATGTCGAGTGGAATGGCAATGCGCTCGAAATCACGATTGAGGAGCGCGATACGCGCCTCTTCAACCCGATCCGCCGCCCAGTGCGCGGCAAGGTGCGGGTGATCCCCGAAGCGCTCAACCCGGCCAGCTTTGCGCTCGATGGCAATGAGAACCACATCTGGCACTGCATGGCCCCGCGCGCGCGGATCGAAGTCACTATGGATGAGCCGGGCCTGTCATGGACAGGCAAGGGCTATTTCGATCACAATCGTGGCAGCGAGCCTTTGGAGGACGGCTTTCGCGTCTGGCACTGGAGCCGCGCGCATATGCGCGAGGGCGCAGTGGTGTGCTACGAAGGCGAGCGCAGCGACGGCTCACTGTTCGCCAGCGCCATCCGCTTCAACGCACAGGGCCTGCCGGAGGAGGCTGAGCTTCCCTCCATGGCCGAATTGCCGAGGAGCAAATGGGGAATCGAGCGCCGCACCCGCTCCGAAATCGGCCTTTCCAGAGTGCAACGCTCATGGGAAGACACCCCCTTCTATTCGCGCGCCGAACTGACCTCACAGCTTTACGGCGAGCAAGTGGTGGCGGTGCAGGAAAGCCTCGACATGCGCCGCTTTGCGAACCCGCTGGTGCAATTCATGCTGCCCTACCGGATGCCGCGCTCAAAGAGGTAGCACGCGCCGAACAGCATCGTCGGCATTCGCGCTATGCCCAATGCCTTGCACCCGATTGCTGATGGGGGTGGGAAGGGACGCTTGGATCTGGCTGCAGTTAGCCAGCTTGAGATTTAAAGCTCCCTCTCCTTAGCCTAGGCTGTTTGCGCCTTTCTGGTGATTATCAGCCAGCCCGTGGTCGCCATCACTACTTCCAAGACGGCGAAGAGCACGAAGACAGGATGTGGCCAACCGTCAAGGAGCATGCTGAGGATACGTCCCATGCCAACGCCTGACATAAAAAGGGTGAGACACCACAAGGCTGGCCGACGAAGTGCGGGGGTGAGAAAACCCGCCATCCACAATCCCGACACAGCCAAGTAAATCCCCATAGTCGCCCGCAGTATGTTGCGCGTGTGAAGTGGGGCGGTGTCGATATCAAACAGGCTGCCTATTTTGAGCTCGTGCGCAAAACCATATGCGAGGGCTATCAGCGGGAGTGTCAACGCGGGAACTACAAGAAACAGTCGCTCTAGCTTTTCGATCGGCATAGGGGGCGCTCCAACATTCATATGGATCAGGACTGGACAAAAAGAAGCGCGCCTGAATGGACTTACGGTGCCACCTTCTGCGGTGAAGTGTACCTGCCAAAACGACGCGTCCCTGTAATCTCATCGCCTACCGGACCGCACTCGGAAAAGAAATGGCGGATTCTGGCTCGTAAGCTGAAGGTCGGCCTTCGCGCTTGACCCGCTCTCTCGCGATCCTCAACCCGCGCTGCGTTCGGCCAGTTGGCGCACTGTCTCTTCGTGCTTGGCCCTGTCAATGTCATAGAACCGGATGATCAGGATCACGCAAGTGAACAGCGCCCACACCATCGGGACATAGACTGCACCAAGGTTCCATAGAGTGTCTGCGGGCACCTCACCCTGCTTTGCCCCTGCGGCAAGGCCAACCCCTGCCAGCACAAAGCCTGCGATCACAACGCCAAAGCCCTCGCCGAATTTGCGCATGAAGGTGGCGGCGGCGAAGAACATGCCCTCGGCCCGCTTGCCGGTGTTGAGTTCGCTTTGTTCGACAAGATCGGCGATCATCGATGCGGCGAGGATCTGGTAGCAGATGATCAGGCCCACATCGATCGTCTGCACCACCAGCACGATCCAGAACAGCGCCGGGTCACCATTAGGCGGTAACACGTCAATCAACCGCAAGAGCACGGGCAAGGGTGCGGCGACAAATGCAATCATGCCGATGATCAACGCGCCGTTCTTCTTGCCCAATTTGCGCGAGACCACCGGCGCAAGGCCCCCTCCGATAAAGGAAGAGATGAACACGCCAAAGGTGATCAGCCCGATCTGCTCGGAGGAGAATTCGTAGAAATAGGTCGTGAAATAAAAGATCAGCCCGGCGGTAAGGCCGCTTGAGGTGAAGGCCAGCAGGCTCGCTGCAAACAGGGCGTAGAACGACTTGCTGGCAATGGTCTCATAAATCTCGCGAAAGATCGCAGCGAGGCTGACTGCGCGTTTGGCCGGGGGAGTGCGCAGCTTTGGGATATACCGGTGCGTGCCCAGCGCAGAGATCAGGATGGCTGCAAACATGATTACCGAACCGGCAAAGCCAAAAGTCTTGTAGGCGTCTGCATTGAACTGGCCATTGCTGTGGGTCGCGGTGACAAAGGCGGGGAAGATGATGAGGAATGCCGAGACAGTCATCGCATTACCGCCAAACCACCCGAAGAAATAGCGATAGCTCAGAATGCTCGATCGCTCATCATAATCATCCGAAAGCTCGGGGGCGAGCGCGGTGCTGGGCGTTTCATAGAAGGTGATGAAGGTGCGGATCAGGATCGTCAGCGCCAGAATGTAGCAGAACAGTGCCCCATCGCTCCAGCCTGTGGGCGGGTTCCAGATCGCATAAAAGCTCAGCGCAATGGGCAGAGCGGCGGCGTACATGAAGGGGTGGCGTCGGCCCCAGCGGGACCGCAGATTGTCCGACCAATAGCCGACCACCGGATCGCTGATCGCATCGCACATCAGCGCAATCAGGATCGCTACGCTGACCAGCCGCGCATCGACGCCAATGACCTGCGAATAGAAGATCAGGAGGAAGTATTTGAGGCCCGAATCCTTGACCCCATACGCCACCGCTCCAATGCCATAGGCGAGCTTTGTGGCTAGTCCTGGCCCGCGCGCAGCGGGCGCCGCATCGGCACTCTCGGTCAAAAGGCGACCTCTCCCAATATACGCGACCGGCCCTGTTCGAGCTCTTTCGCATTCCTCTCAAAGCGCGGCGTAGCAGTCGGCTGGGGCAGGACCAAACGCTATACGACGAGCGTCATGGGATTGGTGCTGGCATCGGCAGGTTTGTGCTGACATATTGTGCGGTGTGTAGGGGGATATCTATGCAGCACTATAAAAGCCTGTGGGCGTGGATGATCGTGCCGCTTGTCGTCGTGCAAGCCGGGATTTTTATGGACTACTGGGGCGATTTCGCCCGCAACACCTGGGCGGTGCATGTCCATTACTGGAATGCGACGCTGTGGTATCTTTTCCTGATTGCGCAGCCTTACCTGTTCGCCAAGGGTAAGATGGACAGCCACCGCCTGTGGGGCATGATCGGGCTGCTGCTGGCGGGCGCGATGATCCTGCTCTCAACGGGGCAGTTCAATCGCGACATCGTTTACGCCAATTTCGCGCGCGACAATCCGGGCGGCATGGGTCCGTTTGAACCGTGGTTCTTCTTTCAGATCATGATGATCGAGATGACGCTGATCACGGCCTTCACAATCCAGATCATCATGGCGATTGTGAAGCGAAAGTCGCCTGCCGATCACGGCTGGTGGATGGCCTCGACCGCATTCACGCTGATGATGCCGGGCCTTGGCCGGGGCATGCAGAATCTGTGGTTGGGCCTTTATGGCTTTACCGTGGAGAACAAAGCCGCGCTCTACACACCGATCTACGCCTGTCAGGCGATCATCATTACGATGGCGCTGCTGTTCGCGTGGCGGCTCGGCAAACTCAAGCACCCTGCGACCATTCTGGCCGTCGCCGCGAATGCCGCATTGTTCGTGATGGAGCCGATCGCCAGATCCCCCGCCGTGCAGGAGTTCTGGCGCAGCCTGATCGCAGTGTGATCGCTCTTCAGCGCTGAGGCCACTACCCCTGAGGCAATTACCCCTAGGGGTTGGGGCAGAACTTCTCGATTGTCGGCTCGCGCACCATTAACAGCGCAAAGGTGTGCAACTCGTCTTCGGTGCTGTTCTCGTCGGCGAGCTGGTTGAGCATGCGCCGCATGGTTGTGCAGAACGACCGCGTGGTTTGTCCTGCGCCATATTTATTGAGCACCGCGACGGTGTATTTGTCCGAAGCGCGCTTGGCAAAGCCGTTCTCGCGCGAGAATGCCTTGTTGAGCGTGGCAGCCGCCTTGTTCAGCCGCTCGCTATGGTTCGCGAAATAGCTTTTATATTCGCGCGCAATTGACAGGCTGGCATAGTGGCACCGGTCCCCTGCAGATTCCACGCGGATGTGGAATTCATACAGGCGGGCAGCGTTCAAGGTTGTTTCGTCCCAGCATTCTGCATGGGCTGGTTGAGCGAACAGCAGGCCTGCTGCGGCGGCGAGGAAGGAAAGCCGAACCATGGTCTTGCCTCCCTAGTTTGCCGGACAGTCGACAACAGCGACTGCCATCAATTGATTGAACAGCCGATCGTACTGGACGCTCACATCATAAGCGCGGGTGGCCGTCTGCTGATAGGTTTGGGCCGTGTCCGCTATCAGCTTGGTCTGCTCGATCTGGCCTTGCTGATCGTAGCGATCATACTCGACCTTGAGGGCTTCGAGATAGGCGATCGCCAGTTCATTGTTGTTGTTGGCGACATTGCGCGCCGGGCGATAGACCGTGTCGTGGAAGCGATTGCGTTCCAGCGCGGAGCAGAAGCTGGCAGGCAGAGCCACTTGCGGCACATTGGCCATGGTTGGCTGCGCCGGAAGCGCGATTTGAACCGGCTGAGCTGGCTGCGCTGGCTGGCCCGGCGTGTTTGACGTTGCGCCCATCACCTCTGCCATGACATCGTCGGCAGCATTGGCTGAGGCTGCGGCTGGTTGAGCAGGCGCAGGCGGCGTTGGTGCTGGTGCAGGTGCCGGAGTTGGTGCCGGTGCATTGAAGGATACGGTCGGCGTTGGCGTTGGTGCCGGCGCTGGTGCAGGTGCGGGCGCCGGAGCCGGTGCAGGTGCCGGAGCAGGCAGCGGAGCTACGGGAGCAGGTGCCGGTGTTGGCGCGGCAGCGGCAGGCGCTTGGGCGCGAAACTCTGCCAGCTTGATCCGAGCGAGCTCGGCAAACACCCCATTGGGGAACTGACGCAGATACGCTTCCAGCTTTTCAGCGGTCATGTTCTGCGACAGCGCTTTCCAATAAAGCAGTTCAAACTCTGATCCGGTCGCGGCGGTCTGAGCGTAAGATGCGGGAACCTGAAGCATTGCCAAAGCGGAAACGCAGGCAAGCGCGCGAAATGAGTACTGGCCGAATTTCATAGTGATCCACCCCTGATCAAAAAGAGTCCTATGCCCCGTTCAAAAGCCCTTCAGCGTTGGTCGGCCCGAGTTGTTTTTTCACTGAGCAGCTCTCTTCAAGACGAGGAGAGAATTATGACTTTCATAATGAATACACTATGAGTGTCTGGATGCACTAGATTTAAGTTTATTGACATATTTCCGTAATTTAGCTTGTGTTCATAAAGTGTTGCAGCATACGCTAAGTACTCGCCCAAGAGCTTGCGCCCGCTGCACCATCCTTAACGGAAATGCTCCCTTTGCGCCCGCTCACCTTTCCCGCTTGACCGTGGCGCATCGTCAGGCTTGAACTCTACAGCAAAGAAAATTCGTCTTTTTGGAGAGAAGACAGCCATGCTCGATACCGCCAATCGATTCGCCTATAATGAAGATCACGAGGCTTTCCGCGACACGGTTCGCAAAGTGCTGGCCGAGCATATGGAGCCTCATCTGGATCAACACGAAGCCGATGGCATCGTTCCGCGTTCCGCCTGGAAGGCTTTGGGTGAAGCGGGGATGCTGTGCCCCACCGTTGCGGAAGAGAATGGCGGGCTGGGCCTCGATTTTGGCTTCAACTGCATCCTCAATGAAGAAGTCGCCTATCTGGGCACCAGCGCGGGCTTCACTCTGCAGAACGACATCACCGTCAATTACTTTGAGCGGCTGGGCAGCGATGAGCAGAAGGCCAAATATCTCCCCGGCATGATTTCCGGCGACGTCATCACCGCCATCGCGATGACGGAGCCGGGCGCAGGCTCCGACCTCCAAGGCATCCGCACCACGGCGGTGGAGGATGGCAATCACCTCGTCATCAATGGCTCCAAAACCTACATCACCAACGGCCAGAACGCCGATGTCGTGATCGTGGTCGCCAAGACCGATCCCAATGCGGGCGCCAAGGGCACCAGCCTCGTTCTGGTCGATGCCGACACGCCGGGATTTGAAAAGGGCCGCAACCTCGACAAGATCGGCCAGCACTCCGCCGACACGTCCGAGCTGTTCTTTGCCGACGTGCGCGTGCCCAAGACGAACATTCTGGGCGGCGAGAATCGCGGCTTCATCCATCTGATGGAGGAATTGCCGCAAGAACGGCTTTCGATCGCCGTGGGCGCTCAGAGCGGCGCTCAGCGTGCGTTCGATGAAGCGGTCAAGTTCACCAAGGACCGAAAGGCATTCGGCAAGACCGTCTTCGAGTTCCAGAACACCAAGTTCACGCTCGCGGACTTGTCTGCCAAGCTGCAAGTGGGGTGGGCGCATCTCGACTGGGCGATCAAGCGGCACCTGGCGGGCGAGCTCACCACGGGCGAG